>JBKPAK010000120.1:0-33206 GCA_046726415.1 Candidatus Methylomirabilota bacterium
AGGTTCCGCGCGATCACCTCGGTGTCCTGTCCCGCCTTCGGCGTGAGCGGCGGACCGCTGGCCGCGGCGTCGCCGCTGGCATAGACGGCGGGATTCGAGACGCTCTGGAGGTACTGGTTCACGGTAACGCCCCGTCGCTCGCGGGCTACCCCGGCACGCGCGAGGTCAAGGTCGTCCAGGTCCGGGATGCGCCCGGCGCCGTGCACGGCGATGTCGGCCTCGAATCGCCGATCCCCACCGTCGCCGCGCCCGTGCACGGCGACGCCGGGGTCGGCGCGGTCGATCCCGCGCACCTCTGTCGCCAGCTCGACGCGAACGCCCAGACCGCGGGTGCGCTTGACCAGGAGGTCCACGAGATCCGGGTCGAAGCCCTCCAGGGGACGCAGGCCCCGGTGGATAATCGTGACCTCTGCCCCGGCCCTGGCGGCCACGTGGGCGAACTCGAAGGAAATGTAGCCGCCCCCGACGAAGACGATGCGCCGCGGTAGCGCGTCCAGCTCGAGGAAGCTCTCGCTCGACACCAGATGCTCGGCGCCTGGAAACGGCAGCGGAGCGGGCTTGGCGCCGGCGGCTATCAGCACGTGGCGACCGACGAGCTGGTCGCCGTCGATGGCGAGAGTGGTGGGCCCCATGAACCGCGCCCGGCCCTGGAACGTCTCGATCCCTTGTCGCGCGTAGCCTTCGGCGAAAGCCTGCGGCGCGGGGTCCGTCTCGGAGCGCTTGAACCGCATCAGCTCGGGCCAATCGATCGCCAGATTCGGCGCGCGGACGCCCTTGCCCACCATGTCGCGCGGCGCGTTCACGGCTTCCGCGGCGCTGACCAGGAGCTTCTTCGGCCGACATCCTCGCAACGCGCAGGTACCGCCGAACGGCCGCCAGTCCATCACGGCCACTGTCCAGCCGGCTTCCCGGCACCGCGATGCGGCGCCCGACGCAACTCCCGTCCCGACGACGATGAGGTCAAACCGCCTGTCCATGATCCCTCCGCGTCGCCCGCGCAATGCGTGTCTCGCCGAGCTGGGCGTTCAGACGCCGGCAGAGGTCCAGCACCTGCCCGTCGTAGGCCGGGAACCAGCTTCGCAGCCACTCCGGCCGATCGAAGAAAGCGAGCGGGGATTGCCCGCGTCGGCGGATCGACACGCGCAATACGAGACCCGTCGCGTTGATGAAGCTGACCTCGTCGAGCCGGCGACCCGCGGCCGCCGCTCCGGCGGTGACTGGGCAGAATGTCCTCAGCATGTCGAGGGTCTCGCCCACCCCACGGAGACAGAAGACGCGGGTACGCTTCACGAGCGCCGCAGGCAGAAGAGTGAGGACGCTTCGGATGGTCAGCCCGGAGAAGACGGTATCGTCGACCACGGCGAGCGAGCGGTGTCCGTCCAGACCGGTGAGCTGGTCCGCGAGGGATGTGGCCACAGTACTGACCAGCGAATAGCCGCCGCGGCCATCCTCTTCGCGAGTGATGCCAACATGCTGCACCCGCGGGAACCATCCGGTTCGGGCATGGAGTTGCTCAGCCACCCGCTCGCCGGCGAGCCCGATCCCGAGGGCCAGGTCGAAGGGAGGCCATGGACCCTGTCTGGCGACGCGTTCGAGCTGATCCTCGAGATCGAGGACGGTCACACGGCCCCGGTCCGCGCGGAGCAGCCCGAGAAGCTCCCGGGCGAGGGCCGCTGCCGGTGAGCAGGGACCGGCGCGCCGGTTCACCTCGTCCGTCAGATCGTCGTGCACGTAGAGCCAGCGAGGCGTGGGCTGGGCATACCGCGCCCCGCTCGCGTCCGGAGCGGGGTCGGGCTCATGAGCCATCGCGGAGAGGAGGGCCGGCGTAGGTGTAGTCGCTCCGACACCGCTGCATGATCGCGCGCAGGTCCTGCCGTAGCTCCTCCAGGGTCGGCCGGCCCACGAACCACCAGCCGTCGTAGATCCGGTGGATCGTCAGGTCCGGCATCAACGAAAAGGTGTAGGGCAGGGCGACCAGACCGTGCTCGAAGCCCGCGGCAGTCACCTCGACGATGTCGAGCTGCCGGATGGCGCGCCGCTCATGGTCAGAGAGAAACGTGAAGGTGGCCCCCAGCCCGGCCCGGAAGGCCGCGGTGACCTCCGGAGGGTCGGTCGAGACCACGGCGAGCTTGCAGTAGTTGACCTGGAGCTCCGGTTGAAGCTGCGTGAGGTGCCTGACCTGGCACGCGCACTTCGGTCACCAATAGCCCCGGTAAAACGACACGATGAGCGGAAAGCCGTCGGCGAGCTTGGAGAGTCTGACGGCCTGGTGGCGATGATCCGGTAACTCGAGGTCGGGAAGGCGGTGGCCGACGACGAGGTCAGGGTGCATGAGGATCTCCTCCTTTCGTAAGCGGGCCGCGCGATCTTAGTAGGTAGGCACCGCATGGACCAGCGCGACGCAGTGCTCGGGGTCGGTGTCCCAGCGGGTCATGCTGAGCCCGGCCGCCTCGAGCGCGCCACGGGCGACCAGCGGTACCGTCTCCAGTGTCATGGCGTTCACGTCAACGGGCATTTCGGGGGGCGGAACTCTCGGGCGCGCGGTGAGACCCCAACGCCCGTCGGCCATGGGCTCATGGAGTCGGCCCTGCTCGTCGACAGGGATGTCAATCTAGTCGCACACGGCCGGCGCCCGACGGACACGCCGTCCGCCAGTTTCATGCCCCTAGGCTAGTTTGCAGCGGCCGGGCGATCAATGCCACTCTTCGTTGTGCCTGCGAAATCCCTTTACGGGCCGGCCGGCCGCCCGTACCATTTTTGTGTCGACGCGCAGCTCTCGAGGCGTCCTCATTTTCGGTCTCGCATGGGTGATTGGGTATCTGGAGGTACGTGGATGACACGCACGGTCGCCGAGCGGCTTCTCCGCGCCTGGCAGCGCACCGATCTCATCTTCTCGACGTTGAAGACCGAAGCATTCCTGGCCCGGCCGATCGCCCTCCGACATCCCTTCGTCTTCTACGTCGGGCATCTGCCGGCCTTCGCCTGGATCCACATCTGCGGGGGGATGCTGGACCGGCCTTCGTTCGCGCCCGCGTTCGACGACATGTTCTCGCGGGGTATCGATCCTGACGTGGACCACCCGGAACGATGCCATGACCATCCGGAGGTGCCAGCACGCTGGCCTGAGCTCGACGCGGTGCTCGCCTACCGCGACCGGGTGCGCGCGGCCGTCCTGGAGTCGATCGATGCGGTGGGGGAGCGGGCGGCGACCGATCCGATGGCGCAGAACGGCCGCGTGTTCGCGATGGTGGTCGAGCACGAATTGATGCATCAGGAGACGCTGCTCTACATGATCCAGCAGCTCAGCCCGGAGCTGAGGGTGCGACCCTCGTGGCTGCCGGCGTATATCCTCGGGGACGGCGTCGCGCGGCCCCCGGTGGCGGTCCCGGCCGGGCGCGTCACGCTCGGCGCCGACTTTGACGCGCTGCCCTTCGGCTGGGACAACGAGTTCCCGATGACGTCGGTGGATGTCTCCGCCTTCTCGATCGGCGCCGTTCCCGTGTGCAATGCCGAGTTCCTGGAGTTCGTCGAGAACGGCGCCTACCGGCGACCCGAGACCTGGCGCGAGGAGGACTGGGCCTGGAAGGTGCAGGCCAGGCTCGACCACCCACAGTTCTGGGTGCGCAGAGACGGTATCTGGTTCTATCAGACCGCTTTCGACCTGGTGCCCCTGGCCGAGGTGGGAGGGTGGCCCGCCTACGTCAGCCTCGCCGAAGCTCGAGCCTACGCGCGCTGGCGCGGCGGCCGCCTACCCACTGAGGCGGAGTTCCATCGCGCTGCCTATGGCCAGCCCGACGGAGGCGAGCGGACCTCCCCGTGGAAGCCGGACACTCCGGAGCCCGCCCGAGGGAACTTCGACTTCCGCTGCTGGGCTCCTACTCCAGTTGGCTCGTACCCGCGTGGCGCGAGCGCCTGGGGAGTCCATGAGCTCGTTGGCAACGGCTGGGAGTGGACCGACACGCCGTTCGACGGCTTTCCAGGATTCAAGGCATACATCGAGCGATACCCGGGATACTCCGCCGACTTCTTCGACGGAAAGCACTGCGTCTTGAAGGGGGCCTCGTGGGCCACTGTCGACGATCTCGTGCGCCCGAGCTTTCGCAACTGGTTCCAGACCCACTACCCGTTCGTGTTCGCCAAGTTCCGCTGCGCCACCGACTGACGTCATCAGACGGTTCGCGGCCAGAGAGTGAACCTCTCCGCTTGCCGTCACCGGGCCCGCCGTTCGGCCGCGTGCGATCGGCGACCGGCACCGGATTCTGGGACGCCTGCATGAACGAAGCAGCCTCGCCTGGCGTTGCGCACGACCCTGGCCACGCGATCCGGCGGATTCAGCGAGTCGATCGCCAAGGCCACCTCGGGGCGAGGTGACGACGAGGGAGGCGCCGCCGGCGGCACCCATGACACCGGCGGGGCTGAAAGGAATCTTGCCGTGACTGAGAGAATCGTCCCCGTTGCGGCGCTGGTGGTCGCACTGGCACTCGGACCGATCGCAATGACCACCGGATCCGCCGAGCACGCCACCGGCGTGCGCGCGCGCGACTATGTTCCGAAAGGCCAGGACGAAGCCGCGATTGTCCGTCTGGTCCGCACAGTCGGCGAGGGGTGGGAGCGCAAGGACATCGAACAGATCCTCTCCGCCTACGCTCCCGACGCCGTCCAGCGCGCGTGGAACGAACCGGCACGGATGATCGACGTCGCCGGCATCCGCGCTGAAGCGATGGGCGCTTTCGCCGATCCAAAACTCGGTCGGGTCGAGTTCGACGACCGGATCCACCGCATCTACATCGTCAACAACTCCGCACTCGTCGAGATCAACCAGCGATTTCACGGCTGGGGCCGCGACCACTACTACCGCGACTTCTGGATGTTCGCGCGCCGCGACGGCCGATGGTGGCTCGTCCGCTACGACTATGAGCCGCAGCCGCCGTTCGACGCCCGGCGCTGAGGCGACGAGTGAGCGGCGCCTCCTTGCTCGTACGCGCCGCTGTGCGAGTGTGCCTTCGGAAGCGAGTGACAGCGACTCAGAGACTTCAGCGCCACCGCTTGTTCCGTCTCGCCGAGTTCGACGCGACGGGCACTGAGCCACGGGACGGGGCGAGACAGTTGCGATGAGCACGTCCCAGTCGATGTGCCGGCCGGATGGAGCCGGACGCGGCCCCGCAAACCTCTCGCCGAGGATCTGCAGCCCGGAGATCTTTTGAAAAGCTCACCCAGCGCCACCCGATGGGCCGCCCGGACCGGCTGCCGCCACCAATCTGGGAGAAGAAGAGCCGGGCTCGCGGCGACGAGCCACGGCACGCCCGCGGCGTAACCGAGCAGGCTCACAGTGCCGGCGCCGCCGGCGAGTAGTAACGCTGCCCTCCTCCCGCCTCCGTCACCCAGAGTCACAGGCGTCACCGGCCCTGGTGGCTTCGCATGGTGCGCGTCTGTCGCGGGCGCCGTTGTCACAGGTGTGTCGATTCGACGGCCGATCATTCCCCGATACGACAGAAGCGGAACTGGGCGCCCAGTTCAGGGCGGCGTCGGGCACGCGGCTCAGCGCGTGCCCTTCGTGGCGGCGTCAGTCAGGGCTTCGAGGGCAGCCGTCATGGCCTTGACAATCTCGGCACGGTCCTTCACGCCGTGGCGCTCGGCCGGCCAGGCCGGATCGTTGTAGGCGAGCCAGACTTGCCCCATCTCATCCTCCCAGGCGAGGGCCTTGAGCGGGAGGTCGATACCCGCGCTCTGCGCGCTTTGCATGAGGGGCGTGCCAGCCTTCGGGTTGCCGAAGATCAAGAGCTGCGTCGGTCGCAACGTCAGCCCGACCTTCTGCGCCGCGCCGGCATGATCCACGCGCGCGATCACCACCAGATCTCGCTCCTTGGCGGCCCGCTCGAGGCGGTCCACTGTCTCGAGAACCGAGTACGGACTCCGCTTCGTGATCAGACCGCTGGCCGCCGCGGCGGGGGTGACCACCATCGTGATCATCAGCAGCGAGACGAGGGCTGACAACGCGTGCGCAGCGCGGGGCCGTCCGAGGGGGGGCTGTCTCCGCAGCGTCCTCATGCCCATACCCATACCTCCACACGCAGTTCGCTCGAGAGCAATCGTCCAGGTTATCGCGTGGCCGGCTCAGTCCATCGATGAACGGGATGTTCACAAGGCCTCGAGATGCGGCTGCGAGGCCTCGGCTCAGTGGGGGGAGCTCGCCTCGGCCCCTGCGATGACTGGGTCGACGACGAGCAGCAGGTCTCGGCCAAACGCGAGGACGGGGCGTCGGGACAGCACGAACGCCCGCTCGACGAGATTCTGAAGTTCGCGCACGTTGCCGGGCCACGAATACGCCAGCAGCCGATTCAAGCGCACCGCCTGGGCGATAGAATGAAAGAGGGCATCGCCGCTCAGATTCGAGATGATGGCGTCGTTGATCTCGAGGAGGGTGCGGTAGCGCTCGGCTGCGTCGGGAATCTGATCCTGTTGGGCGGCCTATCCATGCGATCTGGCCTCGAGGCGCTCGACCAGCGCTCGGGCCCATGCCATCCGCTCCGGTGGCATCACGAGCTTCTCCGCGAAGGGCTCGCCAAAGGGGCGCGTCGCATCGATCCCGAGCTTGGCGGTGACCCCTCGCTCGTCGGCGCTCGGATCGAGCAGGGCGCCCAGGCTTCCGGAAATGATCACGAGATCTCGGTCGGGCTGCATGCGCGTGGTGACCGCCCACAGCACGTCGGACTCGTCGAAGACGTCGATGTCGTCGTCGACGACGATCACCAGCTTCAGATAGTGATCTACCCCGAGCACGATGGGAATGACGTGCTTGGCCTCGCCTGGCCGGCTCTGCCGGATGGCGACGTAGGCGCTGAACGAGGATGTCCCCGAGAGCGGCACGTGCACCGCCGTGACGTTGGGGATGACCCGGGCCAGCGCGTTCATGATCTCGGCTTCGCGGATGAGGCCCAAGGTGGTGATGTGGTCGCCCGCCCGGCCCGAGCCGATCGACTGGAACCATGGCCGGTCGCGCATGGCGATGGCCTTGGCCACGAAGACGTGTTGCGTGCTGCGCCGCGAAAAGTAGCCGGTGAACTCGCCGAAGGGCCCCTCCGGCTCGCGCACCCCGGGCAGGATCTCGCCCTCGATGGCGATCTCGGCGGCGGCGGGCACGCGCAGGTCGATGGCCACACAGGGCGCCACCTCCAGCGGCTCGCCGAGCAACCCGCCGACCACCGCGAACTTGCCGACGTCCGCAGGCGGATAGGCAAGCGATCCCATGGACACCACCGGGTGGAGGCCGAGGACGATGGCGCACGGTAAGGGCTGACCCTTGGCCTCCGCGCGGCGCTGGTACTCGAACATCCGGCGTCGCGAGTGAAGGCTGACGCCGAGCCGATCGCGGCTCTTGAGCTGGAAGCGGTGGTAGCCTTCCGTTTCGACGCCGGTGTCGGGATCGCGTGCCACCAGCATGCCGGCGGTGAGGTAACGCCCGGCGTCGCCCGGAAAGTAGGTTGGGATGGGGAGCCGGCCGAGGTCGAGGTCGGCTCCGCGCAGGACGCGCTGCCGGAATGGCGCGGCCGCCACGGCGATCGGCTCAACTGGTGTTTTCAGGCGTCGCGCGTACTCGGTGGGCAGCGCGGTCTCGGTCACACCGAGGGCAAAGGCCAGGGCCCGGCGGCTGGCCACCACGTTACACACGATGGGAATGTCATGGCCGTCGATCGTTTCGAACAGGATGATGGGATAGCGCCGGCGGCGCTCGTACTCGAGCACCAACGCCATCACGTCGTGGTCGCGCGAGACCGCCTCCTGCACGCGCACCACCTCGCCCGGGTGCGCGGTGCCGTACGCGTCGACGAAGCTGCGCAGATCCTGAGGCGACGCCACGGAAGCCGCGTTCAGCGGACGGGGGCCACCACCACGTCGCGCGGCTCGCCCTTGAGGAAGTGCTCGACGTTCTCCACCGCCCGCAGCAAGCCATCCTGGATGACCTCGGGAGTCTGGCCCGCGTTGTGGGGGGAGAGCACGACGTTGGGGAGGCCGAGCAAGGGGTCGTCGACCTTGATGGGCTCGTCGTGAAACACGTCCAGTCCTGCTCCCGCGATTCGCCCGCTGCTCAGGGCCTCGAGCAGGGCTTCGCGTTCGACCATCGCGCCCCGCGCCGTGTTGATGAGAATGGCCGTGCGCTTGACGAGGGTGAACTCCTTGCGTCCGAGGAAGCCGCGAGTCTCCGGCACCAGGCGGAGGTGCAGGCTGATGAAATCGGCGGCGCGGAGGATGTGATCTTTGGCGGCGGGGGTGGCGCCGAGGGCCTTGATCCGCTCGGCGTCGGCGCGCGCGCTCCAGGCGAGGACGCGCATCCCGAGGGCGCGGCCGAGCTCGATCACCCGCGCGCCGATCGTGCCCGTGCCGAATACGCCGAGCGTCTTGCCCAGGCACTGCGTGAGCATCTCGCGCGGCCAGCTGCCGGCGCGCATCTCGCGGTCGATCCGAGGGATTCGCCGCCCGGTGGCCATCATGAGGGCGATGGCATGCTCGGCCACGGCCAGGGCGTTGACGCCGGGCGTGTTGCACACGGTGAGCCCGCGCTGGCCGGCGGCGCCGAGATCGACGTTGTCGGTCCCGGTACCCCAGATGGAGATCATTTGGAGCTTCGGACAGGCGGCGAGCACGCCGTCGGTGAAGCGGGCGTGGGCCCTAATGTTGATGACGACGCGGGCACGGCCAATGCGGCGGATCAGCTCGTCCTGGTCGTCGGCGCCGCGCTCCTTGTAGACGCGCAGCGCGCCGATCTTGGCCGCGCGCTGATGCGCGGCCGAGCCCTCGAAGACCGAGGGAAAATCGTCGGGAACGACGATGAGCGGATCGGACACGCTCGAGGCCATCAGGTGGCGTCGGCGAATGCCGCTTGCGCGGCGGCCACCCCGGCGCCCGGTTCGACCTTGGCGCCGAGATCTCGCAAGGCCAGCTCCAGCGCGGACAGGGTGGGAAGGACGAACTGAGGGCTGGCGGTGAGGCCCATGGTGCCAATCCTCAGCGTGAACGTCCGCATCTCGGCGAGGCCGGTGCCGATGAGAATGCCATAGCGATTCCGCATCTGGGTCACCACCGCTGCGGGATCAACGTCCTTCGGGGTCCGGACGCAGGAGACGGTGTTCGAGAGCACCGCGGAGTCGGGAAACATCTCGAGCCCCATGGCCTTGAGTCCGGCCCGGAGTGCGGTGGCCGCCACCTGGTGCCGGCGAAACCGATGAGACAGCCCCTCCTCCAGGATGAGGCGGACCGCCTCGCGCATGGCGGCAGTGAGATGGGTGGGGATCGACACGGGCTGCCGGCGCCCCGCGCCATCCGGCACCTTGCCGCCCCGCGACTGGGGAATCCACCACTCCTTCCAGAGCAGCAGATCGTAGGCGCGCGTGCCGGGCTTGATCTTGCGGCGCTCCATGGCCTCCCAGGCTCGGTGGCTCACCGAGGCCAGGGCCAGGCCGAGGGGAGCGGCCAGGCACTTCTGCGAGCCCGTCATGTTCAGATCCACTCCCCATTCGTCCGTACGGACGTCGAGTCCGGCGATGGAGGAGACGGTATCCAGGAAGAACAGGGCGCCCGCGCGACGGGCGATCAGGCCGACCTCGGCGGCGGGGTACGTCGTGCCCGTGGACGTTTCATTGTGGACAAGGGTGATGGCTTTTGGTCGGACCCGCTGCGCCTCTCTGGCGAGACGGTCGAGATCGAGACGCGCTCCGAGTTCGACCATGAACTCTGTCACCTCGGCGCCCAGCCGAGTCATGATCTCCCGCATGAGTAGTCCGAACTGTCCAGCCACCACGACCAACACGGGATCACCGGGCTCGATGACTGACGCCGCGCCTGCTTCCAGCGCGGTGCGGCCCGAGCCGGGCAGGAGAATCACCTCGTGCTGCGTCTGAAACACGTCGCGCAGCGCCAAGGTCGTCGGCTCGAGCACGCCTTCGTCGAAGCTCTGGTCGTACTGGATCGTGGGCGGCTGGTTCATCGCCTGGATGACGGGATAGGGTAGCTCGGTCGGCCCAGGGATCATGAGCACGGGACGGGTCTGCGGCGCGGCCCAGTTGAGCGCTGGCAACACGGCGGCCTCCTTCCGGGACGAGGGCGTGCGGATCATCATCGAGCCCATCAGTTGACCGCGCGCGGCTGAGGGTTCGGCGCGCGGTGAATGAAGTAGAGATTGCGCACGTAGATCAAGATTCCGCCGGCCTGGCCGAGGATGAAGATCGGATCCAGCCGGTAAATGGAATAGGCGAGGAGGGTAAGGCCCCCGCCGATCGACCAGTACCAGAGCTGAACGGGGATGACGCTCTGCTTCGAGCGCTCCGAGGCAATCCACTGCACGAGAAGCGTGCCGAGAAGAAGACCTGTCCGAGCAATCCGATGCCGAGCCACACGTGCTCTGTCGTCATGACGCGATCCTTGGAGTCGGCTAGGGCTTATCCGCGAACATCGCGCGCAGCACCGCGTACGCACGGCGGACATCTCCGGGGCGCCGGCGCCCGGAGATCAGCGCGAAGACCCTCTGAGCCTCTGCGCTCGGCACCTGCTTCTGACGCTCGGACCGGACGTCCGTGAGCTCGCGGAGGGGGATGTCGAGGGCCACCGACACATGATAGAGGCTGTCGATGGAAATCGACTTCTCTCCGCGCTCAACCTCACCGATGAACTTCCCGCTCAGCTTGGAGCGCTGACCCAGGCGCTCCTGGCTGAGTCCCCGCTCCTTGCGCAAGGCTCGCAGGCGTTCTCCGAGGAACTTCCTGACATGCTTGACGGCTCGTTCTGTCACGGCGTTGTCTCCCTCTGGTGGTCTAAGGGCGTTGCCGGCCTATGGGCGCTTGCGGGCAACCCGGCCACGGGTCGAAATGCGGTTAGGCGCGCGGCTCGGTCGCGCCGCCCGCAATGACGGCGAGCACCAGGTCACGATCTCGACCGCGGACGCGGTGGATATAGCCGGGGGGCCGGCGCGCAACGTTGCCGGCGCTGCGCGTGCCCGTGTCGTCCGACACGCTGCCCTCCGAGGTCACGGAAGGTCCACTTCGATGGCATCGCCCTGCACCCGCGCCGCGAACACGGGAATGCTCAGGTCGGGGTCGACCCGACATCGGCCGGTCGGCAGCTCGAAATCGAAGCCGTGCCACGGACACACGACGGCATCACCTTCGAGCCATCCTTCGGCCAGGGGTCCCCCTTCGTGAGGACAGAGCGCTCCGCACGCATAGACGCGGCCGCCGCCAGCGTTGAAGACCGCCACGCTCGTTCCGTTGGTTTCGACTAGGAGGCCCTGACCGACGGGGACATCACTGACCGAGGCGACCGGCCGGAACGACATCAGCGTTTCCGCGCGAGGGCGGCGTCGATGGCGCGGCGGAATGTCTCCACCGACTGGGCGCCGACGATCATCTCGCCGTTGACAAAGAAGGTCGGCGTGCCTCGCACGCCGAGGGCGCGCCCCTGCGAGACGTCGGCCTCGACGATGGCCGCAAAGGCGCGCGAGTCGAGGCAGCGGGTGAATTGAGCGGAGTCCAGGCCGGCGTCGACGGCGTAGCGGCGCAGCTCTTCGCGCTCGAAGCGCGGCTGGGCCTCGAACAGGCGGTCGTGATAGGGCCAGAAGCGCCCGCCCTCAGCCGCGCACCGCGCCGCTTCGTGGGCCGAACGGGCCAGCGCGTGCGAGGCGAGGGGAAAATCCTTCACCACCAGCCGCACCTTGCCGTCGTACTCACTGAGCAGTTGCGCCAGCGACCGCTGGACTCGTCGGCAGTAGGGTCATTGGTAGTCGGTGAACTCGACGATGGTGACCGGCGCCGTGCTTGGCCCTTTGGTCATCGCCGGATCGATGGTGAGGCTGACCTGACCGGAGACGGGCTCCCCCGCCACGAGGAGAAAGAGCACGGGGAGACTATAGTAGACTCGCGAATACACGGGCCACCAACGACGTATCGCGTGCAGCGTGCGCTTCACTCGACCCAGAATACGATGCGGTTGCGCGCCGCGCAATGGTGCCGACTAGAGGTTCGTACATGGGGTTCCTGCTCCGCGTGCTCATCAACGCAGTGGCCATCTACATCGCCACCGTGGTGGTGTCAGGTATCCGCGTGTCGTCGACGACCACGCTCCTGCTGGCGGCGCTGGTGCTGGCCATCATCAATGCGGCGGTGAAGCCCGTCATGGTCATCTTGACCCTGCCCCTCACTATCGTCACCCTCGGGCTGTTTCTCCTCGTCCTCAATGCCGTGTGCCTGTGGCTCGTCACCGTGATCGTTCCGGGCGTGGAGGTGAGAAGCTTCGGCAGCGCGTTCTTAGGAGCCCTGGTCATTGCGGTGGTGAGCTGGCTTCTCACCCGCCTGGTGGATTGAGTGACGTCGGGGGAGCGCGCACCGCTCCCCCCAACATCACCGCCAAGTGGGCCACGGCGGGGGGCGTTCGCTCCTGCCCGCCGGCAACGGCTCCTTGGCGGTGGTTCAGGCGGCGCGACCGCCTTCCTCGGACAGCGATGTGATCACGTAGGTCCCGCTCTTCTCGTCTCGTTCCAGCGTGACGATGCGGAACTTGGCCGCTTCCTCCAGGAGCTTCGAGAAGGTCGAGTAGCCGTAGTAGGATTCGCTGAAGGCGGGGTTCTTCCGAATCATCGTCTGCTTCACCATGGAGCCCCACAGCGTTTCCTTGTTCTCGCGCAAAAGGGCCTGAATGGCGTCGACGAGCTGGGCCATGGCCTCGGCCTTCTTCTCGGGCAATCCGCGCAGGAGATTCGTCTTCTTGGTGTCGCGGATCAGGTCCTCGTAGAAGATGAACTCGTCGCAATTGGAGACGAGGAGGTCCGAGGAGGACGACTTCACGCCGAGCCCAATCACGTAGCGGTCATTCTCCCGCAGCTTGGAGACGAGCGGGGAGAAGTCGGAGTCGCCGGAAACGAGGGAAAACGTGTCGATGTGCGTCTTGCCGTAGGCGAGGTCCAGGGCGTCGACCACCATGCGGATGTCTGCCGAGTTCTTCCCGCTGTAGCGGGACTGGGGCACGTCGATGAGCTCGATGGCCCACTCGTGGAAGGGCCGCTTGTACTCAGTGAAACGGTTCCAGTCGGCGTAGGCCCGGCGCACGATGATCTTGCCCTTCTCGAGGAGACGCTCCAGCACGAGCTTGACCTCGAACTGCTTGTACTGGGCCTCTTTGACCCCGCGGGCGATGTTTTCGAAGTCGATGAAGAGCGCCAGCTTCCGCTCACCATTCATGCCGTGGCTATTATAAGTCGGAGGCTTCATCGCCGTGTATAGTGGGACGAAACCACCATGGCGCGATTGCTCTATGAACTCTGGAGGTCTCGACGGATGAAGCAGGTAGACTCGAAGCGTGGCGACCGCGTCCCCCCGGGACAGGTCGTCACCACCAAGTGGCCGGTCCTCACCTACGGTCGCACTCCGCGCTTCGATCCGCAGACGTGGACCTTCCGGTGCTTTGGCCTGGTGGAGCAGGAGATGGTGTGGAGCTGGGAGCAGTTCCTCGTCCTCCCTCGCGTGCGGCTCGTCTCCGACGTCCACTGCGTGACGCGGTGGTCCCGGCTCGACAACGAGTGGGAGGGCGTGCACATCCGGGAGATCATGACGCGCGTGCGCCCGCGACCCGAGGCCTCATTCGTCATGCAGCACGCGGATCCGGACTACACGACGAACATCGCCCTTCAGGATCTCGTCCACGACGATGTCGTGCTCGCCCTCAAGCACAATGGCCGCGATCTCGAGCCCGACCACGGCGGTCCCATGCGCCTGGTGGTGCCCAAGCTCTACTTCTGGAAGAGCGCCAAGTGGCTGCGCGCCTTCGAGTTCCTCGACGTCAATCCCCCCGGATTCTGGGAGCAGAACGGCTACCACATGCACGGCGACCCCTGGAAGGACGAGCGTTACGCCGACCAGGAGACGCGCGCCATGCAGCAGATGCGGGCCGAGGCCGCCCGCGCCCTCCGCGACGCCGGCCGCTGAAAAAGGCCCATCTGCGTCGTTGGCTCGGTCGGGGTCTCCCTGCGGCGTACCGGAGTAGGCCTCGGTCGCCCCTCCCTCGCCGCCTCGCATTTGGACCTTTTTGAGCGGCCGGCGCGGTTGTCCTCACCCTGCTAGCCAGAGGCGCGGTCAGGGCCTCTTTCGTCCCCCGATGGTCCGCGGTGGACCTGCGTGGACCTGCTAGGATCGCGGATATGGGGCACGGCCATTCGCGTGGGGAGAGCACCCGTCGAGCCCTGACGGGCGCCTTGGCGATCAGCGGCGCCTTCCTCGTCGTGGAAGTCCTGGCGGCTCTCTGGACGGGGAGTCTCGCCCTGGCCGCCGACGCCGGTCACATGTTCGCCGACGTCGCCGGGCTCGGGCTCGCCCTTTTCGCCTCCTGGATCGCCACCCGCCCGCCCACCCCCGCGAAGACGTATGGGTATCAGCGAGCGGAGATTCTGGCCGCCCTCGTGAACTCGCTGGCCTTGATGGCCCTCGCCGCCATCATCCTCTACGAGGCGTATCTCCGGCTCGACGAACCCAGGCCGGTGCCAGGGGCTCCGCTGCTCGGCATCGGCATCCTCGGCCTCGGCGCTAACATCCTGAGCATATGGGTGCTGCGCCATGACGCGACGGGCAGTCTCAATGTGAGAGCCGCCTACCTGGAGGTGCTCGGCGACGCCCTGGGCTCCGTGGGGGTCTTGGTCGCCGGCGTCGTCATCATGACCACGGGCTGGACGCCCATCGATTCCCTCGTCAGCGTGGCTATTGGGCTGTTCATCGTGGTCCGCACGTGGGGGCTGCTCACCCAGGTTGTCAACGTGCTCCTCGAGGGGACGCCACCTCACCTCGACATCAACGAGATCGAGACCGCAATGCGCGAGGTCCCCGGGGTGACCCGGGTGCACGATCTGCACGTGTGGACCCTCACCTCGGGTCGTGAGGCGATGAGCGCGCACGTGGTCGTGGCGGACGTGAGCAAGAGTGACGAGCTTCTGGAGGAGCTGCATCGCGTCCTCCACGCGCGCTTCGGCGTCGACCACACCACCATCCAGCTCGATCGCGAACCGCAGACGCCGCTTCAGATCAGGCGGCCTGCCGTCAGTAAGCGCTGACGGAGATTCGAAGGGCGCCCCGTCTAGACTAGAGCGTCCCGGGCGCTGGGAGAGCGACGGCATCACGGCTACGCCTTACCGGCCGAGGCGTCAGGAGGCCGGGGAGCCATTTCGAGGTGCCTCATAGGGCCGGGGGGCCATTGTGAGGCGCCTCATAGAGGAGGTAAGGATGGCGAGATTCGCGCTCAGTGAAAAGGCCATTGTGCTCAAGCCGGACGACGACGTGGCCGTGGCCAAGGCCGAGATTCGCGCGGGCGATGTCATCGAGGAGGGAACGACGCGCATCACGGCGCGCCACGACATCCGCCCTGGCCACAAGATCGCGCGGCACCCCGTGCGCGCGGGGGAGCCCGTGCGCCGCTACGGACAGGTCATCGGCTTCGCCACCCAGGACGTCGCCGTGGGCGACCACGTGCACACGCAGAACCTCGACACGGGCGCGCTGTCGGCCGACCGGTACGAGATCGGGGTAGACGTGACGCCCGTCCGGCACTACCCGCCGGAGCAGATGCGCGTCTTCGACGGCTTTCGGCGCGAGGACGGGCGGGTGGGCACGCGCAACTACGTGGCCATCATCTCCGGCGTGAACTGCTCGGCCAGCGTCAGTCAGTTCGTCAAGGAGCGTTTCCGCGACGTCAAGCGCGACTACCCCAACCTGGATGGCGTCGTCGCGGTCACCCACAAATCCGGCTGCGGGACCAAGCTCTTTGGCGAGGACCACATGGCCCTCCAGCGCGTGCTGGCGGGGTACGCCAAGCACCCCAACGTCGCCGCCTACATCCTGATCGGCCTCGGGTGCGAGGTGAATCAGGCCGCCGTCATGGTGGAACGGCAACGCATGGCCGCGCCCGGGCGTCCCGAGCGGAAGCCGCTCCTCGTCAACATCCAGGAGGCTGGGGGAATCCGGAAGACCGTGGAGCGCGCAACGGCTGAGGTGGCGAAGCTCCTGCCCCTCGCCAACGAGGCGCGACGGACGAAGCAGCCGGTGTCCGAGCTGGTGCTGGCCACCAACTGTGGCGGCTCCGACGGCAACTCCGGCATCACCGCCAATCCCGCCCTCGGCTGGGCGGTGGATGAGCTGGTGCGCTATGGCGGCACCGGCGTGCTCGCCGAGACGCCGGAGATCTATGGGGCCGAGCACCTCCTCATTCGCCGGGCTATCAACGAGGGGGTGGCCAAGAAGCTGATCGACCGTTACAAGTGGTGGGAGTGGTACTGCCGCGGCATCGAGGCGATGGACAACAATCCCGCGCCCGGCAACAAGGCGGGCGGCATCACCACGGTGTTCGAGAAGTCCCTGGGCGGCGTGACCAAGGGCGGCACCACGCCCATGATGGATGTCTTCCTCTACGGCGAGCCGATCACGACGCGCGGCTTCGTCTTCATGGATACGCCGGGCCACGACCCCGTGTCGATCACGGGCCTGGTGGCGGGGGGCTGCAACATCGTGTGTTTTACCACGGGGCGCGGCAGCGTGTTCGGTTGCAAGCCGGTCCCGTCGATCAAGCTGGCGACGAACTCCCTCATGTACCGCCACATGGAAGAGGACATGGACATCAACTGCGGCGTGATCTTGGAAGGCACGCCACTGTCCGTGGTCGGCCGTCAGATCTTCGAGGAGGTCATCGCGGTGGCGTCCGGCAAACGGAGCAAGAGCGAGTTGAGCGGAGTCGGCGAGGAAGAGTTCGCTCCCTGGATCATCGGGCCGGTGCTGTAGGGGCGGGGGCCGCCGACTACGACTGGACCACGGTGACGACGAGGCCTATAGAAGCCAGGATATTCCCCACGCGTACACACTCTGGCTCGGGGCCGACCTTCACCACCGCCTTGCCGGTGTTGTGCACTTGCCAGGCGATTTCCCAACCCTCGGCTTCGCTGCAGGCAATGGCCTTTTGGAGCTGACGCACGACCTGTTCGAAGGTGTGACACTCGCAGTTGTGGAGAATGGTCATCCAGGGCGGCGCGACCGCGCCCTCGGTGACGTCTTCGATCCCCGTCTCGGGGGCGACCTTCTCGATGGCCATGGCCCGCGTGTCTACCTTCTCACTTGAAGCAGGATCTCACGGGCGATCGGAAACTTCATGATCTCGTGGACGCCGGCTCACCCGGCGTCGCGCAGGCGGAGGGCGAGGATCTGCCGCTCGTCATCGTTGCCGCCGAGACAGACCACGAGGCGTGCGGCGTCTCGGTAGTAGCGCTCGACCGGGAACTCCGTGGTGTACCCGTAGCCTCCGTGGATTCGCATGGCCTCCAGCGTGGCGTCGGCGGCGACCTCGGAGGCGAAGAGCTTGGCCAGCCGGATCCCGGTGTCGTCGCCCCCGCCGTCGAACTGCCGGGCCCCGTCGTAGGCCAGGAGGCGCGCCGCGGTAATCGCGGTGGCCATATCGGCGAGCTTGAGTTGCACCGCCTGGTGCTGGCAGATCGGCTTGCCGAAGGTGGAGCGCTGCTGCGAGTAGCGCAAGGCGGCCTCGAAGGCAGCCTGGGCCACGCCGATCGCCATGGCCGCCGCGCCGAGGCGGGCTAGGGCCCCCGCGGCGTCCATGGGACCGTCGCGGCGATCGCCTCCGCCATCGACTTCGACGAGTGCGTCGGCGTTCACCCGCACGTCGTCGAAACGGACATCGCCGAGGTCGAGGCCGCGCATGGCAAGCGTCGGTCCGCTCGGCTCGAGGGCCAGGCCAGGGGTATCGCGCGGGACGAGGAAGCTCGACGGAGCACCGTCGGCCGTGGCGCCAACCAGCAAGAGGGTGGCGTGGCCCGTGTTTTCCACGAAGGGAACGCGTCCAGCGAGGCACCACTGCTCGCCGGTGCGAAGGGCGGTCACCGGTCCGACGCCGAAGACGAGCGTGGCCAGGACGTCGCCTCGCGTCAGCGGGGGCAGCATCCGCGCGCGCTGGCGGGGATGCCCGTGGCGGGCCACGACGTGGGTCGCGGCCAGGTGCGCGGTGGCGATGCCAGCCAGGGCGGCCGAGCCGCGGGCTAGCTCCTCGAGAATCATAGCGCACGTCTCGAGATCGAGTCCGAGGCCCCCGTCCTCCGGGGCGGCGGTGGCGCCGAGCACGCCCAGATCAGCGAGCTGTGCGAGCGGCTCGGCGGGATACGCGTCACTCGCGCGCGCCAGGGGAACTACCGTCTTCTCGACGAACTGGCGCACCGCGAGCACGATCTGCCGGCGGTCCTCGCATTCGCTCTCGCGCGAGGTGAGAGCGCCCAGCCGCTCGCCGTATCGTTCCAGGAGATGGCGCGCGATGATAGTCCGCTGGATCTCGTTGGTGCCCTCACCGATGATCATGAGCGGCGTGTCGCGGTAGTGGCGCTCGATGGTCGACGTCGCGAGCTGACCGGCCTCTCGGTGTAACTGCAACGAGGCGGTCGCCACGACATGGGCCGCCTCCGAGGCGAACAGCTTCGCCATGCCGGCCTCGAGGTCGCAGCGCTCGGCCCGATCTTTCATGCCGGCCGCCCAGTAGGTCGCCAGACGCCCGGCCCGTAGGCGGGCGGCCATGTCCGCAAGTCGCGGCGAGGGCGCCTCCGGCGATCGCCGAGCCTGGGTCAAGGCGTCGTCCCACGCGGCCTGGGCCACCCCCACCGCCCGGGCCGCGATGTTGATGCGTCCAGTCTCCAGCGCGCTCATCACGTGCTGGAACCCGCGTCCCGTCACGCCGCCCACGAGATTGGACGCGGGGACGGCGAACTCCTCGAAGAGCAGCTCGGCTGTGTCGACACCCTTGTAGCCGAGTTTGCTGATCGATTTGACGACGGTGAGGCCGGGGGCCTCCTTTTCCACGATGAAGCACGACATGCCGCGATGGCGAGGCTGGGCGGCGGGATCGGTGAGGGCCAGCAGGGCAAACGTGTTGCCCTCGCGCCCGTTGGTCACGAACATCTTGGTCCCGGAGATCAGATAGTCGTCGCCCCGGCGGCGCGCGACGGTGCGAATCGCCTGCACGTCGGAGCCGGCGTGAGGCTCGGTGAGGCAGAGTCCGCCGCGGGCATCGCCTCGCGCAAAGCGCGGAAGCAGGCGCTCCCGTTGCTCTTCAGTGCCGTGGTGGAGCACGATCAGGGCGGCCATGGTGTGGCTGTTGAGGACACCGGCCAGGGACATCCAGCCCCGGCACAGCTCCTCGATGACCATCGCATACGTAGTCACGTCCAGGCCTAACCCGCCATAGCGGGCGGGCACCAGCGCGCCGAAGAGGCCCAGCTCATGCATGCGCGTCACCAGGCCGTGTGGGTACTGGTCGGCATGCTCGAGCGCCGACGCGGCCGGCCGGACGTCGCGGTCGACAAATTCCCGCACGGCCAGCGCGATGGGCGGCAGAGAGACCGCGGTGCTCATCGCGATCCGATAATACAATGGCGTCGTCGATGGCTCTGGATGACCTCCCGCTCGCAGTCCAGCGCGGCATCGATCGCCTGATTCGTCGCCTGCGGCTGGGACCGGCGCCAGCGCCGAGCCGACCGCACTTCCTGATCGTGCAGATCGACGGACTCTCGCGCTCCGTACTGGAGCAGGCGATGGCCGCCAGGGGCATGCCGTTCCTCCAGCGGCTGCTCCGCCAGGGGCTGTCGCTGCGGCCAATGGCGGTTGGCATGCCCACCTCGACGGCGGCGTTCCAGATGGCGGCCATGTACGGCGTGCCCCCGGACATTCCTGGCTTCCACTACCACGACAAGCGCCGGCGGGCTGACGTCCACTTTCCTCGGCCTGGTCACGCCTCCGCGGTGGAGATCGAGCAGACTGCGGGGCGGATCGGCATGCTCAGTGGGGGCAGTGCCTACGGTTGCGTCTTCGCGGGTGGCGCCGTCCACGACCTCTATAGCTTCGCCCGGCTGACTCGGCCGACGGGGCAGGGCGTGCTGCGGGCCCTCTCGGCGTTCGTCGTGCTCGCCCACGTCTTCGTCAAGAGCCTCCTCCTCACCGTCGTCGAGCTGGTGCGCGTGATCCTCGGCGTGATCGCCAGCCCGGTCGGGGATGTGCGACGCGGCTGGCGGTGGCTCCTCATCAAGATCGGGATCTCCGTGTGGCTGCGCGCGCTCTTCACTCTGTCGGCATCGCGCGATCTCTATGCGGGCGTCCCCGCGGTCTACGTGAATTACCTGGACTATGACGTGACCGCCCACGCCTTCGGGCCGGACAGCCGCCGCGCTCTTCGGTCCCTGCGCCGCATCGACCGCTCGATCCACCAATTGTGGCGAGTCCTTCGCCGGGTCCCGGAGCATCGATACGACCTCTACGTTTTGTCCGATCACGGGCAAGCGACGTGCGTGAACTATCGCGACCTCACCGGGGGCGCGCCGCTGGAGCGACGCCTGTTCAGCGAGTTCCTGGACCGCCAGGCCGCCGAGCCGGTCGCTCCCGACGTGCCCTCGGCCCCCGGCCTGCTCCGGCGATTGCTGGCGTATCGGCGAAGCGAGAAGGGGCTAATCCAGCGCTTTCTGAACTACCTCGAGGATGACGTGTTCGGCGAGCACAGCGCTTACGAACGCGGCGGGGTCCGGGTGATCTCGGCGGGGCCAAACGCGTTCGTGTACGTGCTCGACACGCCGGAGCCGCTCACCATCGAAGCGTTCGAGCGGCGCTTCCCGGGCGTGGCGGAGCAGATCTCACGAAGCCCAGGCATCGGCTTCGTGCTGGCCCGCTCAGCGCGCGGGCCGGTGTGCTTCTGGCGCGGCAAGCAATATGCGCTGGCCCCCGGCGAGCCAGGACCGTTCCGGGGACGCGAGGATGCCGAGCTGGTGAGGCAGGGAATCGTCGACCTCATGAACATGCCGAGGGCGGGCGATCTGGTGATCTACGGGATCGATGCTCCCGAGGGGCACGTGTCGTTCATTCCCGAGGTGGGGGCCCACGCCGGGCCTTCGCCCGACGAGCTGCACACCTTCATCATCGCTCCCTCCGGCGTCGGGCTCCCCCATCCCATCACGCATCCGGTCCAGCTGTATTCACACTTCATGGCCTACCAGGAGCGCGCGTGAAAGCTCTGGTTGTCGTCAGTTACAACATCCACAGGGGAATGGGCCTCGATCGCCGGCGGGACCTGAACCGCATCGCTGCCGTCATCGAGGAGATGCAGCCGGACGTCATCGGCCTCCAGGAAGTGATCCGGGCTATCGGCTCGCCGGAGGCGGACCAGGCTGGCTACCTGGCGCGCCGGTTGGGGATGGAGCTGGTCATGGGGGTGACGCGTGAGCTCTCGAGCGGCCTCTATGGCAACGTCGTCCTGACGCGGCTGCCCATCCTCGGCTCGGCGACCCTGGACTTGAGCCATGGCCGTCGCGAGCGCCGGGGAGCGGTCCGGGTCGATCTGGCCGCTGAGGGCGACACCGTTCACGTGTTCAACTGTCACTTCGGGCTCGCCTTCCGCGAACGCCGCCGACAGCTGGACATGCTGGGCGCCTTCATCGGCATCGCCACGGGCCTGGCCGGGCCGCGCGTCCTGGTGGGTGACTTCAACGAGTGGCATCTCGGCCCCGTCACCCGGGGACTGCGCCGCGAATTCACGTCGCCTATGCGCCGGCTCCGTCGGACGCATCCATCCTTGTTTCCTCTCTTCGCGCTCGACCGGATCTACTGGGATGTGGACCTGGAGGGCGAGGAACTCCGCGCGCATCGGAGCCGGCTGGCCAAGATCGCCTCCGATCACCTGCCGCTGGTGGCCCGGCTGAAGCTCCGGCGCCGCCTGGCGCCCCGGCCCGGATACGTCGTCGGCGACGCGCTCCCGCCCCCCGAGTAGCCTGATGGGCGGCATCGAACATCGGGATCGACGCGGTGAACCGATGGCCTCGCCCACACGATGGCGACGCGCAACCGCACGGGTCATGGGAGACGGGTGACCGGGGACCGGTTCCATCGCGGCTTCATCGCCGCCACCAGCGTGGTTCACCGAGTGCCCCTGGTGACGCGAGATGCGCGCCGCTGGCCTCCTGAGCCGCCTCATCCCGTCAGCTCCTTCTTCAGTTCGTTGGGGAACCCAGTCGGTGCCCCTGCGCGATGATCTGCCGGGGACTGGACTCAATCATCCCGATCTCGTGCAAGCGGAGGGCGGAGAAGCGCATCGAGCCTCGGGTTCGTACGCGCGCCACCGATGCCGGCCACCAGCGGGCCGAGGAACACATCGATCCTGCCCTCAAGAGCCGGATGAACTACGCCACATCGGTGAAGCCTCTCGCCTGAGGAGGTGTTCGTACTGCGGGGCCCAGCAGGTTCTGCCCTGTTCCCTGAAAGAGCCTCCGCTTCGGATGGCGGCTCCGCTGCGACCGGTGCTGGTCGCGCTCCCGCAGGCGCTACCGTCCCCGCGAGTCTGACCGCAGCCCCCTGAGGGCCTCAGGGCTCAGGGTGATCGAGATAGCCTGGCGAGGTCGAGCGACTACAAGCCGAGGTAGGCGCGCTTGAGGCGCTCGTCGCCCAGCAATTCGCGGCCCGGTCCGGCCAGAACGAGCTTGCCGCTCTCCAGCACGAAGGCGCGGTGGGCAATCGTCAGGGCCTGGCGCACGTTCTGCTCGACGAGCAGAATCGTGACCCCGTCGGCGTTGATGGCCTTCACAGTGTCGAAGATGCGCGAGACCAGCACGGGGGCGAGACCGAGGGTTGGCTCGTCCAGCATGAGCAGGCGGGGCCGGGACATGAGGGCGCGACCGATGGCGCACATCTGTTGCTCGCCGCCCGAGAGAGATCCGGCGAGCTGGACCCCGCGCTCGCGCAGCACGGGGAAGAGCGAGTACACGTAGTCGAGCGTGGTGACCGCGGCGGCCCGCGCGTGCTCGGGGTGGGCGCCGAGCAGGAGGTTCTCGCGCACCGTCATGAAGGGGAAGAGGCGACGCCCCTCTGGGACCTGAACGATCCCCAGCTCGACGCGGCGGTGGGCGGAGATGCTGCCGAGATCCCCATCGGTGAAGAGCACGCGCCCATGGCGGGGCGCCACCAGACCGGAGATGACCCGCAGTGTGGTGGACTTGCCGGCGGCGTTGGCGCCCACGAGGGCGATGATCTCTCCCTCGCGCACCTCGAGGGAGACGTCGAAGAGCGCCTGGAGATCGCCGTAGAACGCGTCGATGCCCTCGAGCTTCAGGACGAGAGGACCCCCTGGGCTCTCGAGCCTCAGCACGGGAGGATCCTTCCGCCCTCAAGCCTCGGCAAGGGAGAAGTCTTCGCCGAGATACGCGTCGACCACGCGGCGGTCGTTGGCGATCTCGGCCGGCGTGCCCTCGGCGATGCGCTCGCCGTGATGCAGGACCACGATGCGCTGGGCCAGCCGCATCATGGCCGCCATGATGTGCTCGATGACGACGAGGGTGAGACCCTGGGCATGCAGCCGTCGGATCAGCTCGATCATGCCGGCCAGCTCGGTGGGGTTGACTCCCGACATCACCTCGTCGAGGAGGAGCAGGCGGGGTCGAGTGGCCAGGGCGCGCGCGACCTCCAGACGCTTCCTGAGCCCGACGGGCAACGCCTTGGCGCGAGCCGCGGCGTGGGCGGTCAGGTCACAGATATCAATCATCCGTTCGGCTTCCCCCCGAGCCTCCCGCACGCTGGGCAGGCGGGTGAGAGCGCCAATGGTCACGTTCTCCAGCACCGACAGGTTGCCGAAGGGCTTGACGATCTGAAAGGTCCGCGTGAGGCCACGCCGGCAGATGAGGTGCGGCGCTTGCCCGGTGATGTCGTGACCGTCGAGGCGGATGCGCCCCTCCTCGGGACGGTAGTAGCCGGAGATCACGTTGAAGAGCGTGGTCTTCCCGGCGCCATTGGGGCCGATGATGCCGAGGAGATCGCCCTGGTGCACCTCCAGGTTTACCGCGCGAACGGCGGTGAGGCCGCCGAAGCGCTTGGTCACGCCGTCCAGTGTCAGCATGGGCGGCAGGCGGCGCCGGACCCATTTCTGGGGATCGCAGGCCCGATCATCAGGCCGGGCCGGCCGCCCGGGCGGCGCGGGCTCGGCTGAGTCGGCCGAGCCGCCAGCGATCGGCGAGACCCACCAGGCCTTCGGGGAAGAAGCGGACTACTACGATGAGGACCGCGCCGTAGAGAATCAGATAGATCCCGGTGAAGCCAGTCTTGAGCCCCGAGAACTGGGCGCGCAGGTAGGTCTCCACCGTCGTGATGAGAATGGACCCGAGAAAAGGGCCCAGCGCGGTGCCCGTTCCGCCGATGATGGTATTCAGCGCGAAGCGCACGGAGAGGTCGACGGAGAAGACGTACGCAGGATCGACGAAGCCGATGTACTGCGCCCACAGGGAACCGCACACCGAAGTCAGTCCAGCGCTGGAGGCCACCGCCACGACTTTGAGACGCCGCGAGGCCACGCCGACAGCTTCGGCGGCGTCCTCGTCCTCACGCACTCCGGCGAGCTGAAGGCCCAGCCGCGACCGCTCGAGGTACACCTCGATGAAGTAATGGAGGACGGCCACGGCAAGCGCCATGTACACCCACGCCACGTGGCCCAGGCCCAGGGTGGCGAAGCCGGGACGAAACGGAACAGGGATGCCTTCGGCTCCGGCCGTGAAGCCACGCCAGCGGCTCACCGCGATGAGGAGCACTTGGGAGAACGCGATGGTTGACAGGGCAAAGTACGGCCCTTTGAGGCGGTTGGAGAGGAAGCCGATGACCAGTCCCGCCGCCAGCGACAGCGCAACACCCAGCAGGATGCCAAGCCAGGGATTCCGCTCGAAGCGCGTCACCATGAGCGCGGCGGAGTAGGCCCCGATCCCGAAGAACGAGGCGTGCCCGATGGAGACCTGGCCCGCGTAGCCGCCCGCGACGTTCCAGGCCGCCGACAGGGCGCCCCACAAGAGGATCAGAACGAGGCTGTCGAGGAAGAAGGCGTCGCGGACGGCGAGAGGTGTGAGGGCGGCCAGCCCGAACAGGACGAGCGCGCCGCGACGGCGCGCGAACAGCTCGCGCATTAGACGCCGAGGGTCTCGGCGCCCCGCTGGCCGAACAGTCCGGCCGGCCGAAACACCAGCACGAGGATGAACAGAATGAAGTAGAAGATCTCCTTCCAGGCGGCGCCGAGCACATACGATCCCCCCACTTCCACCGCGGCCACGATGAGGCTGCCCAGCATCGCGCCCACCATGTCACCCAGCCCGCCCAGGACGACCACGACGTAGGCGAGCAGGACGAACTGGAGGCCGGCCGTGGGGTACACCGCATAGAGCGGGGCCATCAGAACTCCGGCCGCCCCGACGGCGGCGATACCGATGGAGAAGGTGAGCCGGTACACGCGGTCGGTGTCGATGCCCACCAAGGTCGCGGCGTCCCGATCCTGGGCCGTGGCACGCATCACGCGCCCCGTATGCGTCCACTTCATGAAAGCGAAGAGGGCGATGGTCAGGGCCACTGCGATGAGGAACGCCACCACCTGGGACAGGTTGAACGTCGTACCGGCGGCCCGGATGACCACATAGAGCTCCCAGGGCCGCACGTAGCGGAAGTCGCCGGTCCAGGCCACGAGCGCGGCGTTCTGGAGCAGAATGGACAGTCCGAACGTGGTGAAAATCTGGACGTTGTGCGAGGCGTGGATGACCCCGCGCATCACCAGCAGGTAGCTCACGAGCCCGGCCAGGAAGAAGAGCGGGATGGAGACGACAAGGACGAGGTAGGGATCGAGGGCCAGGACGGTGAAGGCCCAGTAGGCGAGGTACATGCCGAGCATCAGGTACTCGCCGTGGGCGAAATTCACCACGCGCATGACGCCGAAGATGAGGGTGAGCCCGACCGCCACCAGCGCGTAGATTCCCCCCAGGAGGACCGTCGACACGATGAGCTGGGCGAGCGTGTCGATAGGGTCAGCGCTCCGCGCGCGTCGGCTCGCCTATTTCCGCTGGTCCCAAGCGGGCAGGGGGATCCACTTGGCCCGGAGCGTGGAGAACTCCTCCGGCCACACCGTCACCAGCTGCCCGTTTTGCCACTGCAGCATGTAGTGCTGCACCCGCTCGTTGGCATTCTGGCCGATCTCGGAGAACTTGATGCCCCAGCCGTTCATGATCGACCCCACCGGCAGGTCCAGCGACAGCACCGCCGCGCGGAACTTCTCAGGGTCGTCGCTGCCCGCGCGGTCCAGCGCAAGCTTGAGAATCCAGAGACCGCTGCCGGCCAGCTGGTGCCCACCGAGGGGGATGCCCCCCGTCCGCTTCTGGACGGCGTCGCGGAAGGCCTTCTCGACGGCTTGCCCCGCAGGTGGCAGGGCCTCGATGCGGAAGCCCGGCCCGGGCTCGAGCAGGGCGAACACGCCATTGGCATCGTTGCCGAGTGCCTTGCCGAAGTCGGCCCCGCCGTAGCCGGTGGCCCCCGCATGCACGAGGGCCTTGAACATGAAGTTCTGTTCGCGCGACTGACGCCAGAAGAGCACGGCGTCATTGCCGAAGCCGATGTGATGGACGATATCGGGCTGGAGCTGCTTGAGCTTCAGGACCACCGGGGTCATGTCGTTGATGGTGGTCCAGTTGTAGTACTCGAGGGCCACCTCCTGCATGCCGAACTCCTGCTTGGCGCGCTGGCGCGCCGACTCGGTCACGCCCTGGCCATACGACGAGTCCTCGCTGAGGAAGGCGATCTTCAGCTGATTCGGCTGGATGTTGAAGCGCGGCACCAGGTGCTTGGCGATGAACTCGACGTTGTACCAGCCGAACCCGGTGGCGTCGATCTCCGTCCGATAGACGTTCTTCAGCCCTCGCTTGTTGAAGCGCGGGTCCACGCAAGAGCTTTCCCAGTAGATGACGTTGTGGCGCGCGGCCGCCTCACTGGCCGCGCCGCAGAGGCGCGAGGAGAACGTGCCGGTGATGATCTTCACGCCCTCGCGGGTGATCAGGCGGTTCGCCTCCGAGGCGGCGGCGGTGGGATCGGTGGCGTCGGCCACGGCGAAGACGAGCTTTTTGCCCATCACCCCGCCGCGCTCGTTGATCATGTCGCGGACGATCTCGTACCCCTCCAGATGCCGCTTGCCTTCGAAGGCGAGGGGCCCCGTCAAGGGCTCGAGGACGCCGATCTTGTATTCGCCAGAGAGCGTCTGGGCGCTGGTGCCGGCGATGAGGACCCCGAGCCCGAGAAGTAGGGCGAGGACGGTGGAGGCGATCCCTCGAATGCGCATCGGCGATCCTCCTTGTGTCGGCGAGGGCCAGGACATCTGGCTCGACGGCGGCGGCGAACGAGCACGTTTCTAGCACCCGCGGCGCGGGAGTGTCAAGGCGGGTGCCGCAGCCGTGCTGAAGACCTCGTCAGGGCGGAGGTGCCGTCGCCGGCGATGCTACACTCGCAGCGTGTCCGATAGCCATGGCCACCGCATGCTTTCGCCCTCGACCATCCGCTACTGTCCGCTATGCGGGGCCTCCCTCGTTCGCCAGCCGGTCGCACCCGACCATCGCGAGCAGGCCGTCTGTACGCGCTGCCGCTTCGTCTTCTATCTGAATCCGAAAGTCGTCGGGGCCACGATCCCCGAGCGGGCCGGCGACGTGCTCTTGACCAGACGTTCCATCGATCCCGGCCGCGGGCTCTGGACGTTTCCGGGCGGCTTCGTCGACTTCGGGGAGACGGTCACGGACGCGGCCGTCCGGGAGACGCTCGAGGAGACGGGACTCAAAGTCGATCTGACCGGACTTCTCAACGTCTATACGTATCCGGCGGCGCCCGTGATTGTAGTGTACCGGGCCGCGGTGGTCGGTGGCTGCCTGACCACGTGCGACGAGAACGATCGGCTCGAATGGGTGAGACCGGAGAACATCCCGTGGGACGCCTTGGCCTTCCAGTCCACGCGGGAGGCTTTGCGCGAGTGGATGGGCGCTCGAGGCCTGACCCCGGGCGGGTGATCGCCTCCGGAGCGACGGTTCGCCGACTCCCGTGAGGGCGGGGCCACCGCAGCCTAGCCGGAAAACAACCTTCTCGCCCCGCTGATTCTTGGAAAACTCCTCCCTGGCGAATGGGACTGACGTGGCCGGAAGCTCCACCGTTGCGCGTGCCCGGGAGCTCCGCGATCGCCCCTACCGCGGAACGAGCAGGAAGTGCAAGCCCATGAGCATCAGCAGGGCCTCGATCGCGAGGAGGAACGCGCGGTCGCTGAGGCGGTCGACGATGCGGCGCCCGAGCCAGGCGCCGAGGAACATCATCGCGCCCAGGGTCACGCCGAGCAGCGCGGTGTCGCGCGTGATCAGCGAGAGCTTTGCCAAGCCGGCCCCGCGCACGACGTGCATGGCGAGCGCGCAGCAGGCCTCGGTGGCGATGTAGGCGCCGCGCCGCAGCCCGTAGGCGAGAAAAAAGGGCGTGACCACGGGACCGGTGGTGACCACGAGCGCCCCCAGCAGGCCGGTCACGGCGCCGAGTGGACTGAAGTGCGCGAGGCGGACCCTGAAGTGGCGCGTCAACAGCAGGCGCCGCAGGGGCACGGCGGCGATGAGGAATCCCCCGATGATCATGCTGAGGCGAGCGCTCGACGCGCTCTCGAAGAGGAGCACGCCGAGCGCGGTGGCGGGGACCGCCCCGAGAAGAAAACGTCCGACGATGGGCCACGCGATCTCCCCCCGGCTCCACCAGATTCGCGAGAGATTTCCCAGGAGCATGGCGACGGTGAGGGTGGGCACGGCCGCCCGCACGCCGATGACGGTGGCGAGCACAGGAAGCAGGATCACGCCGGCGCCGAAGCCCGCCACGCCTCCCACGATCGATCCGACGAGGGCGGCGACGAGGAGCACGACCCAACTCACGGGTTCGGGCATGAGGTCCGTGCCATCATACGCGGAATGCCGATCGGTCGATGGCGGTATGCGGCGAACCGTGACCGCGGCGCCTTTGGCACCGGGCCAGGCGAGTCAGACCGCAAGCTGGTTCGGTGGATCGCGGGGGGCGGTGCCTTCGTCGTTGCGCTGGACTCCATCATCAACATGGCATTCCCGGCGATGGCCCGCGCCTTCCACACACCGCCGGAGGCGATGCGCTGGGTCATCGTCAGCTACGTGCTGACCTATGCGCTCATGTCCTTCGTGGGTGGGACCTTGGGTGATATCGTGGGCCACGCTCGCGTGTTCCAGGTGGGGGCGGCCCTCTGCGTGGTGGCCTTTGTCGTGTGCGGGCTCGCGCCGACGTTCGGCGTGCTGCTCGGGGGCCGTGTGCTCCAGGGCCTCGGGAGCGGGCTCGTGTACGGTACCGCGCCGGGGATCCTCACGCTGACCGCACCACCCGGCGCGCGCGGCCGTGCGGTCGGCCTCTTCAACGCCGCGGTGGGCCTCGGGGCTCTCGGTCCCCTGGTCGCCGGCGCCATTGTCGAGACGTTCGGATGGCCCTTCGTGTTCCTCCTCCGCGTGCCGCTGGGACTGGCGCTCGTCGCCTGGGCCTTCGTCGCGCTGCCGCGCGGACGACTCGCGTCCGGCTATCGGCTCATGCGCGCGGGCGACATCGCACGGGCGCGGGTCGTCGTGGCCTGCGCGCTCTCCTTCGTCGCCAATGCGGGCATCTTCGCCATCTGGCTCTTGGCGCCGTTCTTCCTGGTCGAGCTCAGGGGGCTTCCCGTCACTGCGGCCGGCGCGGTGTTCATGCTGACCTCGCTGGCGATGATGGTCACGGCGCCGCTGGCGGGGCGAGTGACCGACCGCCTCGGTGGGCGCAGTTTGATCGCCGGTGGATTGTTGCTGGAGGCCGCCGGGCTCCTGTCGATCGGGCACGCGGGCGCCACGACGCCCGTGTGGATGCTGGCCACGGCGTTCGCGGTGGCCGGCGTGGGACTCGGCGCATTCCAGGTCCCGAACATGGCGCTGATCATGGGCGCCTTCGGCGCGGATCAGCAGGGTGCGGCGGGGGGTCTCGCTTTGCTGGCGCGGACACTGGGCATTGTGACCGGCGTCCTCGCCCTCGCCCACATCTTCGCCGTGCGTCGACTCACCGTCGGCTTCGAGCCCGCCTTCGCGGAGGCTTTCGTGACGGCATCGGCGGCCGTGGCCCTCGCCGCCATTCTCGGCATGGTGCCACTACGCGAGCGCGAAGCGCAGAGGTGGAGATGATCAAGGCCGAGCGCGAAGCGCGCAGGTGGAGATGATCAAGGGGATCGGCCTCGACCGCCGCTGAGCGGCATCCACCCGGCGCCCGGTGGGTCGTCCTAGGGCTCGCCGTCGTGGCCTTCGCGCAGACACATCTGCACCGTCTCGGCTACGCTCCGCTCATCACCGATGTCAGGGCCGAACTGGGTCTGACCTATGCGGCGGCCGGCGCTATCCAGACCGCCTACTTCTGGACGTACACCGTCGTCCAGCTTCCCATCGGTCTCGTGGTCGACCGTTGGGGGGTGCGGCGCGTCATGCTCGCCTGCATGGGATTGCTCACGCTCGGTGCCCTGGCCTTCGCCCTGAGCGGCGGCTACGGGACGGCCATCGTGGCGCGCATGCTCGTCGGCGTCGGAGCCGCGGCGGTCTGGGTCCCCGGCCTCCGTCTCATCAGCGAGTGGTTCCCGCCCGCCGAGCGTGGGCGGGCCACGGGAATCATGGGTGCCGGCGCCGGCATCGGGGGCACCATCGGCCTCGTCGTAGTCCCCTGGGTCGCCGCCTCGTGCGGATGGCGGTGGGCGTATGCCCTGACGGCGCTGCCAGCTCTGGTCACGGTCGCGCTGATCGCGGCGCTGCTGCCCGAATCCAGAGGGGGCAGGGCGGCGCCGATACGGGATCCCGGTGGTCTCCGCCGCGTCTTGGCCTCGAGGTCGCTCTGGCCCTTCACCATCACAGTCAGCTTGGCCTATGGCGCCTACTTCAGCTTCGTCACCTTCCTGCCCGCCTTCCTCGTGCGGGGAATGGGAATGACGAGCCCGCAGGCGGGCCTCGTGACCGGGCTCATCACGGCGGGTACCATCGCGTCGTGGCCCCTGGCCGGTGTCGTCAGTGACGGGCTGGGGCGACGCAAGCCCGTCTACCTCGCCAGCCAGGTGGCCGGCGTCGCCACGTGCATTGCCTTCGCGCTCGTGGTGCCGGGACTCGGCACCATGGGAGCGATGGCGACCGCTCTGGTCGCGGGCTTGCTGACGGGAGGGATCATCATTCCGTTCGTCATGATCACCGAGCTCTTTCCGCCCGAGCTGGCGGGTACGGCATCCGGGGTCACCAACACTGCGGCGTTCGTGGGCGGTATGGTCCTGCCCATCGTTCTCGGCCGCGTCGTCGATGTCACCGGGAGCTTCGGGGCGGCCTTTCTGCTGGCCGCTGGGGTCCACGCCTTGGCGCTTGCCAGCGGTCTCTTTGTCGTCGAGACTGGCAGGCGAGCCTGACGCGCCGGGGCTGCATGAAGATGCCGGGACGGCCGACCGCCGGCGCCATTCACCGGGTTGCGACGCGGATCGAGGGGTGAACGCGCGCAGACCTCACCGCGCTGAGGGCCGAACGTGCAGCGACCTCGACCGCGCTGAGGGGCGAACTTGCACAGACCTCGACCGCGGTGCTAGCGTGACCGCGCGGAGGAGGTGCGAATGGCAGCGACACTGACCGCGAAGCGTCACCGCGTCCCCGATGTCGGCGACGCCATCGAATTTTGCTTCCAACAAGGCTGGAGCGACGGCCTGCCCGTGGTCCCCCCCACCGAAGCCGGTGTCCGCGCCATGCTCGAGGCCGCGCGCCTCGAGCCCAAGAAGGAGATCGGCTACGTGGCCCACCGGTCCGTGTCCATCACCGCCGAGAAGGTGGCCATCAACGCCGTGATGGCCGGCTGCCGACCGGAGTACATGCCGGTGGTGGTGGCCGCGGTGGAGGGGATCAGCGATCCGGCCTGGAGCTACCACGGTCCGGGAACGTCGACCGGCGGGGCCGCGGTGCTCACGATCGTCAACGGTCCCATCGCCCGCGAATTGGACATCAACGCCGGCGACAACCTGTTCGGACCCGGCTGGCGTGCAAACCTCACCATCGGGCGCGCCCTGCGCCTCGTCATGCGCAACGTCTGCGGCTCCATGCCTGGACTGCTGGACCGGGGAACCCTCGGCCACCCAGGCAAGCTGTCGTACGTCATCGCCGAGAACGAGGCGGAGAGCCCGTGGACGCCGCTGCATGTGGAGCGCGGGTTCCGGCCCGAGCAGAGTACGGTGACCGTCGTGGCCTCCAATGGCCCACACCAGTTCTACAACCAGCTCTCCAGCACGGCCGAGGGCGTCTTGACCACCCTCGCCGACGACATGCGCATCTCCGGCAACGTCATGGGCCAGTCCTATTACTGCGTGGTCCTCGCCGGCGAGCATATGCGCACCATCGCCAAGGACGGTTGGACGAAGAAAGAGATCCGCACCTTCCTCTACGAGAACACCACGAACACTCACGCGCATCTCAAGCGCACGGGGCGGATGTCGGGAACCATCCAGCCGGGAGACGAGACGGCCGTGCGTCCCCTCTTCGCCTCACCCGAGCACATCCTGGTCGTTGCCGCGGGGGGACGGGCGGGAGCCTTCTCCTGCTACATCCCCGGCTGGGGCAGTGCTCGCAACTCAGAGGCCGTCACCAAGGAGGTCAAGCGATGATCGAGTTGCTCGATCCCACCACGGAGGCCCCCGCACAGACGGTGGCCTACGCGGCCCGGCCAGACACCCTGGCCGGTAAGCGCGTCGCCCTCGTCGAGAACACGAAGTTCAACTCGGACAAGCTGCTGCTGAAGATCGGTGAGCTGCTCAAGCAGGAGTACGGGGTCGCCGACCTCAAGCTCTATCACAAGCGGAACGCCAGCGTCCCCGCCCACGAGGAAATCATCGAGGACGTGAAGAAGACCTGCGACCTCATGGTCGCGGGCATCGGAGACTGAGGGTCCTGCTCGTCGGGCAGTGTGCTCGACGGAATCCTGCTCGAGAAGGCGCGGATCCCCTCCGCCTCCATCGTGACCGACGTGTTCGAGACCACCGCCCGAGCTATGGCGGTCCAGTGGGGGCTGCCGCACTACAAGTTCCTCATGATGCCCCATCCCATCGCCAATCTCTCCGAGGGCGAACTGGATCGACGCGCCCGGGAGATGGTGCCGGAGGTGGTGAAGCTCTTACTGCAGGGACAGGAGTAGGCATTCGTCCACCCGGTGGTGCCGAAGCGGACACCGTCAGACGATCCGGGACTCGCTCGTATGCCGTGGCCGCATCCGGCTGCGGCGCGAGCGAGTCGGCACCGCCGACGGAGACCTCCTCGATCT
>JBKPAK010000121.1:0-14586 GCA_046726415.1 Candidatus Methylomirabilota bacterium
AAACGCTCGGGGCGCCCCGGCGCAGCCGTGCCGCCCCTCGATACCGCGCGGCGCTTGGGAGGCCAACCAGCGGGGCCGCCCCCTTCCCCCCCATACGCTCGGGGCGCCCCGGCGCAGCCGTGCCGCCCCTCGATACCGCGCGGCGCTTGGGAGGCCGACGAGCCGGGGGGCGCCCAACGTCGACCCGGTATCGTCACCGCGCCGCGTGGATCGGAAAGGCCGGGGGGATGATGCGGTCGACGCCATTGCCGTCGGCGCGCCAGTTCGCGACGTTCCGCCAGTAATGGTGCGTGGCCTGGCGGGCCTTCGCGTAGATCGCCTCCTCGTCCACGCGCGTGAAGCGGCCTCCCTGCACGAGGATTTTACCGTCGACGATGACGGTGTCGATGTCGCGCCCACAGCCGGCGTCCACCAGTGCTTTGATCGGATCGAGGTAGAACGCCGAGCCGAGCTGGTCGAGCTGGATCAGGAGGATGTCGGCCTTGGCGCCCGGGGCCAGACGCCCGAGGTCGTCGCGCCCGAGAAACTTGCAGCTCGCCAGGGTGGCCGCGTTGTAGACGTCGCGCGGCAGCCCCGCCTGATAGTTCGCGTCGGTAACCTTGGCCAGCATCGACGCCCAGCGCAGCTCGGCCACCATGTCCATCGGGAACGTGTCGGTGCCCATGGCCACGTTCACTCCGGCATCCAGGTAGCGCTGAAAGGAATGCAGCGTCATGGCCATCTTGGCGTACTTGTAGGGACAGTGCCCGACCGTCGCTCCGCTGTGCGCCAGCACGCGCAAATCATCACCGAACGGATAGTGGCTCCAGGGATGAGCGGTCGTGAACACGCCATGCCCGATCAGGGTTCGATCGTCGAGGAAGCCGATGTCGGCCAGGAACTGCACCGGCGTCTTCCGGTACTCCTCCATGATCCGGTGGAACTCGATGAGGTTGCCGCCCGCGTGCGTGTGGATCGGCACGTCCAGTTCCTGCGCCGCCGCCTTGGCCGCCCGCAGCAGTGGTTCGCTGCACGTCTCGACCTGTGCCGCGTTCAGCATGCCGCGCAGCCGCCCCTGGGCCGCCCCGTCGTAGCTGCGCGTGAACTCGACCGCGACCTTCAGCCCCTGCGAGCCTAGGTCGGCGTCGGCATCGTAGTAGAGTCGGCCCTGCGCATCGCTGAAAGTGTTGCGATCCCGGAAGGGCGGGCTGCCGTACACGCGCACGCCCAGCTCGTCAACCAGGCGCACATAGTCCTCCCAGTCGCCGCGCAGGCCGCCGACGTCGATGATCGTGGTAGAGCCATGCCGGAGCGCGTGGAGGAAGACGAACGTGCGCTGGATGGCCACGGCCTCCGACGGCGGCGACGTCACCTTGCCCTTGAGCGGGGCGGCGAAGCTCATGTAGTTCGCGGTGCGATAGTCGTTCTGGGCCATGTCGTTGAGCAGGTAGTCGCCGCCGCTCCCCGCCGTGTGCACGTGGGTGTTGATGAACCCTGGCGACACCAGCTTGCCGCGGGCCGACAGGCGGACGTCGGCCGGCCCTGCGTACGGGCCGCCGGCGTGCACGATGCGGTTGTCCTCGAAGACGACGCTGCCCTGCTCGTACACCTCGTGGCTCTCACCGTTGAACGCCACCACCCAGCCGCCTTCGATGAGCGTCCTCATGCGCTGACCTCCCGTCGAAATTCAAAGGGCGGCTCGGGGTGCGCCGTCAAGGGCTCGCCCCACGTCACCGCCGGTGATCCTACGCCAAAACGCCGAGACTCCGACAGAGCGCTCCCCCGGGGCACGCACCGGCGATGTTCCCCGCGCCATCTCCGAGGTCGAGGCAAGGGGGGCCGACTCTCGGGGCGCGCTCCCGAGCGTTGTGCTACGCTCGCACATGGCGCCGCACATGAGCATCGTTGACCGCTACGGAGTGCCCATCTCCACGTCGTCGGTGACTGCCGCCGAGCACTATCAGGAGGGCATGGACCGCCTGCTGTCGTACGGCCACGGCGCCGACGAGAGTTTCGCGTCAGCCAGCGCGGCCGACGAGGAATTCGCGCTTCCCCACGCGGGCGCCGCTGTCCTCGGCATGGTCCGGGGCGACGTCGCGGCGACGCGCGCCGCCATCACCCGGGCCCGAGCGCTCGTGCCGGGTGCGACCCGGCGCGAGCGGCAGCACGTCGAGGCGCTGTCGGCCATCGTCGACGGCGACACCGGCCGAGGATTGGCGCTGATCGACGAGCACGTGGCGGAGTTTCCCCGCGACGCGGTGCTCGTCAACCAGGCCAGCAGCGCCATCGGCTTCGGCGGGCGGGCCGATCGCCAGGAATTTCGCCGGGCCTTCGTCGAGCGCCTCGCTCCTGCCTATGGCGAGGACTGGTGGTTTCAGTCCGCGCTGGCCTTCACCTACCACGAGGTCTCCCGCTTCGACGAGTCGCGGTGTCTCTCGGAGCGCTCGCTCGAGCAGTACCCCGGCAACGCTCACGCCAGCCACAACATCGCCCACGTCTGCTTCGAGACTGCCGATCACGACGGCGGAGTGGCGTTTCTCGAAGACTGGCTGGCGGGCTACGATCGCCGCGCCCCCTTCCATTGCCATCTGGCCTGGCACCTCGCGCTGTTCGAGCTGCAGCGCGGCCACGATCGGCGGGCCCTCGAGATCTGTGAGCGCGATATCCTGGTCGCCTCGAACCCGCGCCTGGCGCTGATGGACGGCTCGGCGCTTCTGTGGCGGCTCCGGCTCTATGACGGCGCGGATGCCTTGCCGTGGCATCCGGTGGCCGACCTGGCCAGGCGGATCTCGCGGCCCGGTTTCATCTTTGGCGATATCCACGCGGCTCTGGCCTACGCGTCGAGCGGCGATCGCGAGGCGCTCACGGCGCTGACCGAGAATCTCCACACGCTCGAGGCCCGGGGCCACCCGACAGCCGGCGCGGTGGCCCTGCCATTGGTGCAGGGCATCGCCGCGTTCGTAGCCGATAACTTCGCCGGCACGCTCGCCCACCTCGAGCCGATCGAAGACGAGATCCACCGCATGGGCGGCAGCCACGCCCAGTGGGAAGTCTTCGAGGAGACGATGGTCGTCTGCTATCTCCACCTCGGGCGTCACGAGGAGGCGGCCAGGCTGCTGCGTCGTCGCCTCGGTCGGCGTTCCTCACCCCGCGACCTCGCCTGGCTGCGCCAGGTGAACGACGTATCAGGGACGGCGGCCCCGGCTCAGCACTGATCATGAGCTAACCGCGGCCCCGACCATCGCGTAGCCCTCCAGCGCCCCCGCTCGTCTGAGCCAGATCTCGGCCAGGCTCTCTCTCATCACAGGGGTTCCGACGGCGCTCGCCATCACAGCTCCACCCGCCGAAGCCGGAGGGCGTTGGCGATCACCGACACCGAGCTGAGACTCATGGCGGCGCTGGCGATCATCGGACTCAGCAGCAGGCCGAAGACCGGATACAGCACGCCGGCCGCGATGGGCACACCGAGCACATTGTAGAGGAACGCCCATATCAAGTTCTGACGGATATTGCGCAGGGTGGCGCGCGAGAGTCGCCGCGCGCGGATGATGCCGCGAAGATCGCCCTTCACCAAGGTCACCCCCGCGCTCTCGATCGCCACGTCGGTACCGGTACCCATGGCGATCCCGACGTGGGCCTGGGCCAGCGCTGGCGCATCGTTCACGCCATCGCCGGCCATCGCCACCACCCGACCCTCGGCCTGCAGTCGCTTGATGACCTCGACCTTCTGCTCGGGCAGTACCTCGGCGATCACCTCGTCGAGGCCGAGTTTCCGCGCGACGGCCTTGGCGGTGGTCTCGCTGTCGCCGGTGAGCATCACCACCCGCAGGCCCTCGCCATGCAGCAGCCGGATCGCCTCGGGCGTGGACGCCTTGATCGGATCGGCGACACCGAGCAGGCCGGCCACGGCACCGTCGACGGCCAGCCACATCGCGGTCTCGCCGTGGGCGCGGAGCTCCTCGGCGCGTGCCGCGAGCGCATCGATGGGAACACCCAGGTCGCCGAGCAGCCGCGGATTGCCGAGGGCGATCCGGCGCCCGGCCACGACGCCTATCACGCCCTTGCCAGTAATCGACCGGAAGTCAGTCACCTCCACCGGTTCCACGCCGCGCTCGGCAGCGCCGGCGAGCACGGCCGCGGCCAGCGGGTGCTCGCTCCCCTTCTCGAGTCCGGCCGCGAGGGCGAGCACGTCCCGTTCGGTAATGGCTTCCGTCGCGATCACGCTCACCAGGCGCGGCTTCCCTTCGGTGAGGGTGCCGGTCTTGTCCACCACCAAGGTGTCGACGCGCTCCAGCGCCTCCAACGCGGCGGCGTCCTTGATCAGCACACCCGCCTGTGCCCCGCGCCCCGTTCCCACCATGATCGACATCGGCGTGGCCAGGCCGAGGGCGCAGGGGCAGGCGATGATGAGCACGGCGACCGCGTTCACCACGGCATAGGCCAGCCTGGGCTCGGGTCCGAAGAAGCCCCACACGAACGCCGTGATGGCCGCGACCAGCAGCACCGCCGGGACGAACCAGGACGCCACCACATCGGCCAACCGCTGGATGGGCGCGCGGCTGCGCTGAGCCTCGCCCACCATGCGCACGATCTGGGCGAGAAGCGTGTCGGCACCGACGCGCTCGGCCCGCATCACGAACGTACCCGTGCCGTTGACGGTCCCGCCCGTGACCTTCGAGCCCGAGACCTTTTCCACGGGGATTGGCTCGCCGGTGACCATCGATTCATCGACCGCGCTGGCTCCCTCGAGCACGACGCCATCCACGGGGACGCGCTCACCCGGACGCACGCGCAGGAGATCACCCACCTGCACGTCGGCGAGTGGCACGTCTTCCTCCCCGCCGTCGGCGCCCACGCGCCGCGCCGTCTTAGGCTGAAGCCCGAGAAGGGCGCGGATGGCTCCGGAGGTGGCGCTGCGCGCACGCAGCTCGAGCACCTGGCCGAGCAGGACCAAGGTGACGATGACGGCAGCCGCCTCGAAGTACACCGGCGGCGCGCCGCCGTGGCGCATGGAGTGCGGAAGGGCGGTGGGGGCGAGGACCGCGAAGACGCTGAAGCCGAAGGCCGCGCCGGTGCCCAGGGCGATGAGCGTGAACATGTTCAGGCTGCGATTGACGATCGATTGCCAGCCACGCACGAAGAATGGCCAGCCACCCCACAGCACGACGGGGGTGGCGAGCACCAACTGCAGCCAGAGCCGCCAGGTCGCGTCGAGCCGTCCCGTGAGGCCAGGCAGGAGCATCTCGCTCATGGCGATGGCGAGGACCGGAATGGTCAGGACCAGGCTGACCCAGAACCGATGGGTCATGTCGACGAGCTCCGGGTTCACTTCCTCCTCGGCCGACAGCGCCATCTCCGGCTCGAGCGCCATGCCGCACTTGGGGCACGTCCCCGGCCCCTTCCGGCGAACCTCCGGATGCATCGGACAGGTGTAGATGCGCTCGTCGCTCGACCCACGCCGCCTCGACGCAGGGGCCGGCATTGCGGGCGCCGGTGACACGTATCGGGTGGGATCGGCGACGAACTTCTGTCGGCATCCGGGATTGCAGAACCAGTAGGTCTGGCCGGCGTGCTCGGCGCTGCCTCCGCCCGCTCCACCGGGCACGACGGTCATGCCGCAGACGGGATCCTTGGCCTGCCCGCCAGGAGCCGTATGGTGGGCGCGATCGGCGTGGCTGTGTTCAGTGATCCGCATGGCGACCTCCGTGTCCTCCTCGCATTGTGATGCCTGACGGATGCCAGTGGGCGCGAATGTCGCCGTACGGGATCTGAGGCTCGAGGGGCCCTGAGCGTCGGTCAGCGCGTCAGCCGCGGCCTCGGCCACCTGTTTGTCCTACTGCGAGGCGACCCCCGGTCACCACATCCTCGGTTGCCGCGACGGTCGCGACAGATTAACCGAAAGGTTTCTCCCTGCCAAGGCCGGGCCCGCCAGATTGCGCGAGGCCCGAGAGGAGCGCTGTACGGTGACGTCGTCCTCGTCCGAGCGCCAAGCGACCGGAGGCCGCGCTACCTTGGCAGCACCACGAGCATGCCCTGCATGTTGGGCAAGTGCTTGGTGCAGATGATCGGGTACAGCCCCGGCGCGGTGGCCGTGAACGTCACCCGCGCCACCTCGCCTCGCTTGACCACGAAGGACTCGACGAGACCGGGAATGGTCGAGGGATGGATGTCCCCATTCACCCCCACGATCTCCAGGGTGACCGGCTCCCCCTGCCGCACGACGATCGTCCCCGGAGACCACTGATAGGCTGAGACTTCCCAGCGACCGCTCGCATTGGGTGGCGTCTTGACGTATCCGCCCCCAGGGGGCAGCGCGCCCGCAGGGTACGGCTCCTTGTCCTGTTGCGCACCACCTTTCATCTCGACGGCGGCCATGTAGACGACGCGGCCCGGCGACTGGGCTTGTGGCGCGTCCGCACTGACCATCCCGAGCAGCAGCACGAGAACCGTCGCGAAGGCGCGGATCAGAATCGCGTGACGTGACATGTCTGTCCTCCGTTGGCGTCGGGAACATTCACGACCTCGATGGCGCGACTGGTCGCGGCCTCGTCGCGTTCGCGGGTGCCGTGGCGGCGGTGAGGGCGGCGTTGCCCCGGGCGCGGAGGATGCCGAACGGCCGCTGCCGCGCGAGGCGAACACAGAGCGCCGCGAAGTTGAGGAGTTCGGCCTCGCTCGCCCGAGCGGCGGCCACGTAGAGGTGCCCGCCACTGCTCCACCACGCCACCCGCACGCCCGCAAGCGTGGCGAAGTATAGTTCCTCGCCCTCCACGATCTGCTCCGCGGCGCGCTCACCCGGATGGAACGGATCCCGGGTGATGAACAGCGAGATCCGGCGGCCCTCACCCTCGTAGAGGAGGTGGGCGGCTTCCTGGGACGCGATCCACGACATCCGGGCGCCCACCACCCGTTCACCGCTCGGCGCGACTGCGGGGACGCCGACACTCGGGCCAACGCGGTGTTCCAGCCAGGACGCCAGCCGCGACGGGTCCGACGTGGGCAACTCGAGGTCAATTGCGGTCTGCTCGGCGTCGAGGTGGACGCCGACGACGTCCATGGTGAGCGGCCCCGGCCCCGGGGCCGGGGTGTGCGTTCCTGCGGCGAGGAGGACGCCGAACAGCAGAAGTGCGGTCAGCGCGCAAGCCAGAACGGCGCGGGCCCCCGGCTCGTTCCTCCAGGAATGCCGGCCATCATTCGACTCGGACTGGATGGCCAGAGTAGAAATGCGCTCGCGCAACCTGGCCGGGGGCGCGTCGCGGACCGCATCCGCGGCCAGCAGCGCATGCAGGTGGGCTTCCGAGTCTCTCACCTGCCGGCACGTCTCGCACCGCCCCAGGTGCTCGTCCACTCGAAGCGTCTCCAGCACGGTCAGCTCTTCGTCGAGATACGCGTCGAGGAAGGCCAGGACATCCTGGCAGGTCATCGCGACGACTCCGTTCGGTGATGTCGGCGGGCGGTTTCGGCGAGCGCGTGGCGAAGCAGCCGCCGCCCCCGAAATAGCCGCGACATGACGGTGCCGACGGGAACCTCCAGGATCTCGGCCATCTCTCGATACGAGAAGCCCGCGATATGCGCGAGCACGATCGGCTCTCGATACACAAGGGGCAGCGCGAGAGTAGCCTCCCGCACCTCTTCCAGGAGGACATGCTGGAGCGGCGAGTCTTCTTGCCACACGAACGGGCCGGGCGAGCGCGTGGCCGCGTCCAGATCATCGACGCTGACGACCACGTCCGCCGCCCGCTGTTCGGCCCGACGCAGAAAGACCGACCGGAGGACGGCAAACACCCACACCTTAGCGGCGGCGGGGTCCCGGAGCTGATCCAGGGCCCGAAACGCCCGGAGGCACGTCTCCTGAACGAGGTCTTCGGCATCCTGGACGGTGCCGACCAGGCGCAAGGCCGAGCGATACAGCGTCGTCAGGTGAGGCGAAATGTACTCGTCGAATCGCCGGGTCCGGGTGGCGTCGGTCTGGTTCACGGCGGTCAGTCCGTCTAAGAAGACAGGATACGAGCCGCTCGTCGTTTATTCCGCGGTGGGATCTACGATACTGTGAGCCCCGAGAAAGACGCCGGCGAGGGAGGACACTCGATGACGATGGCCGCCGAGAAGGAATCGCTGGTACAGCGCCTGGACCGGGCCGTGCAAGATGTCCTCGCGTACTTCGAGGGGCCCGGGCGGACGACCACGGCACGGGTCGATCAGTGGCAGGCTCGAGATATTCTCCAGCATTTCATTTACTTCCATGACGCCACCGCATGGGGCATCCAGTCGGTCGCCCAGGGCGGACCGGTGTGGACGATGCCGGCCGACGCCGACGCGGTCAACGAGGTGTGCCGCCGGCTCCACGAACCCGAGAGCTTCGACGATCTGCTCATCCAGGTGCGGCTGGCGCATGCCAGGCTGCTCCGCGCCGCCCGCAACGCATCCGACCTCGATCAGCCCTGCTTCCGGCGGGCCAATGGAGACGTGATGACGGGCCGGCAGCGACTGGAGGCCCTCGCCCGCCACTGGCACGAGCACGTTCAGGAGCTGAAGGCGGCGGCGCAGGAAGGGTAGGGGGCGAACGGCCCCGTCCCGCGCTGTCCCCGGGCGTAGTATCTTCCGGTCCTGGAAGGGGACTCGTCACCATGGGAAAGACGATCTTCGACTTCACGGGGCAGGTGTCCGCGATCACCGGAGGAGCGCGGGGCATTGGCAAGGGCTCGTCCGAGGCGTTCGCCGAAGCGGGCGCGCGCGTCTACGTGCTCGATCTCGACAAAGCGGGCGGTGAAACCGTGACCCGGGGCATCCAGGAGCGCGGAGGGCAGGCCTCGTTTCTCGCGTGCGATGTGACCGACGCCGCGGAGGTCGGAGCGACGTTCGATCGCCTGCTCAGCGAGGCGGGACGCCTCGACATTCTAGTGAACAGCGCGGGCGGCTTCTGGAAGCAGCTCTCGGTCGAGGAGACGCCCGAGGAGGAATGGGACAAGGTCGTCGACCTCAACCTCAAGAGCATCTTTCTGTGCGCCAAGGCCGCCATTCCCGCCTTCAAACGCCAGGGGAGCGGACGCATCATCAGCATCGGCTCACAGGCGGGGGTCACGGTGTTCCAGCCCTCCTCCCCGCCCTACGCAGCCGCCAAGGCGGGCGTGCACTCCCTGACGCGCGTCCTCGCCTTCGAGCTCGGTCGGTACGGCGTCACCGCCAACGCCATCGCGCCGGGCACGACGGCAACCGAGCGCGTCGTCGCCGTTCGCAGCCAGGAGCAGCGCGACATGATCGGCAAGGCGACCCTCGTCGGCCGCATCGCCGACGTGTCGGACATGGTGGGGTGGGTCCTCTTCCTCGCCGCCCCCGAGGCGGGCTATCTCACCGGCCAGACCCTCTCCGTCAACGGCGGCCGCCTCATGGTGTGAGGCGTCGCATCGCGGTCACCGACGTAAGTTCTTGACGTTCGCGCGGGCCAGGCGCAGAGTCCTCGCATCGTCCCGACCGTGTGCCCTTCAGGGAGGCGAGGAATGCCCCCAGACCGGGCCTCTCGACAGCTCCCGCCACCTCTCGGTGAGCGCCTGCGCGGCCAAGGGACACGCGCGCCACTTGTCATCAACCAGCTGAATCGCGAAACCACTTCAGACCCCAGGCGCGCGGCGCTGACCGCCGGCGCGGGAAGCGTCGGCTGAGCACAAGAGAGAAACCAGGAGGTGCGAAATGGGCCGGCTCACCGTGCCGATGGTTCTTGTGGCGTTCTCGTTGCTTGCGATCGTGCGCGCCGAGGTCAGCGCGCAGGGCCAGCCCGATAGTCAGCTGGCCATCGCCTTCGACGTCTCGATCGCCCCCTCGTTCCTCGATCCGGCCGAGACGCCAGGGATCGGGACACCATTCGTGTTCCTCTACGCCATGCACGACGCCCTGATCAAGCCCCTGCCCGGCAACGACATGGCGCCGTGCTTGGCGGAATCCTGGAAGGAAAGCGCGGACGGGCTGGTGTACGAGTTCAAGCTGCGAGAAGGCCTGCGCTTTCACAACGGCGACGCCTTCACGGCCGAGGACGTCAAGTTCAGCTTCCATCGCTACCGCGGAGCCGCGGCCAAGCTATTGCACGACCGGGTGAAGGCAGTGGAAATCGTCGATCCCCACCGCGTGCGGTTCGCGCTGTACGCGCCCTGGCCGGATTTCCTGGCCTTCTATGCCACCCCCGCCACCGGGGCGGCCTGGGCCGTGCCCAAAAAGTACATCGAGAAGGTCGGCGAGGAGGGTTTCAAGAAGCACCCAGTGGGGCTCGGGCCCTATCGGTTCGCGCGACTGAACCCAGGCGTGGAGCTGGTGCTCGAGGCCAACGAGCAGTACTGGCGCAAGAAGCCCTCGGTGAAGCGCATCGTCATCAAGGGCGTCCCCGACCGCACGACGAGGCTGGCTATGCTCAAGAGCGGCGAAGCCGACATCGCCTACCTGATGATCGGCGTCGAGGCCCACACCGTGAAGGCGGACCCGAAGCTGCGCCTGGCCCAGGTCATCCCGGCCGCGGCCTGGTGGCTGGACTTCCCCGAACAGTGGAAGCCGAAGTCACCCTGGGCTGATCGCCGCGTCCGGCTGGCGGCGAACCTGGCCATCGACAAGCAGGGCATCAACGAGGCGGAGCGCATGGGCCTGTCGCGGCTGACCGGCAACATCGTTCCGAGCGTCATGGAGTTCGCCCTACGCATCGAGCCCTACCCCTACGACCCGACGCACGCGAAGCGACTGCTCGCCGACGCCGGCTATCCCAACGGCTTCGACGCCGGCGACCTCACCCCGGCGCCGCCCTTCACGAGTTTCGGAGAGGCGGTGGCCAACTCGCTGGCCGCCGCGGGCATTCGCACGCGCGTGCGCAGCATGGAGCGGGCGACCTTCTTCGAGGCCTGGCGAGCGAAGAAGCTCACGGGCGTCATCATGGGGGCCTCGGCCGGGCTCGGCAACGCGGCGGCGCGCCTCGAGGCCTTCGTCATCAGCACGGGCACCTACGCCTACGGTGGATATCCCGAGATCGACGACCTGTTCCGCCAGCAGGCGCAGGAGCGCGACCGCAAGAAGCGCGAGGTGCTGTTGCATCAGATTCAGCGGCTCACGCACGAACGCGTCATGCACGCGCCGATCTTCGAGCCGGCGACCTTGCACGGGGTTGGGCCCCGGGTCGAAGAGCCCGCAGTCGGCCTCAATCCCCTGCTGTATTTCGCCGCCCCCTACGAGGACATGCGCCTGAAGAAGCCGTAGCAACGGCGCCGCGGTCGCCCTGCCGCGGTCCGGCGCTGGCCGCTCGCCAGCGGCCGGAGCACGTCACGCGATCGCGAGGCTCGTATGCAATCACCTGTTTCTCCGGCGTTCCGCTTTTACGGCACGCTAATATTGCGAGGCGGAGCGCGGCCATCACGACGACGATCCTGTTACGCGTCGTTTTCACGGCATTTCCCGGCCCAGGCGTCGCCCATGAGGTACGCGCTCGAGCGCGCCATCGAGCCCTCGGACGACAAGGAAGAGATCGCACGATTCCTGGACGCTTTCGCACCGTGGGTCGTCACGGCCGTGGACGAGGCGTTCCCGGCGCCACCGGGGTTCGCATCGGACTTGGCGACGCCACCATGACCGGAACCTTCTGGGGGGCTCGGCGATGACGCCAGGATCCGACGTCGCAGCAGGCACGGGGATGACGTCCGACGACCGTGCTCGCCTCGAACTGGAGCACTTGCAAAAGCAGGTCGAGAAGCTTTCCCTGGAGGTGGATCGCCTGCGGGAGACGACGTTCTGGGACCGCAGCATCGGCAGGTACCTTCCCTCATCACCGCCGCCCTGGCGGTGGGAGGCTTCTGGTTCGGCGTGTTCCAGTACATGGGACAGCGCAACGAGACCGATCGGCTCCGGGTGGAAGCCGAGCGAGAGCGCACGGCCGAGATCACCGAGGCGGCAGGCCGGCGCGCCGAGGAGCTCCGCCGGGAGACTGCGCGGCCCTTTTGGGAAGCCCAGCTTCGTCTGTATCTCCGCGCGGCGGAAGCGGCGGCGACAGTGGCCACCGCGCGCGATCGCAAGGACGCGGTCAAGGCCGAGAGCGACTTCTGGATCCTCTACTGGGGCCCGCTGGCCGCGATCGAGGACGTCGGTCTGGAGAAGAAGACGGCAGCCATCGAGGCGGCCATGGTCAAGTTCGGCGCAGCGTTAAATCAGCGTGAATCCAATCCGGATCGCCGCGAGCTCGAGCGCCTCTCGCTCGCGCTCGCCCACGCTATCCGGGACGCCGTGGGCCCGGCTTTCGAACTCCAGGCGGCGCCGGCCACGCAAGAGCGCTTCAAGCGGCCCTGAGCCGGCCACGCAAGAGCGCTTCAAGCGGCCCTGAGGGCCGGCGGCGGCGATGCGCCCGCCGCGCCGCGTTCGCTCCCATCGCCAGAGAGAGGGCCACCCCGCCCCTGGCAGGATTCGCCATGACATTGGCATTGCCGCCATCGCCCGGCCCAGGCATGCTCCCCGTCATGCGATCGGCACGGCCAGCGCGACGGACGGGCGAGCGGCCGTCGGTGAGACTCGTCTCGCCCGTCGAGCCCCTTCGCGTGTGGATCCTCGTCTTCCCCGGCGTTCAGGTCCTCGACGTCACCGGCCCCCTCGAGGTGTTCTCCATCGCCAACCGACTCGCCAATCCCCGAGCTCCCCGGTACGCCGTTTCCCTGGTGGCCGCGAAGGCGGGACCGGTGGCGACGTCGAGCGGCGTCGAACTCGTGGTCTCGCGGAGCCTGAGACGGGCGTCGGGCCGCGTGGACACGCTCGTGGTGGCCGGTGGCCTCGGCACGCGCGCGGCCATGCGCAACAGGCGGCTCGTGGCGTGGATCGGGCGCACCGCGCGGCGGGCCCGCCGCGTGGTCTCGGTCTGCACGGGCGCTTTTCTGCTCGCGCAGGCCGGTCTCCTCGATGGCCGCCGCGCCACCACTCACTGGGGGCTCTGCGCCGGCCTCCAGCGGCGCTTTCCGACGGTTCGCGTGGAGCGCGATCCCATCTTCGTTCGCGATGGCAACATCTTCACCTCGGCCGGCATCACGGCCGGCATGGATCTCGCGCTCGAGCTGGTGGAGCAGGACTTCGGTCGAAATCTCGCGCTCGACGCGGCGCGCTGGCTCGTGATGTTCCTGCGCCGCCCGGGCGGCCAGTCCCAGTTCAGCGTGCAGCTCTCCGGGCAGCTCGCCGAGCGCGGCGGTCTGCGCGACCTTCAGGCCCGGATCGCCGACAATCTCCGCGACGACCTGTCGGTCCCTGCGCTGGCCCGGCACGCGCACATGAGCGCGCGCAACTTCGCCCGGGTCTTTCGCCGCGAGATTGGCGTCACGCCGGCCGCCTACGTGGAGGCGCACCGCGTGGAGGCCGCGCGGCGCCTCCTCGAAACCACGGGGAAGAGCGTGGCCGAGGTCGCCGAGGCCTGCGGCTTTGGTCGGGTCGAGACGATGCACCGCGCCTTCCGGCGCCTGATCCGCGTCGCGCCGGCGCAATACAGGCGCCACTTCCAGGCCGCCCCACGCGACCAGGCCAACGCCTCGTGACCGTCCGAGGAGCTTGACGAGGCGAGCGTATGAAAGGACATGGTCATGGACATTGCCATTCCACTCTTTGAAGGCATCACGGCTCTCGACGCCATCGGGCCCTACGAGGTGCTCTCGCGGTTGCCCGGTGCCCGCGTTCGCTTCGTCGGCCTCACCCCGGGGCCGCAGCGATCCGACAATCGCCAGCTCGCACTCGTCGCCGACGAGCCACTCTCAGCGGTGCCCCATCGCCCAACCCGCTCCTGGACTGGATTCGCACGGCTCACCAGACCAGTCACTGGACCACCTCGGTCGGCACGAGTTCATTGCTCCTGGGCGCGGCGGGGATCCTCCGCGGGCTCGAGGCCACGACCCACTGGATGGCCCTCGAGCAACTCCGCGAGCTGGGCGCGAGCCCGACGCCGCGGCGCATCGTCGAGCAGGACAAGGTCATCACTGCGGCCGGCGTGTCGTCCGGCATCGACATGGCCCTCACCTTGGCCGCGCGCATCGCCGGCGACGAGATCGCGCAGGCCATCCAGCTGCGTATCGAGTACGATCCGCAGCCACCGTTCTCGGCGGGCTCGCCCCAGACGGCGCCGCCACACGTCGTCGAGAAAATGCGCGAGCGGATGCGGCACGCCTGGAGGGCCAGGCCCGCGGAACCGCGCGGGCCTGAATCGACGGAAGACACGGGTGCGCGACGAAGTGCATACTCGAGGGCGTGAATGCACGTGCGACCTTCGCCGACAACCTGGCGGAGTTGTGGCCGCTCGACCGCGGCGTGATCTTTCTGAATCACGGCTCGTTCGGGGCGTGTCCGAGCGAGGTTCTTCGCCATCAGGCCGCGCTCCGGGCGGAGATGGAAGCCGAGCCCGTGCGCTTCCTGTCGCGCGAGCTGGACGATCGCCTTGACGCCGCGCGGCGGCCTTTGGCCGCCTTCCTGGGCGCCGATCCTGAGGACCTGGCCTTCATCGCCAATGCCACCAGCGGCGTCAACGCGGTGCTCCGCTCGCTCGTCCTGGCCCCCGGTGATGAGTTGCTCACCACGGATCACGCCTACAATGCCTGCAAGAACGCGCTGGACTTCGTGGCCGGC
>JBKPAK010000122.1:0-24494 GCA_046726415.1 Candidatus Methylomirabilota bacterium
TAGACGTCGAGAACGGTGAAACCATCGAACAGCGCCACGGCGACGCGACGAACCGGTTGCTCCGTTGCCATCGTGCCCTCCCGTCGAATCGAATCACTCCACGATCTCCGCCGCCCCTCAAGGCGTGATGACGACCTTGCCCATGACCTCGCGGTCCTCGAGGCGGCGCAGGCCCTCGCGCGCCTCCTCCAGAGGGAGGACGCAGTCGATGACAGGCCGGAGCCTGCCATCGCGGACCATCTCGAGGAGCGTCTCGAGATCCTCGCGGGTCCAGCCGTTGGAGCCGAGGATCTCGAGCTCGTACGTCCAGATGTAGCGGATGTCCGTCTGCGGAGCGAAGCCTGCGGTGGCGCCGCAGGTGAGCATGCGGCCACCCCGGCGCAGGCACTTCATCGACCGCACCCAGGTATCGCCCCCCGTGTAGTTGATCACCACGTCGACGCCGCCGGTGTAGGAACGCCGCGTCGGCTTGCCGAAGAGGCGGTGGATCTCCGCTACCCAGTCCTCGGCGGCGTAATCGATGACGTGATCCGCGCCGAACTCGCGCAGACGCTTGAGCTTGGCCGGAGTGCTACCGCAGGCAACCGCCATGGCGCCCGCCATCTTGGCCAGGAACACGCAGCAGGTGCCCACGCCGCCGCTGGCGCCGAAGATGAGGACCTTCTCCCCCGCGGTGACGCGCCCAATTGTGACCATCATGCGATGCGCCGTTCCGTAGGCCACCGGCAGGGCGGCGGCTTGCTCGAAGCTCACCCCGTCGGGAATCGCGATGAGCTGGTGGGCGTCGACCCGGCACCGTTCCGCGAGGCCGCCGTGCACGGTCTCGCCCATGAGACCACCCTTGACGCAATCAATCGGATCGACCAGGACGCGGTCCCCGGGCGCCCAGCCCTCCACCCCGGACCCGATCTCGGCGACCTCGCCGGCGAAGTCGAGGCCCATGATGGCCGGCATCGGGATCGTGATGCCGGGCATGCCCCGTCGCGTGAAGACGTCGTGATAGTTCAGGGATGTCGCGCGTACCCTCACCACGATCTCGCCGGGGCCAGGGTGTGGATCGGGGAAGCTGGGCTCGTAGACGAGCCGTTCCGGGCCCCCGTGCTGATGCACGACGGCCGCTCTCATCGATGTGAGGCCTTCGCCGGCGCAACGAGCACGAGGCTGACCATGCGCGATCCGAAGTATACGGCAGCCTGCGAACGCCCCCCTAGCGCCTCGAGCCTGCGTGACGCTGCTCGCCCGTATCTCGAACAGCGTGACGCGCTGGCCCGTATCTCCAACAGCGTGACGCTGCTCGCCTTGCGCTGTGCGCCGGGCGCTGCTAGTCTCGCGCGGTCTCCTGCGGCGGCATTGCCGATTGCGACCGCTCAGGGCGCCGGCCCGTCCGCGACGCATCCTGTGACGCGGAGTGATAAGGAGATCGAGGAATGATCCGAACGCTCTGCGCGGCCGCCTTGCTCATCGGCACGCTGGTCCAGATGGCGGTCGCCGAGGAGCCGTATCCTACGCGCGCCATCACGATCGTCGTGGCATTCCCGCCCGGCGGCCTCGCCGATCTGTCCGCGCGCCCGGTGGCGGCCGCGCTGGAAAAGATCTTGAAGCAACCCGTCGTCGTGGCCAACAAGCCCGGGGCGGCGGGAGCAGTGGGCAATCAGTCCGTGGCCAGCAGCAAGCCTGACGGATACACGCTCCTCATGGCCCTGGTGAGCGTCTCCGTCCTCCCGGAGGTCGACAAGCTTTTCGGCCGTCCCCCCACGTACACGCGCGACCAGCTCACCGGAATCGCGCGGGTCAACGCCGAGCCATCAATCCTTACCGTGCCGGCCAGTGCACCGTGGAAGACGGTGAAGGACCTCGTGGAGGACGCCAAGAAGCGTCCCGGAGAGATCGTCTTCACGTCGTCTGGACTCTATGGTGCCTCCCACGTGCCCATGGAGATGTTCTTGCATGCGGCCGGGGTCAAGATGCGCCACCTGCCAACGACCGGCGGCGGTCCGATGATGAACGCCATTCTCGGCGGGCATGCCCAGGCGACGATGAGCACGACCGCCCTGGTAGCGCCCCACATGAAAGCGGGCAAGCTGCGGCTGCTCGCCCACACCGGCGCCATGCCGATCGGCGCCTTCCCCGAGGTGCCGTCGTTCAGATCGCTGGGTTACGACGTGGACTACACGGCGTGGGCTGGGCTGGTGGCGCCGCGGGCGACGCCGACTCAGGTGGTCAAGATCCTGCGCGAGGCCATGCGCCAGGCCATGAGGGAGCCGGAGGTCGTCACCGCGTATACCAAGGTCGAGATGCCGGTAGCGTACATGGATGCCGACGAGTTCAACGCCTGGTGGGAGCAAGACGCGAGGCGGCTGGCCACGGTGGTCCAGAAGATCGGAAAGGTCGAGAGCGCGCAGTAGACGGCGGCCGTGCTGACCATCGATCGCGCTGCCGGAGGGGCCCTCGCCGTGATCGGCCTCGTGACCTTGTGGCAGAGCCGGCAGTACCCGCTCGGCTCGCTGTATCGCCCCGGACCGGCGTATATGCCGGTCGTACTCGCCCTGCTGCTGATCATCTTCGGTCTCTTGCTCGCCGGGCTGGGGGCGCGAAGCCAGCGTTTGGGCACCGTCAGCTGGCACGAATGGCGGCACGCCGTGGCCATCTTTGCCGCCTGCGCCTTCGCCGCGTGGGGGCTCGAGCGGATCGGTTACCGGATCACCATGGCGCTCGTGCTCCTGTTCCTCCTGGGCGCGCTGGAGCGGAGAGGAATCGCGGCCACCTTGCTGGTGACCGCCGCTGTGGCGGGCGGCTCGTTCTTCCTTTTCGACACCCTCCTCAGGGTGCCGCTGCCGCGCGGCCCGTTCGGGCTCTGACGTGTTGGAGACGTTCCAGAACCTCTACCTCGGCTTCACGGTGGCCCTCTCGCCGGGGGTCCTCTGGTACGGATTCGTCGGCTGTGTGGTAGGCACCTTGGTGGGGGTGCTGCCCGGAGTCGGGCCACTGGCGGGGATCAGCCTGCTCCTGCCCGTCACGTTCGGTCTCGATGCCACGCGGGCCATCGTAATGCTGGCGGGCATTTACTACGGCGCTATGTACGGCGGCTCGACCACGTCGATCCTGATGCGGATCCCCGGCGAAGCGGCCTCGGTCATGACCTGCATCGACGGCTACGCCATGGCCCGCAAGGGGCGCGCAGGACCGGCCCTGACCATCGCCGCGGTGGGCTCCTACGTGGCGGGCACCGCGAGCGTGGTGGCCCTCATGTTCCTGGCGCCCCCGCTGGCGTCCTTCGCCTTGCGCTTCGGGCCTCCGGAGTACTTCTCGTTACTCCTGCTCGGCCTCCTCGTCCTGGCGTACATGAACACGGGCTCGATGTTGAAGGGCCTTGCCATGGCTGCGCTCGGGCTCCTCCTCGGAATGATCGGCATCGACCAGATGAGCGGATACTTCCGCTTCGCCTATGGTGTCACCGAGCTGGGGGACGGCATCGGCGTCGTTCCGGTGGCCGTTGGCCTCTTCGGCCTTGCCGAGATCCTCTTCACCGCCGGCCAGGCGACGCCCCCAGAGGTCATCAAGCCGCGCCTTCGCGATCTCCTGCCCTCGCCCCGGGAGTTGCGGGAGGCGAATGCGCCCATCTGGCGGGGAACTGTCATGGGGTTCCTGATCGGGATCATCCCCGGCTCGGCTCACGTCATCTCCACGTTCGTCTCGTATGCGATCGAGCGCAGGCTGTCGAAGCGCCCGCACGAATTCGGGCAGGGGGCCGTGGCCGGGGTCGCCGGCCCGGAGTCGGCCAACAACGCGGCCACCTCGGGCGCCTTCGTGCCCATGCTGGCCCTCGGAGTGCCGGGCGTGCCCATCGCCGCCCTGCTGCTGGCGGCCATGATGGTGCATGGGGTAACGCCGGGGCCGCTGCTCATCAAGAACGACCCCCAGCTATTCTGGGGATTCATCGCCTCGATGTACGTGGGCAACGCCATCCTGCTCATCCTCAACCTGCCGCTGGTCGGGCTGTTCGTGAATCTCTTGCGCGTGCCGTATCCGCTCCTCTATCCGACCATCCTGGTCTGCTCCATCCTCGGCGTGTACGCCGTCAACAGCAGCGCGGTCGACGTGTGGATCATGCTGGCCATGGGGATCCTCGGATACGCGCTGCGCAAGCTCGATTTCGAGACCGCGCCCATCGTGCTGGGGCTGGTTCTGGCGCCGATGATGGAGCTGAGCTTGCGCCAGTCACTCGCCCTCTCGGCGGGCCGCTACGACATCTTCGTGACCCGACCCATCTCGCTCGCCCTGCTCGCGGTCGGCGCCGTGCTGGTGGCGCTGGCCCTTCGCCCGCTGATCTCGCGCACACTCGATTGGCGAGCCCGCATCCCCATCGAAAGCGATTCGCGATGACGCCCCGGCCCCCTCGACCAGGCCACCCGCGGTGCACCCCGAGCAGGCGCTCCGATGAATCGACGCCCCGGCCCCCTCGACCAGGCCACCCGCGGTGCACCCCGAGCAGGCGCTCCGAATGGATCGACGGCGCCAATCCCGGAGGGTTTCTAACTCATGGCTGAAGACGCAGGCGAGGTCGTCCGCCGCCGCGAGGATCCCCGACTGGTCACGGGAGCCGGGCAGTTCGTCGACGACCTGTGCTTCCCCGACTGCCTTCACCTCGCCGTTGTGCGCTCGCCCCATGCGCACGCGCGCGTCCGCGCCATCGACGGCGCGGCGGCGCGGCGCGCGCCAGGGATGCTGGGCGTTTTTACGGGAGTCGATCTCGGAACGGCCAACGCGCCGATGCCGACCTACGCGCCGCATCCGGCGCTGCCGATCGTCTGCGGCACTCGGCCCCTTGCCGTCGACCGCGTGCGCTTCGTGGGCGAGCCGGTGGCCGTCGTCGTCGCCACCGATCGGTACTGCGCCGAGGACGCCCTCGATCTGGTCTCGGTGGACTATGAGCCCCTGCCCGCGGTGATCGACGTGGAAGCCGCTCTGGCCTCCGGAGCGCCGATGCTCCATGAGGAGCTCGGGGGCAACGTGGCCTCCGAGTGGTCCCAACGAGTCGGAGATCCGGAGGGGGCGTTTCGTACGGCCGAGGTCGTGGCGCGCACGCGCCTGCGGCTAGCCCGCGGCGGTGCTCACCCGCTGGAGCCCCGCGGACTGGTGGCGCAGTGGGCCGATGGGCAGCTCACGCTGTGGGCGGCCGTGCAGATGGTGCACCGCCACCGCAGCGTGTACGCGCCCCAGCTCGGTCTGGCCGAAGAGCAGATCCGCGTGGTGGCGCCCGCCGATGTCGGCGGTGGCTTCGGCACGAAGGGCATGTACTACCCGGAATACGTGGTGACCGCTGCCCTCGCCATGAAGCTCGGGCGGCCCGTGAAGTGGATCGAGAGCCGGCGGGAGCACACCCTGGTCGCCTGCGTCGAGCGCGAGCAGATCCACGACATCGAGATCGCCGCCACGCGCGACGGGCGGCTCCTGGCGCTGCGCGATCGGTTCCTGCACGACCTGGGAGCCTACACCATCTCCGGACTCAACCTCCCGCAGAACACGATGATCCACTCAGTGGGACCGTACCGGATCCCCCACGTCGAGCTGAGCTTCCGCGCGGTGGTGACCAACACCACGCCCGTGGGTGCCTACCGCGGCGCCGGACGGCCGCAGGGCACGGGAGTCAGCGAGCGGGCGATGGACGCCCTCGCCCACGAGCTGGGCATGGATCCCATTGAGGTGCGGCGTCGGAACCTCATCACCGCCGACCAGCACCCGTACGACACCGGGCTCATGACGGCGGGCCGGGGACCGGTGGTGTATGAGAGCGGCAACTTCCCCCAGTGCATGGAGCTGGCGCTGGAAACTCTCGACCTCCCGGCGCTGCGCCGGGAGCAGGCGCGACTGCTCACCGAGGGGCGCTACCTCGGTATCGGGGTGGTGAACTACATCGAGGCCACCGCCACTGTCCCCCACGAAAGCGCGATCGTGCGCGTGGGGCCGGAGGGGCAGGTGACCGTCGTCACCGGCGCGGCTCCGCAGGGACAGGGCCACGTCACCATGCTCTCCCATCTCGTGGGCGGCCTGCTCGATGTCGATCCCGGGGCCATCGACGTCTTGACCGGCGACACCGCGCTCATCGCCATCGGCGGCGGCACCTATGGAAGCCGCACGGCGGCCATCGGGGGAAGCGCGGCGCTTCTCGCCTCGCAGGTGGTGCGCGAGAAGGCCGCGCGCATCGCCGGGCATCTTCTCGAGGCGGCGCCGGCGGACATCGTCCTTCGGGACGGAAAGTTTTCGGTGAAGGGATTGCCCAGCCGGGCCACGGGCTGGGCAGAGGTTGCGGCGGCGGCGCATGCCGGAGGCAGTCCAGGTGAGGCGGCCGGGTTGGAGGATATGCAGGTCTTCAGCGTGCCGCAGTCGTCGTACGCCAACGGGACACACGCCGTGGTCGTCGAGGTCGATCCCGAGACCGGCGCGGTGACCATCCTGCGGTGGGTCGTGGCCCACGATTGTGGGCGCGTGCTGCAGCCGACCTTGGTCGAGGGGCAGATCCATGGCGGGGTGGTGCAGGGGATCCCCGACGCGCTCAACGACCAGCTGGCCCATGACGAGACGGGGCAGCCGCTCGCGGCGACCTTGATGGACTACGCGCTGGCCACCGCCGCCGATGCACCTCGGACGTTCGAGATCCGCCACCAGGAGTCGCCGACCCCGCTCAATCCGCTCGGAGCCAAAGGTGCGGGCGAGGGGGGGATCATGCCGGTACACCCGCTGATCGGCCAGGCCATCGAGGATGCGCTCGCCCCCTTCGGGGCGCGGATCACGCGGGTGCCGGTGACGCGCGTCGAGATCCGCGCACTGGTGGGCGGACAGCCGCCGGTCTGAATCGGCGGCGGCGCTGGCGCGGGTCTCAGCGGAAGGGATTCACCGCGCCCACGGTGCCGTAGAGGCTCAGCAGTGGCGCGCCGGCGCCGATCGCGGCGAGGAGGGCGCTACGGGGCTTTCTTGGCCGCGGCCCCTTTGCTCGTCACCGACTTCGCGGTCTTCTTCCCGTCGGCCTCGGCGTACGTGACGGTGACCGTCTCGGCCTCCATGACGTCCTTGACGCCGACGACCTTGCCACCTTTCATGACCTTCGTCTCTTTCTCCACGATGAACGTGACCTCTTCCTGGTTCTTGCCCTTCGGCGTCACGAGGACGATCAGCTCACTATCGGTCACCTTCTTGACCTTGCCGGTTGCGGACTTGCTCGACGCCTTGGCAGCGGGCTTGGCCGTGTCGGATTTTGGAGCATCGGACTTCGGGGTGTCGGCCTTGGGTGCGGCCGGCTGCTGGGCTAGCGCCGGGGCGGCCAGTGACGCTACGAACGCACCCGCCACGATGAGAGCAAGGATCCGTCGGGTCATGAGCGCGACTCCTTTCTGGAGTGGGACGTTAACGTCACCAAACGCGGCAACGGTACGACCCTATCACAGGCGGGGCCCCAGGCCGGCACAAGACCGTCGCTCAGGCCATGCCAACCGCGGCGCGGGAAACATGCGCGGGGCCGCCCTGGCGATTCATCCAGTCGGCCTGGCGAAAACCCTCGCCGATTTGCTCCAGCCCAAAGACGTGCGAGACGAGCCGCTGGAACGGAAAGCGCGTGAGATTTCGGCGCAGGAAGGTCAGGGCCTGGGCGAGCGCCCACGGCGAATAGTTCGCGCACGCCACAAATCGCACGGCGCCCCGCACCATAGCCGTCGCGTCGTAGGAAAAGATATTGCCCGGCGAGATGTTGCCCACCTCGAGGTAGCAGCCACCGCTGCGGAGCATTCGCAGGCCCTCCGGGATGACCGCCGGGTACCCCACGAAGTCGGCCACGACGTGAGCGCCGAAACCCCCCGTGAGGTCCATCACTGCCGCGACCCGCGCCTCGGGTGTCGTCAGCTCAGCCAGGCTCAGCGCGTGATCGGCGCCGAAGGCCCGGGCGAGCGCCAGGCGCTCGGGAATGGCGTCGACCGCGATGACCCGATCGGCGCCAGCGTCGTGGGCCACCGCCACCGCGTTGAGGCCGAGGCCCCCCGCGCCCTGGATGACTACCGTATGCCCGGGGCGAAGCCCGGCCCGCCGAAGACCGTAGATCACTTGTGAGAGGGCGCAATTGGCGGGGGTGGCCACATCGTCACTCAGTTCGTCGGGGATCCGAAAGATCCAGTGCCCGGGCCGCAGGTAGTAATAGTCGCCGTAGGCGTTGTTGAAGTACGGAGCCGTGCCGGCCACGCGGTTCGCCCGTCCCTTGCGGGGACAATCGCCCATCTCGTCGTCGAGGCACACCGGGCAGCGGCCGCAGGGGAAGAAGTAGAGGTACGTCACGCGGTCGCCTTCGCGGAGATGCTGACCGGCAGAGTCGGTGCTGACCCCGGCGCCCAGCCGCTCCACCCGGCCGCACATCTCGTGACCGAACGTGAGATTGTTGGGGATGCCCCCATAGACGTCCTTCATCTCGCCGCGCCAGATGTGCAGATCGGAGCCGCAGATCCCGGCGCGGGTCAGCTTCACGAGAATTGCCCCTGGTTCGACGTCGGGAACCGGATACTCGCGCAGTTCGAACTCGCCGCCATAGTCGCGCAGGACAGCCACACGCCCTTTCATCGCGCCACCTCCACCCAGTCGCCACGAGTTGTCGCGTCCAGAACGGCATCGAGCACGGCCTGCGCGCGCACGCCGTCGCGGAAGGACGGCACGGCGGGCGCACCCGTACAGATGGACTGTACGAATTGCGCCACCAGGGGCGCGATGGTGGCCTTGCCAACGATGTCCGCCGGATCGCCGTCCCCAGCGGAGCGGTCGGGCGCGGAGCGCGGGGCTACCGGCTTGAACACGTCGCCGGCCGCGGTGGCCCGCAGCTCACTCTCCCACCAGCGATCGCCCTCGCGAGTGAAGCGATAGGTTAGGCCACCGCCACTTCCGAAGGCCTCGAGCGTGTGTTCGTTCATGCCGCGCGCCACGCGGCTGGTGGCGAGGGTGACCGTGGCTCCCGAGGCCAGTTCGCCAACGATGGAGCAGTAGTCTTCCGTGTCAGCAAGCGCATTCATGCCCGGCGCCGAGCGCTCCGGATAGGCCACGCCACTCCGTGCCGCCACCCGCGTGAACTCACCGAAACTCCAGCGCACCAAGTCCACGAGGTGCACCCCCATGTCACCCATGGATCCGTAGCCGGCCTGGCCGCGGTCCATACGCCAAGTCCCCGGGTCAGTCTCCCTCGCCCAGCGCGCCCCCAGCCAGCGCCCGCCCACGTGGAAGACCCGCCCCAGCACGCCCTCCTCCACCCGGGCGTGGAGCTCCTGCATGCCGGCGGCGAAGCGCCAGTTGAAGCTCGTCATGGCCACGCGCTGGCCGCGCTCGGCGGCCTTCGCCATGGCCTCGCCCTCGACGCGGCTCATGGCCAGCGGCTTCTCGCAGAGCACGTGGGCCCCCTGGGCGAAGGCGCGCACGGCGATCGGGTGATGGAGGCGCGGCGGCGTGGCGATGACCACGATGTCGGGGCGCGCCGTCTCCAGCATCTCCTCCCAACGGCCGAAGATCCCTGGCACGCCGTAGCGATCGGCCAGCGTCTTGGCGTTGGCTTGGTCGCGTTGACAGAGGGCGACGACCGCGCAGCCGTTGGCCTGGAATGCGGGGATATGGGCGCGACCAAATCCAAGCCCGATGATGCCAACCGTGGGAGCGGACGCGGTCATGACAGTCCCCTCTTTCGCGATACAGCTCGAAGCGCAGGATGCGCGCACCAGCGCCGCCCGCGCCCAGCGCGCAGGGCCCCCGGCCGTCCCAGTTTTCGAGGAGTCGCGGCCCATAGGGCATCCCGGCCTCCTCGCGCCCCCTGAGCCTACCCCAACTTGGCCGTGTGGCGGGAGTCGTCCCTGCCCGCTGCCGATGGTGCGGTATGCTGCGCTTCGCTGGACGAATGGTGGAATCCGCCGGGTGACGACGGCGATCCCGAACGGCGAAGCGCGCCGCGCACCGCTGCGCTCGACGGTGCTGGCCGGCGCGGTCGGGCAACGTCATGGAGTGGTACGACTTCGCCCTCGACGGGTTTTCGCCCCCCTCATCGGCGCCCTGTTTTTCGCCCGCTGATCCCGTGGCACAGTTGCTCGCGGCCTTTGGAGTGTTTGCCGTTGGCTATCTGATGCGGCCGGTAGGAAGCGCGCTCTTCGGCGTGATCGGTGACCGCCTCGGGCGGGCTCGCGCTGCCGTGAGCGGTCGGCGGGGAGCTGCGGCGGTCGCCGAAAGAGCGATGGAGGCCACCATCATCACCGATGCAAGCCGAACCCCCGGGCCATGAAGCTCGCCACGAACACCATGACGATGACGAGCACCATCTCGACGTGGTTGACGATCCACAGCGGCCGCGCGCGCTTCGTATCCAGGCGCCCACCACGTCGAACGCGGATCCGCCAGCGAATGAACGTCGTCATCGGCCAGATTTCCAGCAGGAGAATGGCGCCCAGCAGCGCCATCTTCACCCAGAAGAGCGGCGAGGCCAGGTAGAACTGTGTGCCCTTCTCGAGCCCTCCGAACGCCCGGGCGAGGCCGGTGGCGATCCAGAGCAGCGCGGCCACGCCCCACCCGGTATCCGCCGCGAAGAGCCGGCGCAACCCCCGCGCGTCCAGCGGCCCGGCCAGGGCGCGACCGCGCAGAAATACGCTGGCGAGGCCGATAGCCAGGGCGAGGAGGTGCAAGGCGGAGACGACGGCCGAGAGCATGGCGTCAGTCGAAGGCGAGCTGTCCGTCGTTCAGGCGGGGACGAGGAAGCCCTCGTGCTCGGCCGCGGGGATCAGGCGGCGGCGGGACGTCAGGCATTCGTCCCCGGACCTACGCGCCCTCGACGAGGAGCAACTTCGAGGTGGCGGCCTGAAGGCGCTGCGCCTTCAGCGGCGCATACTCGGAGGACTCGTAGAACTTCTTGGCCTGCTCCACGCTCGGAAACTCGAGCACCACGATGCGCGTCGGGTGCCAGTCGCCCTCCAGGGTTTCGGTCCGGCCGCCGCGCGCGAGGTAACGACCACCATACTGCGCGATGATCGCCGGCACGCGCTTGCGGTACTCCTCGAACGCCACGGCATCGTGCACGTCGATCTCGACGACGAAATAGGCCGCCATGGCCTCCTCACTGTGGGTGAACACCGGGGCGGCGCCTGACCCACCCGCGTGGGCTCCATCGACTGACGTCGCGCCTTGCGGAACGATACGTTCGATTGGGGCACCGGGTCAACGGACGGGCGCCCGCTACGCGCCCGGCGGCCGGAATTGCGGCGATCCCTTCGGCGGATAGTCCAGGGTGTCCCGAAGTCCGTTGACGCGATCGGGGGGGAACTCCGGCAAGAGCAAGGTGCCCTGCTCGCGCCACCGCTGCACCTCGGCCTCGGCGAGGCGAGCCCGCTCGGCGTCGACCCCCCGCGCGCTCCTGTACAGCGTCTGCGACGGAAAGGCGAAGCCGGTGCCGCTCGCCGTCACCACCTCCATGATGCGGAGGTAGATATCCTCCCGCACGGCCAGAAACTCGTTGTAGTCGGCGGTGCGCACGTAGGCATAGATCTCGACCTCGAGGGAGTAAGCGCCGAACCCCACGAAGCGGACACGGGCCGGATCGGGATCGATCCGGGGGTGGGCATAGAGCAGCTCGCGCAGGCGAATCAGGACGTGGCGAAGCTGGTCGGGCGTCGTCTCGTATCGGAGGCCGAGCTTCACCTGCAGCCAGATGCGGTCGCGCTCGGCGAAGTTCTCGAGCCGAAGGTTGGAGAACTCCGCGTTGGGAACCGAGACAACGGTTCGGTCGAGCGTCCGCACGCGGGTGGAGCGCAGCCCTATCCGCTCGACCGTGCCGAGCTGATCGCCGAAGCGGCAGAAGTCGCCCACCTTCACCGGCTGATCCGCGATCAGCGTCAGCCCCCCGAAGAGGTTCTCTACCGTCTTCTGAGCAGCCAGGGCCACCGCGATGCCACCTACTCCGAGCCCGGCTAAGAGAGCGGTTACGTTGACCCCCAGAATGTCGAGCACGGTCAGGAGGCCCAGGATCAGCGCGACGAGCTTGGCGACCCGCTGGGCGAGATCGATCGCAGATAGCGTGGCCGCCTGGCCCCGCTGGATCACGGCCATGCGAGCCATATCGCCCCCGACATCGATCAGGCGCAAGCCGAGCCATGTTACGGCGACCACCGCGATGAGCCCCTCGACGAGGCTAAAGCCGGGCTGGATGGCGATGGGGAGAGCCAACGCGCGGCGGCCGGCGTGGAACGCGCCAACGGCGACCAGCAGGCGAAGAGGCGGCACCGACTCCCGGGGAAGCGTCGGCGCGGCCGCGGGGCGCCTCCGGGCTAGGACGAAGTGCAGAATGCGCAGGCCGACCGCGACGATGAGGCGTCCCAGGAGCACGGCCAGGCCGGCCAGCAGCACGAGAGCAATCCATTGCCAGAGCGGTATGCCGAGCGGCCGCCGTTCCACGAATACGGGCGGCAGAACCTCACCAACCGGCCCGTAGCCGAACTCCAGGTAGAGGGCGGGAATGGCGGCGACGGTTGCCTGAGAGAATTTCCAGACGAGCACGCCGTCCTCGCGCGGGACGCGCTCGACGATGATGCTCTGGGGACCCTTGCTCGTGGTGATACGCCCCACGAGATCGCGCCGGGCTGGCAATCCGTCGTCGTGCGTTCCGTCGGGATCGTCGGAAATCACGTCCGGGTCGATGAGCAGGGTCAGGTCCAGGACAACTCGCAGATGGCGCGCCAGCGCGGGCCCCTCGGTGGCCACCTCGGAAGGGCGCACGCGTCGCAGGTCGAGGTATTCGGCCGCCCTCCGGTAGTCGCGGTTGCGCGTGGTCTGGAGAAAGCCGGTCACCGTGCCTCGCGGAGTCCCTCGGCCGAACTCGTCGGCCGGGCTTGGGGGCCTCGACTCGGCGGCCGGGGCGGGTACGGGAGCGGACTGAGCCGACAGCAATTCGGCGCTCACCGCCATCAGAAGACCGCCGCCGACGAGGCCGGCGACGGCTCGCAGGAGGGACCGGGATGAAGTCCGGTGCGCGTGCAGAAGGTTCAGGGCCATGACGAGCTCCTCTCGATCACGTGATCGCAGCGTCTCGGCGGACGGTGACGGCTCGAAGCAACACCTCACCACGGGGACAACGGGTCGAGGGTAGGGAGCGGGTGCAGACCGCGTCAAGGGAGGGCCGGCGCTCGGTCGGACGCAAAGCCCGGCGAAACCTCGACGAGGCCGTAGCCGTGCAGCGCCGTCGCCACGCCAAGGTGGCTCCCTCGGCCTGGGCCGGAAGCCGCGCCGACCCGCGTTGCCAGCGAGCCGGGCATACCGTCCATCAAAACGTCGCGGACGCCCCGGAGAGGTAGCGCGGTACGTCCCGTCGGCGGTCGCGAGCTACGTCGGGTCGGCGATTGCGAGCTACTTCCGGTCGGGGCTGGCCATGGCCGCCAGCGACTCTTTGATGGTCGGTGCTTTGCCGCCCTCGACGTCGCGTCGTCGGATCCGATGGAACCCGGTGAGAATCTCGTTGGCCCGGGCCAGCTCGGCGACGCGCTGGGCGAACGGTTCGAGGCGCTCGCCGGGGATGGCGTAGAGCGCCACGTCGTCGGTCATGACATCGAGGTACGCGCGAGCTCCACAGCACCCAAGGCTCAGGGCCGTGCGTCCTGTGTTCTTGGCTTGCGGGACGATGGCGCACGCCGGGCGTCCCATGGCCGGCGGCAGCCCGCCTTCTAGCGACTGCGAGGCTTCGGAAAGGATGAGCGTCTGGTCGGCGCGCACGAAGAGCAGAACGACGTCGGGCGCCAGCGGCGCCTCGGCGAGCGGCCCGTAGACGACGAAGGCCGGACGTCGCGCCAACACCGGGATGCCCGGAATGTCCTCGGGACGCACGTAACCCAGCTCGGCGAAGACGTGAAGCGCGTCGCGGCGATCGACCTCGTGCGCGGAGGTGATGGCGAGGTTGTGGGTGAACGTCCCGATGGCGCAGAGATCGTGATCCTTCGGCCCGGTGACGAAGGTGCGCGTGGCCGCCTCCTGCCAGAAACGACACCCGGCGGGAACGCGACCGGCGAAGCCTGGTACGCCGGCCGGCGGCGCGTCCGCGAAGGACATGGCCAGGGGCGGTTGCCTCAACTTCAAAGCGGTCGTCAGAGTTGACGCGATCTTCCTCACCGACATCGGCGTGACTCTCCTTTCAGGGGCGATCTCATCGCTCACCTCGGGGCGCGTGTGCCGACGAACCCTCGGTCCTCCCGCCGCTCGCTCGCCCGCGGTCGTCGATCTCGAATTCGAGGCGCGCGTGGGCCGCGCGGAGCGCCGCCTCCACCTCGGCCGGACTCTCGGCCAGGGCGAAGATGAAACCGAGGTATTGCCAGCCCTCCGGCAGCGGGATCAGGGCTTGGTCGACGTGTGCCGAGATCACCACGTCTTCGATGCCGGCCACCGCACGGGCGGCGTCCAATCCATGCACGGCGCGCAGCTGCCCGGCCCGCGGGATCGGAATCATCATGACGCCGGCGGCGCGTCCCGCGCGCTCGGTCGACTCGAGGGGCCAGCCGAGGGCGTGGCGGAGAATCAACTCCTCCAGGCTCATGCCTGTCCCGAAGCGCAGAGTGCGCGAGCAGAGGCCGCCGATCGAGCGCGCGGCCACCTCGACGACCCAGGGCCCATCGTCGTTCACGCGGAGTTCGGCGTGCACCGGGCCCTCGGTGAGGCCGAGGGCGGCGCCGGCCTCGGCCGCGGCGGCGGCGATTGCCTTCTGCACGGAATCGGGAAGCCGCGACGGCGTGACGTAGAGCGTCTCCTCGAAGAAGGGCCCGTCCAGAGGATCGGGCTTGTCGAAGAGGGCGAGGACGCGAAAGTCGCCACCGACCACCAGGCCCTCGAGGGCCACCTCCGCACCGGGGACGAACACCTCGACGAGCACCGCGCGCTGCCCCTCGTCGGCCACCGCCACGTCGGCGCTGTCCAGGATGGTTCGAATGCGCTCGACCGCGGCCACGAACTGGGGGGGATCGTCGGCGCGGATCACCCCGCGGCTGGCTGAGAGCGTCAACGGCTTGACCACGCACGGATAGTCTATGGCGCGCGCGACGGCCGCGTGGTCCGCATCAAGGTTGACGAGCCTGAAGGCCGGTTGCCGTACGCCGGCGACGGCGAGGCGCTCGCGCATGAGGTGCTTGTTTCGGGCCGCGGCGGCGGAAGCGATGGAGTTCGCCCTGAGGCCGAGGCGGGCGGCGATGGCGGCAGCGACCAGGGTTGCCCGATCATCCACGCCCACCACCGCACTGAGGGGACGACGTGCGGCAAACTGGGCGACCGCCGCCGCGGCGCCTTCGGGATCGGCAAAGTTAACCGTCAGGAGATGGTCGGGATCGAACGGTTCGAAGGCGCTGGGCATCTCCGACGCGCAGACCAGGTCGACGCCCAGCCCGCGCGCCGCCTCGACGAAGTCCTCGGTGCGGTAGGTCGTGGTCGGCAAGAGGAGCAGCAGGCGATCCACGTGCCCCTCGTCCGAGCGTGACGGATCAGGCCTTACCGGGCGTGTAGTACGGGTTGGAGCCCGCCGCGTGATCGGTGGTGTCAACCACCTCCCCGACCTCGGGGATCTCATCCTTGATGAGGCGCTCAATGCCGGCCTTGAGCGTCACGTCGGACATGCCGCAGCCCTGGCAACCGCCCCCGAGCTGGAGATATACGCGATCGTCCTGCACGTCGATCAGCTCGACGAAGCCCCCGTGACCGGCCACGGCGGGGTTGATCATAGTGTCGATGAGATCCTGGACCCTCGTCTTGAGATCGTCGCTCATGGCGTCACCTCCTTCACACAGGTACTGTAACTGACTTTCCCGTGAGGGCCAACTGGCCCTCGGTGGGCTCCGCTCAGCAAAACCACGGCTCGCTGAGCCGCGGAGCCCGCGTCCGCGGCTCGAGCCGCGTTGCCCCCCGACGGGGGGAAAGTCCGGCCGCGCCATCGGCGACCGCCACGATCCGGCCAAACGTCGTCACCGAGTCCTCCCCGGCGGTCGCGGCCTCCGTCACCAGGGTCGTCACGTCGCGGTGCAGCCGCTCCATGACGGGATCCCGATGCGTCCACTCGTAGTAGAAGTCCTCGGCGACGAGTCGGCCGAGATAGGGACGCATGGCGGGATTCCCGGCGAGGAGGGAGCCGGGAGGAACCAGGAGCCGGATGGAGAACTGCACGGGATCGACCGCATCGATCAGCCCCTCGCGCTCCACGAAATCGAGCATATCGCGGTAGTCGCCGAGCGTGGTCCAGGGCGTGAAGGGCACCCATGTTGGCCGCAGGGTCATCCCGGCCGCGCGCACCGCGCGAAGCACCTCGAACACGTCGCTCCGCGTATGGCCTTTGGCGAGGTGACCTAGAACGGTCTCGCTCAGCGACTCCACCGCGGACACGATGAAGAGACAGCCGGCCTCGGCCAGCTCGCCCAATCGGTGGCGGTGCCGCAGGAGGTGCTCGACCTTGGTCGTGATGTCGAATGTCACGTGCGGGAACGCGCCATGAACACCGTGGGCCACCATAAATGCGTGGCCGGGACCGTTCAGGAAGTCGGGGTCGCCGAACGTGATGTGTGTGGCGCCTGCCTCCACGAGCTGGCGCACGTCGGCGAGCACCACCTGTCGTGGAACGACGAAGAAGCGACCGCCATAGATCGGCGGGATGGGGCAGTGCGCGCACAGATGCCGGCAGCCGCGGCTCGCCTCGACGTAGCCGGCCAGCTCCTGGCGTCCATCGCGTTCGAGACGAGCATATTTCTTGAGCGACGGCAGGCCATGACGGCTCGGGGTCGGGAAGACGAGCTTCTCGAGCCGGGGGTCGATGCGGGCGCCGTTCTCGCGCGCGCGCTCGAGGTTCTCCACGAGCTGGACCAGCGCCTGCTCCACCTCTCCGGCCAGGAGGGAGTCGACGCCCCGCGACCTCAGATACTCGGCGTTGAGTGTCGCGTAGAGCCCAAAGAACGCGAGATGACAGCCGGGATTGATCTCGCGCACTCGCTCCGCGACGCGAATGCCCAGGCGCAGCGCGGTATGCATGGGCACGGAGACGGCGACCAGCCGGGCCCGGCGCACCTTGTCGGGATCGAACGGCTCCACCGATAAGTCCATGACCGCGGGCTTGTAACCGTGGCGCTCGAGGAATGCGGCTGGCCACGCCAAGGTCAAGGGCTGGTGGCCCATTTCGTAGCACGCGACAAGCACAATTGCGCCCGGCTCTCGCATAGGGCGAGTCTACGCCCGTGGTAGTGTAGGCGCCAACGCGCTGTGGCGACTCCCCGCGAGGGCGCTGATCCCAGGAGGAACGCTGATGACCGTCAAGATTGCCTGTCGTCCCAACGGCCCTTACCTGATCGAGGGCGAGGTCGAGGTCTACGACCCCGCCGGGAACAAGATCGATACCAGCTCGCGTCCCCGCATCGCCCTGTGTCGCTGCGGCGGCGCAGCCTCGAAGCCCTTCTGCGACGGCACGCACAACAAGATCGCCTTCCAGGCGAGCTGATGAGATGGGGGGCCTCGAAAGGGCCCCCCAAGGCCCCCAGCGCTCGTCGCGCCCCGGGGAACCCGGAGCGCTCCTCGATACCGCGCGAGGTATGGGAGGGCCGACGCGGCTGGGCGCGTGCTCCTGGAGGCTTTCCCAAGCCCCCGCGGTCGTCGCGCCCCGCGGAACTCGCGCTGAAGCGGCGTCACCGCACCTGGCGACGTGCCTCCAGGAGGAGTGCCGCCATGTCCTCGAGGAGGCGCATGACCTCCGGTCCTGTGCTCCGCCACGGTCCGGCCACGACGCGCTCCGTCTGCCACACTGTCGCGGGGAAGGGACGCGGTACTCCGGACAGCGTCACCGTCCGTTCCACACTGAGCCGGAGAGCGCCAACCCCGTAGGTGCCGGAGAAGGGAAGCCAGAATCCACGCAGGGTGGTGGCGTTCACGGGGCGCACCAGCACGGCGAGTCGCACGCGATCGGGCGCCGAATCCTGGACGGCCAGCGCGGGTTCGGCACCGCGCAGCAGCTCCTCGAGGCGGACAAGCACGTCTTCGATCGGGAAGTCATCGAGTGGCGCCTCGAGATCGAGGCTCACGGCGACCCGCCGGAGACCGGCCAGCCCCACCGGGTCATCCGCTGCCTCGGCGCGCGCCAGGAGCAGGTCGGCCCCCCATCTCACCTGACAAGCCAGAACGATGGCGAGCGCGGGCAGCGCGACGGCGATGACCAGCGCCGCCGAATGCCACCGTCGCCTGGCAAGTCGCACTCTGCCCTCCAGGGGCATGCCATGTCCTCGGGCGGAGGCTCCGCGGGCCGGTATTGTATCGGAGGGGCGGATCGAGCCGCGAGCGGCCGGTGTCCAATTGATTGGAGGGAGCAGGCGTGCGAGCTGGAAATACGACCATCTCGTCGTCGCCCTCGGCAGGATGACGAGCTTCCGCGCCGCGCCGAGGCTCGCCGAGCCTGCGCTGGATGCACGTATCTCGGCGACGCGCTGGCCATCTGCAACCACGTCATCCAGAGCCTTCGGAGAGGCCGACATCGGGCCGGATCCAAGTGCGCCAGCGCCTCCTCACCTTTGTCGTGGCGGAAGGCGACTTCTCCGCATCTCGGCATCTTCCCGGCGTCTTCGAGCGGCTGGTCGAGGAATGCCTGGCGCCGGAGGGGCGGACCTCAGGCCAACTCCATTGACAGTGTCGCGGGCGCCTCGTAGGCTCAGCGGGGAGATGTGATGACCTGTCAGGACGCCATCGCGCTTCTCAGCGACTACCTGGACGCTGCGCTCGGGCCGGACGCGCTGGCCGATCTCGAGCGCCACTTGCGCGAATGTGCGCCGTGCCTGGCCTATCTCAACACGTTCAGGGTCACGCAGCGCCTGGCTGCAGAGGCTGGCCGCATCGAGCTACCCGACGAGATGAAGGAGCGCTTGCGGAGCTTCCTGCTCGATCGCCTCCGGTGAGGACCGGGCGGCGCCCGACCATGCGGCGCCGGCCGTCCATCTCCCTGACCCCTCGTCGTCGGTCTCCGTTTCAACCCCGCCCTCTCGCCCGCTCCAGGCCGATCACTCCACCGAGGGCGCGCCACGGAACAAATGGCGCCGTCGGCCGGTTGTGACGACGAGAGGACCATTCGATGAGCCTCTGCTCCGTCTGTGGATCCGAGCTGTCCGATCGCTCGTATCTATGTCGCCACCACCATCTGGGAGGTGAGGACCGCTGGGCGGAGGGAAATCGGATCCTGTGCGATCTCTTGCATCGCGGGAAGGAACCAACCCGCCTGCCAAAGGAGCAGCGCGAGGACGAGGTTGCCGCGGCCTAGCCGCTAGCGAGCCGGCTCCCCCCGGTGCTCATGAGAACAGCAGATGAATCCGATGCGCCTCCCCGCGGTCTAAGGAACGAACGGGAGGTACATCATGACGACCAAGACGATTAGCCGACTTCGGATCATCGACTCCATTCTGTACCGCTCGTCGCTGCTCGAGGGCCAGCCCCGCTTGATCGATCGATATATCGATTACTTCGGCGACGGCCCCCCGCGTCCTCGGCACGAGCCCCCCGCCAACTAGTTCCCACGCGTCATAGGCCGTACCCGGCGGCGCGCCTGCTCCTGCGCGCCGCCGGCCGCGTTCCTGTCCTGAACGGCCGCCATACTAGAGCACGTCGACTCCCCCCTGGTCCTCAGGGTGTCCTTCTTTGCAACGCCCGTTCAACGGCCCCTCATAACGCTGGCCTCGTGAGAGCATGCAGATCGGAAGGGTGGATCTCCGGCCCCAGGGAATCACGGGTGCTGTGGGAGACTCGAAACGAAGTCCGCTCGACCAGGAGGAGCAGCGTCATGGCGCAGACCGCGATCTCCGAACTGCTGAGACCGGCGAGCCCTTGCACCGTCGTCATCTTCGGGGCGGCCGGTGATTTGACCAAGCGAAAGCTGATTCCCGCGCTCTACAACCTGAAGGCGAACGGGCTCCTGCCTCGCGAGTTCGCCATCGTCGGCGTGACCCGCAAGGCAAAGAGCCACGAGCAGTTCCGCGAGGAGCAATCCCAGGACATCCGCGATTTTGCCACCGTGAAGGTGGACGATCGCCTCTGGAAGGAGCTGCGGGACGCCCTCTATTACCAGGCCGGCGAGTTCTCGGATCCCGCCGTCTACACGCAGCTCGCGGTGCTGCTCGGTGAGGTGGCCAAGACACATCGCACGGGTGGCAACGTCCTGTTCTACTTGGCCGTGCCCCCCCACTTCTTCAGCGAGATCGTGCGGCGCCTCGCCGAGGCCGGCCTCGTCCGGGAGGAGAACGAGGTGTGGCGGCGGGTCATCATCGAAAAGCCGTTCGGTCACGATCTGGAGTCCGCCCACGCTCTCAACACCGAGCTGGCCGCCACGCTCCGGGAGGAGCAGATCTACCGCATCGACCACTACCTGGGCAAGGAGACCGTGCAAAACATCATGGTCTTCCGCTTCGCCAACGGCCTCTTCGAGCCGATCTGGGATCGGCGCTACATCGATCACATCCAGATCAAGGTGGCGGAGACGGTGGGCGCCGAGGATCGCGGCAACTACTACGACAAGGCCGGTGTCCTGCGCGACATGATCCAGAATCACATGTTCCAGCTCCTGGCCTTGGTGGCCATGGAGCCGCCCAGCTCGTTCGCGGCTGACGCCGTGCGCGACGAGAAGGTGAAAGTCTTGAAATCCATCCGGCCCATGCTGCCCGAGCAGGTGCTGCGGGACACCGTTCGCGGACAGTACGGCGTGGGCGAGTTCAACGGCGAGCGAGTCCCCGCGTACCGCAGCGAGCCGAAAGTGTCGCCCACCTCGAGCACCGAGACCTACGCGGCCGTGAAGCTGCAAGTGGAAAACTGGCGGTGGGCCGGCGTGCCCTTTTATCTGCGGTCGGGCAAGCGCCTGGCCCGGCGCGATACCGAGATCATGATCCAGTTCCGGCGGCCGCCCTTGCTGCTCTTCGAGGGAGAGGACATCGATCACATCGACCCCAACCGCTTGCTCATCCACATCCAGCCGGACGAGGGCATCGAGTTCCTCATGAAGGCCAAGCAGCCCGGGCCCGTGGTGAGACTCACGACCGTGAAGCTCGCCTTCAACTATCGCGATTTCGGCGAGGCAAGCCCCGCCACCGGCTACGAGCGACTGCTCTACGACAGCATGATCGGCGACGGGACGCTCTTCCACCGCGCCGACATGGTGGAGGCGGCGTGGAAGATCGCCACGCCTCTGCTCGACGTCTGGCAGACGATTCCTCCGCGCGATTTCCCCAACTACGCGGCTGGCTCCAACGGGCCGGCGGCGGCCGACGCCCTGATGCACCGAGACGGGCGGGCGTGGTGGAATCCCGCGTGAAACGGGGGCGCGCCGCGCCCGCCCGGCGAGCGAGCGCGACCACCCGCGGCCGTCGGCTCACCGCCGAAGAGGAGCGCCTGCGTGAGACGGAGCGGCGCGATGCGCACTGGCGGCGGTGGGGGCCATACCTGTCGGAGCGACAATGGGGCACGGTGCGTGAGGACTACAGCCCCCACGGCGCGGCCTGGGACTATTTCCCACACGAGCACGCCCGTTCCCGCGCGTATCGCTGGGGCGAGGACGGCATCGCTGGCCTGACCGACAATCACGAGCGCCTCTGCTTCGCGCTGGTGCTCTGGAACGGGCGTGACCCGATCCTGAAGGAACGCCTCTTTGGACTCTCGGGCAGCCAGGGCAACCACGGCGAAGACGTCAAGGAGTATTACTTTTATCTCGACTCCACGCCGACGCACTCGTACATGAAGATGTTGTACAAGTATCCTCACCGCGCGTTTCCCTACGCGCGCCTGGTGGAAGAGAATCGGCGCCGGGACCGCCGGGCCCCTGAGTGGGAACTCATCGACACCGGGGTGTTCGACCACCGGCGCTACTTCGACGTCGTCGTCGAATACGCCAAGGCGGCGCCCGAAGACGTCCTCATCCGCATCAGCGCCACCAACCGCGGTCCGGATGCCGCCGAGCTGCACGTGTTGCCCACGCTGTGGTTCCGCAACACCTGGTCGTGGGACGGCGAGGCCGACCGGCCGTCGCTCCGCGCTGGACGGTGGGCGCCTGGACACCGGCTGATCGAGGTTGAGCACGACGCCCTGGGCGGCCGCTGGCTCTATTGCGAGAGCGACCCCGAGCTGCTCTTCACGGACAACGAGACCAATCGCCAGCGGCTCTACGGGGTGCCCAACCTTGGGTCCTATGTGAAGGACGGGATCAACGATTACGTCGTGGAGGGCCGCAAGGATGCCATCAACGGGGAGCAGGTGGGGACCAAGGCGGCCGCCCTGTACGTGACCACGATCGCTCCGGAGCAGACCGCGACCATCCGTCTTCGCCTCACCAATGCGCCCCTCGCGCACGCCGCGTTCGATCCGGAGTTCGAGGCGATCTTTGCGCGGCGGCGGCGCGAGGCCGACGAGTTCTATGCGACCCTGATCCCCGCCTCCCTGTCCGAGGATGCGCAACGGGTGATGCGCCAGGCCCTGGCTGGCCTCTTGTGGACGAAGCAGTTCTTCTACTACGACGTGCGCCGATGGCTGGCCGGCGATCCCATCGGCCCCCCGCCACCAGCCGAGCGGCTCCACGGACGCAACCGCGAATGGGAGCATGCGTACCACGAAGACGTCATTTCCGTGCCCGACAAGTGGGAGTATCCGTGGTACGCCGCGTGGGATCTCGCGTTTCACTGCATTCCGCTGGCCCTCGTGGATCCGGACTTCGCCAAGTCGCAGCTGCTGCTGTTCCTGCGCGAGTGGTACATGCACCCCAACGGGCAGATTCCCGCCTACGAGTGGGCCTTGGGCGATGTGAACCCACCGGTGCACGCCTGGGCGGCGCTGCGCGTCTATCGGATCGAGCGCCGGCGACGGGGCGTGGCGGACCGAGCGTTTCTCGAGAAAGTCTTCCATAAACTCCTGCTCAACTTCACCTGGTGGGTGAACCGCAAGGACGCCGAGGGCAAAAACGTCTTCCAGGGGGGCTTCCTCGGCCTCGACAACATCGGCGTCTTCGACCGCTCCGCGCCGCTGCCCACCGGCGGGCACATCGAGCAATCCGATGGCACGAGCTGGATGGCCATGTATTGCCTCAACATGCTGGCCATTGCGCTGGAGCTGGCCCGCGAGAACACCGCCTACGAGGACGTGGCCAGCAAGTTCTTCGAGCACTTCGTGCACATCGCGCACGCCATGTACGACCTGGGCGGGGAGGGTGTCCAACTCTGGGACGAGGAGGACGGCTTTTTCTACGACGTTCTCCAGACTCGCGGCGGCCGCACCCGCCTGAAAGTCCGCTCCCTGGTGGGGCTCATTCCGCTCTTCGCGGTGGAAACGCTGGAGCCGGAGATCATGGGCAAGCTCCACGGATTCCGCCGCCGCCTGCAGTGGTTCATGGAGAACCGCCCGCATCTGCGCCGGCACATCACGACCGCGCACGCGCCGGACCGAGGGACGCGGCGACTCTTGTCTATCGTCGGCACGGACCAGCTGCCGCGGATGCTCCAGTTGATGCTCGATGAGAGCGAGTTCCTGTCTCCGTACGGGATCCGCTCGGTGTCGCGCGTGCACCGCGATCGCCCCTTCGTCCTGTCGATCGACGGGATGGAACACCGCGTGAGCTACGAGCCGGCCGAGTCGGCGAGCGCGCTCTTCGGGGGAAACTCGAACTGGCGGGGGCCGGTGTGGTTCCCCGTGAACTATCTGCTCATCGAGTCACTTCAAAAGTTTCACCATTTCTTTGGCGACCGCCTCCGCGTGCCGTGCCCGACCGGCTCGACGCGCATGCTCAACCTCTGGCAGGTTGCCCTCGAGATCTCTCAGCGGCTCACCCGCATCTTCCTGCCTGACGCGCACGGCCGGCGAGCCGTGTACGGAGGGACGGAGATCTTCCAGACCGATCCCCACTGGCGCGACCTGCTCCTCTTCTACGAATACTTCCATGGCGACAACGGCGCCGGTATCGGGGCCAGCCACCAGACGGGCTGGACTGCCCTCGTGGCCAAACTGCTCCAGCAGAGCGGGGAGGCTTGAGGGCGCCCGCTGAGGCGCGGTCAGACAATCGACCGAGCCCCACGGCACGGTCGGGGCGCTCCGAGTCTCCAGGGGGGTGTGGGCGGCCGTGTCGCGGCCCCGCCGTCCTCGTCCGGCTCGCCAACCTCTAACTTCGAGCGATCCAAGGACCCCTATCTGGAAGAGCGGAAACGCGTCCTCGATCGCGTGCTCGCTGGTCACCGGCGATGAGCGTTGCCGGACGGGTCACGCGAATGGTGTGGGCGCACAGGGAAGGAGAGGAGCCATGAAACCGACGAGACCGAGAAACTTTCTGGTGATCTGGTCCATGCTCGCCGCGCTGATCGCAGTCGGTGCAATCGCGGTCACACCTCTGGCGATGGAGGCTGGCCCGACTTGCTCCGGATGCGGATGACCGCGAGGGCAGTGGCTACGCGTAGCGCTGGCGGAGGGACTCCCAGAGGGCCGTCTTGGTCCAG
>JBKPAK010000123.1:0-14716 GCA_046726415.1 Candidatus Methylomirabilota bacterium
GCTGTCGTCCAGGGTCATCGGTCCATCCTCCCCAGGGTGAGTTCTTGGCGGGACTTCCACTCTGGGAAGGATAGGGCAGATGGCCCTCTTCTTTTTCCGTCGCGGGTGTCAACACCTTTGCGACTCAGTGCAGTCTAGGCCGGAACCGATACCCGCTGACCGAACCGCGACAGCAGCGTGGCGCCGGCGGCCATCAGGGCCGCGAGAACGATCACCGCCGTCCCGATCCACGGAATGAGACCCACGACGACGAGCACGGCGCCCCCGAGCGCCGCGGCCTTGAGAGGGGTCTTGTTCTCCTGGAGCAGCGGAATCCTTTCTCCGAGCCAGAGGGCGCAGACCGTGATCCCGAAAAGGAAGAGCGCGATGAGGAGCATCACCGCGACAGGAATCAGCGGGATGCCGATGATCGTCACGGCCAGCAGCACGCAGAGCGGGACGAATCCCAGGAGCAGGGCGAGGCCCGCCAGCGACGAGATCCCCGGTCGGCTCGCGAGAAACGTCCTGACGCTCGCGACGCGGGTGGGGAAGGCGAGGACGACGAGCAGCACAATCACGAAGACCAGGAGAGCGCGCGTCCAGGCGAAGCTGACCAGGAGAGCGGAGGCCCACAATGGCGACAGCAAGCCCACGATCCACGCGACCGGCTCCCCGCCGACGCTGACGTTGCTCCCACCGAGGCGGGCCCCTTCTTGCACCGTGACGGTGCCACCGATCGCGACGGCGTCGCCGTCCACGCGCGACTCCGGGTGAAGCTTCACGGACCCACCGACCGCCACGGCCTCTCCGAGCACATGCCCCAGGACCGTGACGGAGCCGCCGACGGCGACGACCTTCGTGACGACCTCGTTCGCTTCGACGCGCGCGGAGCCGCCGACGACCACACGTTCACCCTTGTCCTCATCGCGGCTTCGTCCGGATTTCCGCTCACGCACCGGATCGCCTGACGCCGCCGCAGTGTCCGGTCGTACCTTGAGAACACCGTCGGCGAAGGTCGCCCGGAGCGCGCCGGCTTCGAGGACCAGGTTCAGCGCTTCGTCCGCGGGCCGCCTCCTGATCTGGATCGCGAGCGCGCGCGAGCGTGCGCTCTCGGGGGCGGTGACCACGAGGCTCCAGCCGGCCTGCTTCGAGATCGCGTCCAAGGCGTCCAGGACGGTCCCACGCGTCTGGTCGATCGACACGAGGGGAACCTTGTCGGGAAGTCGGCCTTCCAGGCGCACGGTCTCCGCGCCGACGTGGCCGGCGCCGAGGATGACCGCGATGACGAGAAAGGCGATCGGCGCCGCTGTCCCCATAGTCCACTCTCCTTCGCCGGGAGTACGGGTGGACCGGCCGGCTTATTTCACGGCCACCGGAGATCGCACCCGGAGGAGAGCCACGACGAACAGCAGCCAGACGACGGAGACCAGCACCGACGAGGCCAGGACGAGCGGCGGCACGAGCGACAAGACGATCCCGATCCCGTACATCCACTTCGCGACGCTCGACATCGTGACCGCGACCCAGGCGATCGTTCCAGCCCTGAAAGCGGAACGGAGGAGGATCGCGGCGAGCCCGAAAGCACCTGCGGCCGCAACGATCCCGATGAAGACTTCCCGCCGGTAACGGGCTTCCAGCCCCTCGAGATACCGTCGGCGCGCGCCAGCGAGAAAATCCGGGGATGGCTCCGGGATCGGCACGGTTCGGAGCAGCGCGGTGAGCCGCTCGTCCTCGTCGCGAAGCTGGTTCATGCGCGAGACCCTGCCGCGTGCTCGAGCGTCTCTCTGAGCCGCGCACGTCCTCGGTGGAGCCAGGTCATCACGGTGCCCATGGGGACCTCGAGCGCCGCTGCGATGTCCCGGTAGGACATTTCCTCGAGATGAAAAAGGAACATCGCTTCCCTCGGCCCCTCGTCGAGATCAGCAAGTGCTCGCTCCAAGCGTGAGAGCTCCTCTTTGAGCAACACCTCTCGCTCCGGACCTGGCGCCGGATCGACGATCACGGGAATCCCTTCGGCGTGGGGCATCGCCTTCTCCCGCCGCAGCAGGTCGAGACAGAGCCGGCGGGCGATGGCGAAGAGCCACGGCAGCAGCGGGCGCTCGGGGTCGAACCGCTCGAAGTGGACGAAGGCCCGGACGAAAGTCTCCTGGGCGAGGTCCTCGGCAGTCGAGCTACGGAGCATCCGCCAGCACAGATGGTAGACCGGGCGCTGAAATCGAACCACGAGCTGGTCGAAGGCCGCCAGATCCCCGCGGTGCGCCCGTCGCGCAAGCGCGAGCTCTGCGTGCGGGTCGGACGCTTCCACCCTCGCGCGCGGCGCCATGCGCGATCTCTAGTACCACTCCGTCATCACCGTCTGCTCAGAGGATACGGACCATCCCTTGGAGATATTTCAGCTCTCGCCCCGGCTGCGCGCGGCCGACGCGCCGGCGAGGCGGCCGAACACGGCGCCGGAGACGAGGCCAGCGCCGCTCGGGTAGTTGAAGTAGAAGATCCCGCCGACCATCTCACCGGCGGCGTAGAGCCCCGCGATCTTGGCGGCATCGTGATCGAGCACCTGGCCGTCCGCGTCGATGCGAAGACCGCCGAAGGTGAAGGTGATCCCGCACGTCGTCGCGTACGCCTCGAAGGGTGGCTGGTCGATCGCGTTGGCCCAGTTCGACTTCGCGGGCTCGAGGCCGACGGTGCGGCGGCCATCCCTCGTGTACGGATCGAAGGGCACGTCGCCTTTTATGGCCGCGTTGAAGGCGCGCACGGTCCGAAGGAAGCCCTCGGCATTCACGTCTTCGAGCTTCGAGGCCAGCTCCTCGAGGGTCTGCGCCCGCACTTTGGTGACGCGCGAGATGCCGTACTCGGGGCGCAGCAGGTGGAGCACCTTCGCATCGAAGACCTGCCAGGCGAACTGCCCCGGCTGCTCGAGGACCGCGCGGCCGTACTTCGCGTAGGTGAAGCTGTGAAAGTCGGCGCCCTCGTCGACGAAACGCTGGCCGTCAGCGTTGACGAGGATGCCGAGGGGATAGCTGTGCTTCTCGAACTGGTCGCCGATGGCGAGCTCGCCGAACTCGGGTGCGTTCCGGTCCCAGCCACACGCGTGGCAGCCCGACCAGTTCCCGAAGGGGCTGGCGCCGATCTCGAGGGCCATGCGCAGGCCGTCGCCGGTGTTGAAGCGCGTGCCGCGCACCTTGGCCAGCTCCCAGCCCGGCCCGAGATAGCGCGTCCGCCACTCGGCGTTGGCCTCGAAGCCGCCGCAGGCGAGCACGACCGCCCGCGCGGTCAGATCACGAACCTTTCCACCGCTGCGGACCCGCACGCCGTCCACGCGCACACCGTCCCACAGCAGCGACAGGGCCCGAGTGTCGTAGAGGATCTCGATGTCACGCCGGCGGGCCGCCGCGGTCAGTGACTGGACGAGCCCCGCGCCACCGCCGGAGGCTTCGATGGGAAGGCCGCCGAAGAATTTCCATCGTCCACCGACCTTGCCGGCCTGGCGTCCGTAGATCGGAACGAACCGTGCGCCCTGGCCACGCAGCCAGATCATGGTGTCGAGGCTCCGCGTGACGAGCAGCTCGACGAGGGTGGGATCGGTGCGGTACTGGGTCAGGCGGAAGAGGTCGTCGAAGTACTGGGCGCGAGTGTAGGTACCGAAGTCGGCGCCGGCGACCTCCTCGTCGGTAAGATCGGCGACCTTCCGGAGATCGTCGACTCCGTCGAAGGCGAAGCGCATGACGCCGCCGGCGAACCGGCTGTTGCCTCCTGCCTCCGCTTCCGGGGCGCACTCGAGCACAACCACGCTGGCGCCATGCTCGCGTGCGGACAGGGCGGCACAGAGGGCGGCGTTGCCGGCTCCCACCACGATGACGTCGTGCTCCGGACTACCTATGGCTCCTGAAGGCGGAGTCTAGCAGCCCTCCGGTATACTCGCCCGACCATGACCCGACATTTCGGCGTGCTGATTCCTTCCACGAACACGACGGTCGAGATCGAGTGCCGGCTCTTGCCGGCGACCTACCAGGCGCACGTCGGGCGCCTCAAGTCGAGTGGCGGCGGGAGCTTTTCGCCGAGCCGGGACGAGGACATCGACTATCAGTCGCACCTGCTGGGGACCGCCAAGGTCGAGATGGTGATCCTGGCCCAGACATCGGCCAGTCTCGTTGCCGACGACTACGACGACGTCGTCACGAAGCGGATGAGCGCCGGCGGCGGATAGATGGAATGAAGCGGTGGCTGGCCACCCGCTCTCCGCACCCCGGCGGGCCGAGGGTTGAGGATGCCACCATTGTAGATCAAGGTCCCGCTGAACCCCGCCGGCCCTACGATGGTATCCGAGAGCTGGGCGGCCGCGCCCGGGAAGCCGCCCTCACACAATCCCCAGCGCCGCGTAGGCGCGCACCGCCCGCGCGAGCTGCATGCGGGCCTCGGAGCGCTTTCGTTGAGCTGGGCGGCGACGAGGGCGGCCGTGAGGAGGGGGCGTTTAGGGAACAGATCCATCATTCGATGACCTGATCCGCTCGCAGAAGGATCGACTGCGGGACCGTGAGGCCGAGGGCCTTGGCAGTGTAAGGCAGTTCACCTCTCCAATAGCAGCAGCGTGATGCTGCCGTCGTCGTTGGACATGATCCGCTGATGCCGGAGAGCGACCCATGTTCCTTGCGGCGATCGCACCCACCACTGCTCGGTGCCGTCTGGCCGAGTCATTCGGCCATAGTCTCCCGGCCGGTAGGCGGCTTTCTCAAGTCAATCCTCGCCGTGCGGCCGTTCATGGGCCATCCGGCTGACCCACTATGGCCGCCAGGGCGATGGTCAATGTGATGTGCCGTCACGCGCCGTAGGTCTCCGTCTGCCCTCGCCCATCAAATCCACACATCGCTCGCGGCGGTGCGCTCACCGCCCTCATGGCCGGTGTTGAGCACCCCGCGCGGTTCGATGAGGAGCAGTTTGACCTCGTGTTCCGCGTAGGGCTTGTGCTCGATGCCCTTGGGAACGATAAACATCTCGCCCGCCCCAACATGAACTGTCCCATCGCGGAAATCGATCCGCAGATCGCCATCGATCACGATGAACGTCTCGTCAGTATCTTTGTGATCGTGCCAGACGAAGTCGCCCTGCAGCTTCACGACCTTGAATTGATAGTCGTTCATCTCGGCGATGACTTTAGGCTGCCATCGTTCCTCGAACAGTCCGAACTTCTGGCGAAAGTTGATCGCGGTGTACCGCATGTCCCTTCTCCGTTCCATGGGTCGGGCTATGCGGTGAGCGTGCCTTCGATGCACGTCACGGCCGAGCCGCCGAGCCAAATGGCGCCGTCATCGGCGAAGCGGACGAGGACGCGACCGTCGCGGCCAAGGCAGCGACCCTGAGCGGCGACGTAGCGGGAGACGGGCAGCAGCCCGTCGCGCTGGATCAGGGCCGCCACGCATCCGTTCCCGCTGCCGCATACGGGGTCCTCGGGAACGCCGTCGGCGGGGGCGAACGAGCGGACTTCCAGCTCGGCGGGCGAGCCCGAGGGGTAGAGCCCGAACACCGTGACGCCGGTCACGCCCATCGGCGCCAGCGACGCCAGCTTGGCCATGTCGGGCTGGAGCGCGACCACCGCGGAGGCGTCGGGCATTTGCAGGGTGAACCACACCGGGCCGACGTCGATGATGCTCGACCTCAGAATGGCGCCGACCGCGATGCCGAGGGCGCTGGCCACGCTGGCGCGCTGCTCGGCAGTGGGCGCGCGGTGAACGCGGGCCGGCAGCGCGAGGAAGAGCTCGTCGTCGTTGATCCGGAGCGACACGAGCCCGCGGCCACACTCCTGGACCAGGCGGCCCGGCGTCCGGGGCTTCAGGCCGTGACGGAGCACGGCGTGCGCCGATCCGATGGTCGGGTGACCCGCGAACGGGAGCTCGCTCCTCGGCGTGAAGATCCGGAGCCGGTAGTCGGCGTCGGCATGGGTGGGCGCGCAGACGAAGGTCGTCTCGGAGAGGTTGGTCCACCCCGCGATGGCCTGAGCCTCCTCCGTGCAGACCTGGTCGCCGTCGAGCACGACGGCCACGGGATTGCCCTTGAAGGGAATGGCGGTAAAGACGTCGACCTGCTGGAATGCCAGTGTGCGCATGGTTGAGCCCTCTTGCTCGTGACATGGACGTTCGTGGCTGCGTGCGGTGACCGTCGCGCTCAGGACGTGGCCGCGATCCACACGGCCGTGGCCATCAGTGAGAAGCCCATCAGGGCATTGAAGCCCCGGAGCCGCGTTCCGACGCCCAGCCATTCGCCCAGGGCAGCGCCCAGCCAGGCCCACGCGACGAGGCTCAGCACACAGGTAACGCTCCACACCGCACAGATTAGCGCCGTGCGCGTCGGCACGTTGGCGCCCGGCGCGTAGGCGCTGGCCGTGGCCGCCGCCAGCATCCAGGCCTTGGGGTTGACGTACTGGAACATTGCGGACTGCCAGAAGGAAAGGGGGCGCGCCACGCGGGCGTCGCCCCAACGCGCCGGCCGCAGGAGCAGCCAACCCAGGTAGAGCATGTAGAGTGCCCCTAGCCACTTGATGGCGCAAGCGGCCGCGGGCAGCGCGAGCAGGAGGCCGGCCACGCCCAGGCTGCCCAGCACGAGCAGCGTGGAAAACCCGAAGGGCACCCCTGCGATGTGCGGCACCACTGCGCGAAAGCCGAAATTGGCGCCCGTCGCGGTGGCAATGGTCGTGTTCGGGCCCGGCGTGAACGAGCCGACCATCGAGAACACGACGAAGGCCCAGAGCTGTGCGGTGTCCATGCGCGGCCCGAAAGCCTCTACACTGTACCGGCACTGTCTGATACAGTACCGGTACAGTTGGTTCATTGCGGAAGCGAGGTGACAGCCGCGCATGACGGCCCTATGTCCGTGGATGCCCGGTCGCGTCCTGTACCACCTCCATGCCCTGACCGCGGCCACCGTTCCTCCTCGTCAACCCCGACGTCGGCGCTTCGGCGCCGTGTGATCGTGCTTCCGCCGCCTGACGCGATGGGTCGATCACATCACACGCCTGGGATGCGGCGATATCCTGCTCACCCCGATGGTCGTCTCCTCGATGCACGGCTGCGACACCGTCGACCCGTTCCGGATCGACCAACGTCTCGGCGATGACGAGGACTTCGTCGCCTTCGTGGACGCGTGCCCACGCGCGCGATCTCAATGTGATCCTCGACGGCGCCTTCAACCACGTGGGCCGCGACCTCGCACCGTTCCGCGACGTGCTCGCCCGTGGCGCGACGTCGTCGTGGGCGAACTGGTTCCGCCTCGACGGGAGCGGTGATGGCGGCGACGGCTTCACCTACGGGAGCTTCGAAGGACACGCGAAGCTGATTGCCCTCAACCACGACAACCCCTCGGTGCTCGGGCGGGCCGGCGACGTCGCACGGCACTGGGTGACCCGCGGCGCCGACGGGTGGAGGCTCGACGCGGCATACGCCATCCCCACCGCGTTCACCAGGTCGCTGACCGGAGCGATCTGCGACCAGCGCGGCGATGCGCTCGTGTTCGCAGAGATGATTCACCGCGACTACGCGGGGTTTGTGGCCACGACCGGCGTCGATTCGGTCACGCAGTACGAGCTCCACACGGCGATCTGGAGCTCTTGGAACGACGCCAACTTCTACGAGCTGGCCTGGTCGCTCGACCGGCACCGGCGTCTCCGGCAGCCTTTCGCCCCGGTGACCTTCGTGGGCAACCACGACGCCACCCGTCTCGCCAGTCACCTCGGCGACCCGTGGCACCTGGACGCCGCTCTTGGCCATCCTGTTCACCGTCCCCGGCAGCCCTGCGTGTACTACGGCGACGAATTCGCCGGGCGGGGCGTGAAGGAGCAGCGAGCGGGCGGCGATGACGCCATCCGTCCCGTGCTCCCGCCGACGCCGGACCCCGTTGACCGGGAGAAGGCACAGGCGCTCCGACTCCATCGCGAGCTGATCGGATTCCGACGCGCCCGCCCCTGGCTCACGGACGCCGACATCGAAGTCGTCGACCTCGGCAACCGGAAGATCACCTGCGCGGTGACGGGCGCCGCCGACGCGCTGATGACGACGGTGCACGTCGATCTCACCGACGCGATCGGACCGCCGCCAGGGTGGCAGTTGATCGTCAGCCATCCCGGAGCCGCCATCTGCGAGCGGGCGCCTCGCCACGCCTGAGGCGCCCGCCCTCTCGCGCGCCCGACCAGGCGTTGGGCATCCCGCGCGTGGGGCCGCTCTCGCTCTCGAGCGAGGCGCCGCTCGTCGACGGCATCGTCCGGTGGTGGCAGGCGCGCATCGATGATCGCATCGTGCGGCTCGGCACGCGCCTGCCATCGATCCGCCGCTTCGCCGCCGAGCAGCGCGTGTCGCGGCACACCGTGGTCGAGGCCTACGAGCGCCTGGCCGACCTCGGCTACGTGCAGGCGCGGCGGGGCTCTGGATTCTACGTGCAGCCGCGCCCCGAGAGCGGGGTGCGCGCCGCTCCCGCACCGGCGTCGACGCAGATCGATATCGCCTGGCTCTTGCGCAACCTGTTTCGAGACCTTCCGCACGACAACATGCCGGGGGGCGGGCTCCTGCCCCCGGCCTGGCTCGATGGCGCGCTGGTGAGCCGGCATGCGCGCGGCGTCACGCTGGCGGCGGGAACGGCATGGCTGGGCTACGGCGTTCCGCAAGGCTACCTGCCTCTGCGCCAGCAGCTCTCGCTGAAGCTGGCCGAGCTGGAGATTCCGGCCGAGCCAGAGCAGATCATCACCACGGCCGGCGTGACCCAGGCCGTGGATTTGACCGCCCGGCACTTCCTACGGCCCGGCGACGCCGTCTTCGTGGACGATCCCGCCTGGTTCGTGGTGTTCGCCAGCTTTGCCGCCCTCGGGGCGCGGGTCATCGGCGTGCCGCGCCGGGCGGACGGACCCGATCTTGAGGTGCTGCGCGACTTGCTCGCCCAGCATCACCCCCGGCTCTTCGTGCTGAGCTCGGTGGTTCACAATCCCACGGGCACCTCGATGAGCGCGTCGACGGCCGGGGCACTCCTTCGGATGGCGCAAGAGCACGACTTCGCCATCGTCGAGGACGACATCTACGGCGATCTCGGCCCGCCGCCTCCGGCCCGGCGCGTGGTCCGGCTGGCTGCGCTGGATCGCCTGCGGCGGGTGATCTACGTGAGCGGCTTCTCGAAGACGCTGGCCGCCAACCTCCGCGTGGGCTACATCGCTGCTCCGGACGGCCTGGTGTCGGCGCTGACCGACCAGAAGCTGGTGTCCGGGTTGACGTCGCCGGAGTTCGGCGAGCGCGTGATCGCACGGGTGCTGGCCGCCCGCGAGTACGCGCGGCATTGCGCCCGCCTGCGCGCCCGGCTGGAGACGGCGCGTGCGGCCACGCTCGCGTGCCTGCGCACGGTGGGCGCGCGGGGGTTCGCCGAGGACGCGCAAGGCATGTTCCTGTGGGCCGATCTCGGCGTCGACACCCATGCGCTCGCCACACGCATGTTCGATGTCGGCTATCTGGCGGCCCCGGGCAGCCTCTTTTCTCCCAGCCAGCTCCCGTCGACCTGGATGCGGTTCAACGTCGCGACCTCGCAGAACCCCGCTATGTGGAAGGTCCTGGGGCGTCGCGTGTCTGAGGCGGCGCGCGCGTGACAGGCGACCCGCCTCGGGGCCGCCTCAGCCGGCAAAGAACCGTTGGAGATGGTCGCCGCCGACGGGCGATCGCCCCGCAGGCGGCCGGGGTTGGCGCGATGGCGTTCAGCAAGACGAGGTCACGGATGTTTCCATGAAACCGTACCGCTGTGGACCGGAACCCCCGTCTCGATCAGCTTGTGGGCATACGCTTCACCTTCATCGCGCAGCACATCGAACTCGCCGCTGATCACCAGCGCCGGGGCCGCCCCTTGGCTGCTCTACCGTCGCCTGCAATGGCGAGGCGGTGGGCTGCTTCCGCGCGGCCTTCGTCGGGGCAGGTACTGGTTTCAGAACCACTTCATGGCTTCGCCGGGTGAGGAAATGCCCGGTGGAGAAGAGCTCGTAGGATGGGGTATGCCCCGCAAGAGCTGGAAACTCCGGGACTCTGGAAGGGCCGCCCGCCGCGTCGTCATCATCCACATATCATCAATGGGGCGCCGTCTCCCCGTTGTTTGAGGCAACCTTTGCTTACGCACCCGCGAAGGCGGCACTCAGCAACTACCGCAAGGGCCTCTCGAACGAGGTCGGAGCCAAGGGTGTCAGGGTCGTCAGCGTTCCGCCGGGCTTCATACAGACCACCGCGGGCAACAGCACTGATCGACCGCCTGGCCGCGGGCTCAGGCACTGACACGCATGCGGGCACGCGAGAAATTGATGAAATCGCTCGGCGGCATCCCGCTTGGCCGTCCGGGCTGGCCGGCGGAGGTCGCCGAGCTGGTCGCCTTCCTCGCCTCGGATCGCGCGGCATTCGATCACCGGAAGCGAGTTGTGACGCCGCGTTCAAGCGCCGCCGCGTCCGGACTTTGGCATCGGCATGACCAGTGCCGAGGTCGCGGAGCTGTCGCCGAATCGACGTTGGCGCGTTGCGTGACTACCGCGACGCGGTCGGCCGCCGGACACGCGAGATCGCCACTGCGTTCGACGGGAAGGACTGGGAGGGGAGATCGCGGCTGGGGCGCTTGAGCGCGCTGCCGCGCAAGGCGCCTTCGGCACGCGCAGGGAGCGGTATGTCAAGGCGTTCACCAGCCGTCCCGCGCGACGGTATTGAGCGGCGTCGCTTTGCTCCATTCGTCCGGCCACCTTGGCGAGGCCGCAACCGTGCGAAGCGCTGGCGGATTCGGGACCGGCGTCTGAGGCGTGACCGTCTCGGCGGGAAGCCTCCTGGGCGCGCAGCAATTGTCGCTGGTCCGCCGAATCACGGCATCCGGCCGACGGCCTTCGGCCGCGGCTGATGCCGGCCGTTCGGCGCACATGCCAACGGTCGGCGTGCCACTGTCCGAACAAGGCTTGGTACCATCCAGGCTGGAGTCGGAGACATGACAGACGCGTTGAAGACTCGGCGCTGTGGCTTGGGCGCTAGACAGCAAGGACGCCCGGTTGGTGAGCGTCCGTCCACGGTTCGTCCACCCAGGGAGAGGACATGATCGGCGCCGTCAAGGTGATCAGCGGCACCGCTCATCCAGGGCTGGCGCAGGACATCTGCAAGTGTCTGGGTACCGACCTCTGCTCCACGACAGTCGTGCGCTTCTCCAATGAGAACATGCTCGTTCAGATCGATGAAAATGTTCGCGAGGCGGACGTCTTCGTGATCCAGCCCTCATGCCCGCCGGTCTCGGACGGAATCATTGAGCTGCTGATGACGATCGACGCCCTCAAGCACGCCTCTGCGGGGCGCATCACCGCCGTGCTGCCATACTTCCCCTACGCGCGCTCTGACAAGAAGGATCGGCCCCGCATCTCGATCACCGCCCGCCTCATGGCGGATCTGCTGCAAGCCGCCGGGACCGACCGCATCCTCACCATGAACTTGCACTCACCTCAGGTGCAGGGCTTCTTTCGCATCCCGGCTGACCAGCTCCAGGCCGCCCCCATCCTGTGCGACTACCTGCGCGAGAGCCGTGACCTCGCGAACTACGTGCTCGTCGCTGGCGACGTGGGCGAATCGAAAGATGTGGGTCACTACGCGGCCCGCTTGGATTTGCCGATCGCGATCGTGGACAAGCGGCGTCACGGCGATGACGAGGTTCCGCGTGCCGTGAATCTGATCGGTGATGTCGACGGGAAAGTCGCCCTCATCGTCGATGACGAGGTGGCGAGCGGTGGAACCCTCGTGGAGGCGGCGCGCTTCGTGCTCGAGCGGGGCGCTGTCGCGGTGGAAGCCTGTGTCGTTCACGCCGTGCTGTCGGGAAAGGCTGTCGAGCGCATCGAGACCTCACCACTTCGCCAACTCGTGGTGACGGACACCATCCCCCTTCCTGCGCGCAAGCGCATCGACAAGATCCACGTCAAGTCGGTGGCGCGGCTCTTCGCAGACGCGATTCATGCCATCCACGACGGATCGAGCGTCTCGCGCCTGTTTCGGTAGCGACGGTGCCAGTGTCGATAGGCCCTGGACACCGTCCGCTTGCCGCATCGATGGCGTGGCGACCCTCTGGTTGGTGGATCGGCACGCACGAAAAATGGGACGATCATGGTGGCTGGGGGGAGCCCATGAACCTCAGACGACTCACGCTTGTCGGCCGCACGCTTGGAGCCCTCGTCTAGCCTGTCGTCTATCGTGACGCCGTGGGGGGCAAGGCGACGCTGATGAGTCGCCGTCTCGAGCCCGCGCCGGTGAGAACGGAAGCCAAGCGACCGCTCGCCCGTACGTCGCCGGAGAACGAAGGCTCTACGGGCCGCGACCCTGAGAAGCGTCTGGCGCGACTGCGAGTGTGGGCGCTCGCGCTGCTGGTGTGCGTCGTGGCGTGCGCGTCACCGGCGACGACGACGCGCGACACGCCGGTCACCGGCGAAGAGCCGCCGCCCCGCTTCGCCGCGGGCGGCGCCGACGCGGAAGAGTTCGGGGCCAGCACGGGCTACCCGAAAGGCGACCGCGCGACGTTCTGGGACATCGGGTCGGTCGTCGGATCCCACAGTCATCTCGACGAGATCTTCCTGCCTGGCGCCATCCAACAACCGTTTCCAGGGACGGCGCTGCGCGCCGCCGCGGAACCGGGGCGCTGGGACATGAACGGGCGAAAAGTGTGATTCGAAAGGCGAGACGCGAGGATGTTCCGGCCGTTCGGCTGCTCATGGAAGCGGAACCTGGATTTTGGCAGCACGACTGGTCCGATGCGACCCTCGCAAGAGGCATCGAGACCGCGGGCGACTTGGCACTCGTCTGGGAGGAGGAAGGCGCGATCGTGGGCTTCGTCTGTGCCCACGACCTCGGCTTCAGGGCATACCTGAGCGAACTGATCGTTGCGCTGGAAGCGAGAGGCCGCGGCATCGGAAGGGGCCTCATCGAGCGTGTACAGGGCGAGCTTGCTCGGCGAGGCCATCGTATCCTGATCGCGGATGTGTGGCATGACGCAGAGCCCTTTTACCGCTCGCTCGGGTGGGAGCCACCGGATGTCGTACTACTCAGGCGCAAGCTCGATCCGCCGACTGGCTAACTCCGCAGTGGAGCGGCCGCTGGCTCGCGTTCGGTCGCCCCGGCCGGTTCGCCGCACAGAGGAGGGTACTCGCGCGTGGTACATGGCGGCCATGGGACCCATCATCCGGCGGACAGGTGACAGTAAACTCCGAAAGGAAAAGAAGATGATAACGAGACAGGGGGGCTGGCAATGCTGAATGATCCGGTGGAGGGAGACAATGAGACTCACGGACAAGGTAGGAATCGTCGTCGGTGCTGGGCAGACCCCCGGGGAGACCATCGGTAACGGCCGCGCCGCGGCCCTTCTCTTCGCGCGGGAAGGCGCGAAGGTGATGCTCGTCGATCGTAACGTCGCGTCCGCGGAGGAAACGGCGGCCTTGATCGCCAAGGAGGGCGGCACCTCACACTGCCTGGCTGGCGACTGGACCCGCGCAAGCGACTGCAAGGCCTACGCAAGCGCCTGCGTCGACGCCTGGGGCCGGATCGATTTCTTGCACAACAACGTCGGCATCGGCGGCGGCGATGCCAGCCCTGACGAACTGACCGAGGAGGCATTCGACCGTATCCTGCGGGTCAACCTGAAGGGCTGCCTCCTCTCCTGTCAGGCCGTCTTACCCGTCATGAGGCGGCAGCGGTCCGGGAGCATCGTCAACATCTCCTCGATCGCGGCCGTGGTGTATGCGGCGCCACTGACTGCCTACAAGATCTCGAAGATGGGCATGAACGTGCTGGGACAGTCGCTCGCCCTGAGCAACGCTAAGCACGGCATCCGGGTGAACACGATCATGCCGGGGCTGATGGACACGCCGCTTGCGATCGAAGGCATATCGCGGGAACGCAACATCCCGAAAGAGGAGCTGCGGGCGGCTCGCGATAAACAAGTCCCGCTGCGTGGCAAGATGGGCACCGGCTGGGACGTGGCCTACGCGAGCCTCTTCCTGCATTCGGATGAGGCCGGGTTCATAACCGGCGTTGTGCTCCCGGTCGATGGCGGGCAAAGCGTGCGAATCGGCTAACTGGGCCCCGCCAACCCCCCAAAGATGACACGCGTGCCCGTCAGTTCCACGAGGGCTGCCCGCACGGCCCGTTCCCCGAACCCCGTGTCTGCCGCCGAGCACGGGATGCTGGGATAGGCAAGGCCGTGTGCTCCCTCGTCTTGAGTCCATCCCACAGCACTACGACCCACCGGTACGGCCAGCCACGGTAGTCACGGTTACGCCAGACGCCCATCACCGTCCCGTCGGGCCGGGCGTGCCCCGCTGCAGACCGGCGGCCTGAGCGGCGGCGACGTACTTGGCGACCGTCTTCCTGTCGCTCCCTGTCCCGCGCGCGATCGCGCGCACGCCGTCGCCCAGACAGAACCGGCGCAATACTTCGCGAATCTCGATCATACCCAACTCCCGATAGGCCATGACCACCTCCGCGATGGGGGTAACCACGGCCCAGCTTGGCCGCCGGGCTCAAGGTGGGGGAAAAGTTTTGAGAAACCCCTGGGGGAAAGGTTTTGAGAATCAGCCCGCTACGTGGGGGAAAGGTTTCGGGAAATCACAAGCCAGTCCGCAAAGGTGTTGATAAACAGCCACAGGTTACGATCGAACATCGGCGGCCGCCAACTTCCGAGTCGCCTCCTGGAGGTCGACAACACCTGTCTCTTATACACATCTGACGCT
>JBKPAK010000124.1:0-18880 GCA_046726415.1 Candidatus Methylomirabilota bacterium
GACGGTCACCGTCACCACCACGAAGTACCAGAAGCGGTATGGCCTGTTGCGCAGGCCGACCGGCAGCAGGTTGTGAAAGAAGTTGTTGACCCGGCCCTGCCGCAGGCGCGTGGTCGCGATCGCGTCAGTGGTGGTCCGACCGATGAACGTGTCATAGAGCGGGAACTGGGCGTCATAGAGGGTGACCATGATGAAGAGCAGCATGAGCCACCCCGCCATCGGTCCGAGGACGCCTCCGGCCACCGTCGCCATCTGCACCGCGACGTCCGCCCCGGTGGGGACCTTGCCCGTCTTGAGGAACTCCGGGTGCAGATAGGCATACCCGGCCACGGAGTACAGGTAGACCATGATGATGCCGCCGATGAGCGCCCACCAGAGGAATAGGCTGTAGCCACCCAGCTTGACCCACTGCTGCATCTTCCGGCGCTCTCCGGCGTCGTTCGTGTCCCACCGCAGTTCTTCGGCGGTAACGTTCTCGGGAGGCCGAAGCGGCCCGGTCACCTGGCCGGCGAATTTGCCCATCGCAAACCCCGCTCCGATCACCCAGAAGCTCACGTACATGATGCTGCCACCCGGCTGCCCGAATAGCGCCAGCGCGTCCGTCAGCGGCAGCTGTGCGGGGTAGCCGCCCTGGGTCACGAAGGTGATGCCGAGCATCCCCATCAGCACATCCCAGTAGTCGCGCGGTTTGGCGGCGATGGCCGTGATCAGCACGACCAGGATGATGTTCCCAAACATGATGAACAGGAAGAACCGCTGCAGGAAGTTGTAGGTGCGGTCCGAGAGGTAGAACACGACGAGCACGAGCACCAGCGCGATCACCGCCCAGATGTACTGCTTTGGCAGGGTGGAGCCGGGCAGCAGCGTCTGGGTCGAGATGCCGGTGAACCGTTGGGCGGCGACGGCCGCCCCGGCCATCCAGGCCGGCCAGCCCGCCACCAGGAGGGTGATGATGGACCAGTACCAGGGCCAGAAGCCTTTCGGTTTCAGGTCGACGGTGGCGGCGAAGAACGATCGCCCGGTGTTCATGCTGTACTTGATGCACTCGTAGACAAGGGCCGACTCGAGCACGACCGAGACCATCATCAGCCAGTGCATGTGGAAGGTCCCGCGGGCGGCGATGTTCGGCAGCAGGTAGGCCTCACCACCGCCCACCGAGATGCCGAAGTTGATCGCCTGCGGGCCGAGCATCGCCATCATGCCGGCCAGGGTCAGCGGGAACGGATTCGGCACCTTGTGTATCGGCCGCGCGTCAACAGCCGCCGCGGGTCTCGGCGGGGCCATCGCTTCAGCCATAAGAGCCTCCCATCTCTGCTCACGGCGCACGCTCGCCGACGCTTCGACGGGGACGACACCACGTTGCCAGGGACCAGGACGAGATCGTGGGAGTGTCGCCCGTCTCAGTCCGGCCAGAAGCCGCGCGCGCCACTCGGTTGCCAGGTAGATTGGCACGCAGGGCGAGCGGCATAAGCGCCCGGCGGTGGACGGGGCAGGCTCACCACGAACCGCGCTGAGCGCATCAGGTTGCCTCGCGCCATCGCGTAGAGACCGGTACTCGCGTCGTCAACGCTGACGCCTCAGAGCGTAGATATCATCAACGGGGTCCCCGGGAGAGTCGGGGAGAGGCCCGGTGCGGAGCCGGGTCGACCTCGGCTCGACGCTCCCTCTCGGTCGCCCACGCACCGGGGGAGCATAGCCAACATCACCGGGGTCCTCAAGGAGGCCGGGAAACCGGACCGTTTTGGACAGAGGATGGCGCCCAGCAAAGCCCGCGCTCGAGGGCTATGATGCGACACGTCCAAGCACCGCGATCCGCGCTCCCCGCGGACCTCGTCGTGTGATGCCCGGCGAAACCGACCGACCTTCGGCACCGTTTCGGGTTGCCAATCGGCGGGTGCCCCCGCCAGATAAGGCCCCCCTGAGGATGGATTACCGACCGTGAATCCGGGCCCAGGGAGCTGAGCGCACCGCGCGACGATGCGGAAGTACATCGCCGGCCGGTTGCTCCTCTTCGTGCCCTCGCTGCTCGGAGCCACGCTCCTGATCTTCGTCTTGCTGCGCCTGGTGCCCGGCGACATTGCCGAGATCATCGTCTACCAGGCCGGCAGCGAGTCGAGCGCCATCCAGCAGAAGCAGGTCCAGCAGATCCGGACCGAGCTGGGCCTCGACCGGCCCATGGCGGAGCAGTACCTCCGAAGGCTGGGCAACGCCGCGTTCGGCGACTTCGGCTACTCGTAGGTGCAGCGCCGGCCCGTGTCGCAGATCGTGTGGGAGCGCTTCCCCCGCTCGCTGGAGCTAGCGGTCCTGACCCTCGTCGTCGCCGTCGTCTGGGCCGTGCCCCTCGGGGTCGTCTCGGCCGCTCGACAGAACACCTGGGTCGATCACATCGTTCGGGTCGTCAGCATCAGCGGGCTCAGCCTGCCCATCTTCTTCACCGGCGTGCTGATCCTCTACGCGCTCGTGCGGTTCTTTCGCTGGCTGCCACCTCTCGAGTTCGTCTCGCTCTTCGACGACCCGGTGGAGAACCTCAAGCAGCTGGTGTGGCCTGATCTATATGCACACGCAGAAGCCGCCGTTCAACAACCCGGATCTACGGAAGGCCGTGTACCTGGCCATCGACCGGCAGGAGCTGGTCGCGAAGACGCTGGAGGGCGCCGGGGTGCCGTGCGCGCTGCTCGACCCCAAGCTCGCGGGCGACGTTGCGCTGCCCCTGGACGAGGTGCAGAAGCTGCCCGGGTGCCGTCAGCCCAAGGACCAGGACATCGCCGAGGCGAAGCGGCTGGTCGAGAAGCACTACCCGAACGGCGTGGACATCGAGGCGGCCGTGCGCTCGGCCGGCGGCTACATCGACCGGGCCCAGCTCGTGCTCTCGCAGCTGCGCCGGATCGGCATCCGGGGGACGATGAAGACCTACGAGAGCGCCGCGGCTTCGCCGTCTACGGCAAGGGCGACTTCGTGTTCATCGCCACCCAGGATCGCGCGATGGTGACCTCGGATCCCGGCGCCCTCTTCACGCTCATCTACACCACGCCCGCCGGCAGCAACTGGGGCCAGTGGTCGGACGCGAAGGTGGACGAGCTGAGCGAGCGGGCGCTGCGCGAACCCGACCCGGCCAAGCGCAAGCAGATCGATCTGGAGCTGCAGCGCCACATCCTCGCTGGCGCTCCCTCGGCGGTCCCCGTCGGCTGGGTCGAGGGCTTCCACTTCGTCGACAAGCGCGTGCGGGGCTACAAGTTCGGCACCACGGTCTACGACAGCAACACCTTCATGAAGGTGTGGCTCGCGCAGTAGGCGGCGCCCAATGGCGCGCGCGCCGATGACACGGGTCCACGTCCTTGGCGCGGGCACGCCCACGCCGACGCCCGACCGCTGGGGCTCGGCCTTCGCGCTGGAGATCGGCGGCGAGCACCTGATGTTCGACTGCGGGCCGGCGGCCACCTGGAAGCTTGTGAAGGCCGGCATCCAGCCGACGCAGGTGGACTATCTCTTCTTCACCCATCACCACTTCGATCACGACGTCGACTACCCCTGCTTCCTGCTGACCCGCTGGGACCAGTCGGTCGGCCGGGAGAACCCCCTTCACGTCTATGGACCGACTTTGACCGAGACCCTCACCGAGCGGATCCTCGACCCGGAGCGCGGTGCCTTCGCCCACGACTGGAAGGCGCGGGTCGGGCATCCCGTGAGCCAGCGCGTGTTCGTCAACCGCGGTGGTACCTTGCCGCGGCGGCCCCCGTCGGTGCTGGCGCGCGACGTCGGTCCGGGGCCTGTCCACGAGGGCCGCGAGTGGCGAGTCACCGCCGCGCCCGCCGAGCATGTCCAGCCCTTCCTCGATTCGCTCGCCTACCGGATCGACGGCGCCGACGGCAGCATCGTGTTCACGGGCGACACGCAACCGTGCCGCTCGGTGACGGAGCTGGCGCGCGGCGCAGAGATGATGCTGTGCATGTGCTGGGACGACCAGGAGCGCATGGAGGCGCTCGGCGAGGCCGCCGGTACCTGCGGCACGGTGGGCGCCGCGCGGATGGCCGAGGAGGCCGGCGTCAAGCGCCTGGTCCTCGTGCACATCGGCCCCTACCTGGCGCGGCATGGGCCGATGGAGAAGGGGATCGGGGACGTGCGCCGCCACTACGGCGGCGAGGTCATCTTCGCCGACGAGCTGCTGGCGCTGCGGGTCTAGGACGCGCGCTAGCCCTCTCAGTCCTCCGCCAGCCAGACGTCCTGGAGCTTCTGATTGGAGTAGTGATTGGGCGGGGCCACGTAGTTCCTGACCTTGGCCCAGTGCACCACGCTCCGCCTCCACCAGAGGCCGGGGATGTAATACGCGTTGTCGAGCACGATTCTCTCGACCTCGTTGACGAGCCGCTTGCGCTCGGCCGGGTCGAGGACCCTCGCCTGGCGCGCGTAGAGGTCGTCGATCCGGGGATCGGAGAATCGCCCCCAGTTGTTGGGGTCCCCCGTCGTGTACCGCTGGAGGAACAGATCGGGGTCGTCGATGTAGTGGAACACGCCGCTGATGATCAGCTCGAAGCTCCCGGTGTCGCGTCCATCCGCGAACCAAGCCGCCGTCTCCAGCGGCCGGTGCTCGGCCTCGATCCCGATCTTGCGCCACTCCTGGATCGCGAACACCGCGAAGTCCTGGTAGGGAATCTTCACGTTGCGGTTCTTGAGAACGACCTTGAAGCCGTTGGGATAGCCCGCCTCGGCCAGGAGGCGCCTGGCCTCGGCGCGGCTCTTCTCCGTGTCCCTCCCGAACCCTGGGAGCTTCTGCAGCTCGGTCTCCGACAGCGCCCACTCCGTGGCCGGACGCATCAGTCCCCCGACGTCCCTCAGACTGGCCAGCGGGTACAGCACGCGGCTCGCGGTGTAGCGATCGAAGCCCAACGTGAGGGCTTTGCGGACGCGAACGTCGGTGAACGGCTTCGCCGTCTGGTTGATCGCGATTCCGAACAGGCCGGTGGCGGGCGTTTCCTGCACGACGACCTTGTCCCCCAGCTGCTTGCGGATCGCCGTCACCTCCGCCTCGGGCATGGTGCGGAACTCGATCCAGGCGCGCCCGGACCGAAGGGCCGCCGCCCGCACCGACGTTTCGGGACTGATGTAGAACTTGTACCCGTCCAGGTACGGCCGGTCCTTGATGAAGTAGTCCGGGTTCCGCTCCCCTTCGAACGTCGACCCGCGCGTGTAGCTCTTGAACTTGAAGGGGCCGGAGCCGACGACGTTCGCCTTGAAGTAATTCGGATCCTTGTCGAGGTACTTTTTGGGATAGATGACGTCCCACGGCGAGGCCAGGTTGGCCAGGAGCGACGCCGACGGGAACTTGAGCTTGAACACCACGGTGCTCGGGTCCGGGGCCTCGACGCCCGCCACCGCGGCGTAGGCGTTCTTGCGGATGCTGCGCACCCCGTCCGGCGGGAATACGATCTTGTCGTAGGTGGCCTTGACGTCAACGGCGGTCAGCGGCGAGCCGTCGTGAAACTTGATTCCCTGACGAATCTTGAAGGTGTAGGTCAGCCCGTCGGGCGCGATCTTCCATTCGGTGGCCACATCCCCAATGACCTTCGGGTAGCTCAACGGGTCGATCTGCAGAAGCGTGCTGTAGAGGGGCGCCACCAGTTCGATGGTGGCGAAGGTGCTCTCCTGGTGGGGGTCGAGGCTCGGCGCGTCGGCGCCGATGGCCGCCAGCAGGACGCCTCCCCGGCGCGGGGTCTCCGCCGCCGGGGCCGCCCCCGGGATCGCGACGACCGACGGGCCGATCAGAAAGGCAAGGAGAACAACGGTGAGCAGTGTCCGGTGACGCCGAAGACCTGCCGCCATCTCACACCTCCCTGTCGCTGAGGACGCTCGACGGAGACGGGATGTCCAACCCGATTCGGCGGGTTGGTGGACGGTAGCAAGGGCGCGGGGGCCTGTCAATCGACCCGTGGTCGCGCGTAGACTGAAGCCTCGAGCCGCGACGTCAGGGGGGAACGAGATGACAATACAGGCCAGCGGAATCGACCACATCGTGCTCCATGTGACCGACCTGGAACGCGCCAAGAAGTTCTACTGCGAGGTCCTCGGCATGACCCTCTACCGACAGAACGACAGACAAGTGTTCTTGCATGCCGGCCAGCAGGGCGTGGCGCTGTTCACGAAGCCGGAGGACACTCCACTGACCTCGGGCAACGATCTCAACCATATGGCCTTGAACGTCACGGCGGGAACGTACGAAGCGCTCAAGGCCGAGCTGGAGAAGCGTGGAGTCGCGGTGAGTGGCCGCCCGGGCGAGGACCGCTGCATCTATTTTCAGGACCCCGACGGACATCGCCTCCAGCTGATGGTCCGCTCGTGACCTCGGCGGTGAACGCTGAGCACGCTGGTCTGGGGCAAGGCGAGAACGCTGAGCACGCTGCTCTGGGGCAAGGCGAGCCGGTTCGACAACAGACTTGATCGGTCTGTGGTCCCTGCCCGACCTCGCGCGGGTCACGGCGCGCGGGCCGCATCGCCTACGGTCAGGGAGGCGTGCCGACCTTCCTGCCGCCTCTCATCAGAGAAGCCACGAAGGCGACTCTACGTCGTCTGTCGTCGCTCCTCACGTCGACGAGCCTTCGAGCGCAGCGCGTGTGCGGCGCATCATTGCATCGGCGACCGCGACCGCCCGGTGAGCGTCCTCGCCGGTGGGCTCGCCATGTGGGAGCAGGCCCTCTTCGGTCAGGTATCGTCCCCGGTACACGCTGTTCAGGAACACCACGTCGTCCATCTCTAGGCCGGCCGGCCACCCCTCGTTGGCGACGGCGTTCAGGAGCTCGACGAGGTCGTGGGTCCGAGCCGGCCGCCTGCCCCTTTCGAGGAGTAGCGCCTTCAGGAGCTTTTCCACACACTGCTGACTGTGGAGGCACACTCCGCGAGATTTGCGGTGATCGCGGAGCACGACCGCGCTTTCCAGCTCGTCCTGCGCCTCCCGGAGCCACGCCGCAGTCGCCTTGCGCATGTAGAGAACCCTCCCGTGCTCCATGAGCTCCTCGATGAACGAGCTACCTACAGCGAGGAGTTGGCGGAGCTCGCCGGGCGTGTAGACGATCACGTCGAGCGGGAGGGCCCGGTCGGCCAGCAGGCGCTCGACCTCGATGCGCCGTTCGATCGGTCGCCGATCTGTCTCCTTCACGATCAGGAGGTCGACGTCGCTCCCGCCACGGGCCGCACCCGCCGCGCGCGAGCCGAACAGGATGATCCGGTCCGGCGCGTAGCCGGTCACCAGACGCTCAACGATCGTTTCCACCGTGGTCAGCACCGCATGGCCCCGGATGCGAGGCTAACATACGCACCGCGCGCGAGGTTTCGCCTCGGGAACATACCCCGCCGCCCACTCTCAGCGCTCCCTCTTCGGGCGGCGGCTCCCTTGCCCTGGCGCCGTGACATCCCTACCGGCCCTTGAGCATGACGTCCTCGTAAGGCCCGGAGTACGCAAAGCCGGTGATGAGCCCGAGACCGGACTCGGCCACCCGAGGGCCGTAGCCATTCAGGAACGCAGGTTCCATGATCGGCGAGAACATCACGCGCTCGTGCATCAGCTGCTGGATCTTGTGGAGGGTTGCCTCCCGGCGCTTCTTGTCCGTCTCCGCCGCCTGCTCGCGGAAGAGTCCATCGAGGTCGGGGTGGCTTCCGTACACGTAGAGTCCCCCAGCGGCCACGTAGGCCTCGACGCGCGTGGCGGCGTTGCCGAAGGCGGCGCTTCCGCCGACGTTGAGACCGGTGAGCTTCTTTTCCTGGTTGGCCTTGAGAACGGCCGCCCGCTCCATCGGTGTCACCTTGAGCCGGATGCCCACCGCGCCGAGATAGTTGGCGGTGGCCTCGGCCAGCGACGCGTACACCATGTCCGAGGAGATCGTCCCGCCATCGAAGCCGCTCGGATATCCGGCCTCGGCAAGGAGTTGCCGCGCCCGGCCGGGGTCGTACGGATACAGAGGCGCCGGCCAGTAGAAATCAAACGTGTGGGGAATGATGCTGCCGGTGAGCCTTGACAGGCCGAGGAATTCAGCCTCGTTGATGGCCTTCCGGTCGACAGCAAGGTTCGCGGCCAGGCGTACGCGGCGATCGGACCAGGGGGACTTCGGGTCCCACTGCTCCTTTGTGAACTGCGTCCACTGCGTCCACGGCTGGTAGGTCGGCTTGAGGGTGAGCCCCGGCGTTCTCTTGAGCTCCTCGGCGAGCACGCCGCGGATCGAGTACGCGACGTCAGCCTCCGTCCGCTTGAGCATGGCCAGACGCGTCGACTCCTCGGGCACACTCTTGAAGATCAGGCGCTTGACGGTCGGTGTCTTGCGCCAGTATCCCTCGAACGCCTCCACCACGACCTCGATGCCGGGCGTGAACGAGACGAACTTGTAGGGCCCGGCGCCGACGGGCGCCTTCTTGAAGCCTTCATCGCCGACTTTCTCGACGTATTTCTTCGGGACGACCCAGGCGGCTCCGGTGGCCGGGGTGCCGTAGAAGGTCATGAAGTCGGGCCACGGTTGGGTGAGGCGGAAGCGAATCCGGTGCGGATCCAGCACCTCCACCGCGGCCACGCGCGCCTTGAAGCTCTTCGACGCCACGCCGCGATAGCGCTCGAAGGAGAACTTGACGTCGTCGGCGGTGAGCGGATCGCCGTTGTGGAATTTCACCCCTTTACGCAACACGAACTCGTAGGTGAGGCCGTCCGGTGAGACCGCCCACGACTCGGCGAGGCTCGCCGCCATCGGGTTGCCGGGCATCGGCTTCACCAGGGCGTCATGGAGCGCGTAGTAGAGCATGAAGGGCGTGATGATCCCTGGGGCCTCCGCCGGCTCGAAGTAGACGGGCGCCAGCGAGATGTGCACGGCCCACACCATCTGCCCCTCGGGGGCTGCGGCCGCCGGCGCCGGTGGCAGACATCCGAGCGCCAGGACGAGGAGCGCGAGCGCGGTGAGCAATCGACTGGCGAACGCCATCGCCCTCATCTCGCTTCTGTCGCGCCCGCGGCGCTGGCCAGAGTCCCGATGCGCTCGGGGCTGTGGGCGGCCACGCGGGGCGAGCTTGAGGACGTCACGCGGCGTGAGATCGGTCGGGGTCGGTCGCTCGGTCATGGATAACCCTCCGTGCCTCGCCAGTGCCAGTCGGCACCGGCGCGGGCGTCCGCACCGTGAGCGGTCGAGCGATCGGGCCGAAGGGAACTCGGACGACATCGAGGCCACGCCTGCATCTCGCCCGAGCGATAGTCAACATACCATCCCTCGGACGGCGGCCCACGGGCACGGGGGCGACGGCGCCGAATAGGTGCGGGGCCTGGCCAACCGCCGCCCTTTCCTGGCCGGCGACAAAGCTTTCGCGTTTCCGCCGAGCCGTTCGATGGCGAACGGGACGGTGCGGGAAGGGTCAGGATTTGCCGGTCCCGCTCGGGCGTGAAACGTCAGGATTTGCTCCAGGGGCTGGTTCGAGAAGTTGCAGACTTCGATTTCCATCGAATCGCCCAGCCAATAGAAGGTATGCGGACCGCGAGCTTCCCCGCCGGCCGGTCGGCTCGTACGGGGAAGCGGTGGGTCACGGCGTTCCGGCGCATCTCGCTCCTCTTGACCAACGCGCTTCACGGCTTCTTCAGGCGCATCTCCTCGTAAGGCGCGGCCATGTAGAGAAGCGGGTTCAGACCGATGGCCGGCTCCTCGACCCGCGGGCCGACGCCGTGCAGGGTCGCTGGCTCGAAGATCGGGACGTGCATGACGCGCTCGTGCATGAGCCGCTGGATCTGATGCAGGAGGGCCTCGCGCTTCTTGCGGTCGCGCTCCTGGGCCTGTTGCAGGAACAGGTCGTCGATGTCGGGATGGCCGCCATAGGCGTACGCCGAGCCCGAGACCACGAACGCTTCGATCCGGGTCGCCGCGTTGCCCTGGGCGGCCGTGGCATTGGCGATCAGGCCCCCGAGCTTCTTGGCCCGCCAGGACTCGAGGAAGGTCGCGCGCTCCATCGTGCGCACGCGCGTGCGAATGCCCACCGCGGCCAGGTTGTTGGCGAAGGCCTCACCCATGGTGGTGAACGGAGGCAGGGGGGTGAGGTCGCCGGCATCGAAGCCGCTGGGATAGCCGGCCTCGGCGAGGAGCCGCTTCGCGCGCGGAGCGTCGTACGGGTAGGGCTCGATCCGCAGCGCGAAATCCATGATGCTCGGGATGATCGAGCCCGTCAGGCGCGAATAGCCGAGACGCTCCGCTTCGTTAATGCCCTGCTTGTCGATGGCCAGATTGGCGGCCAGCCGCACGCGCCGATCGTGCCAGGGAGACTTGGGCTTCCACTGCTCGGGGAACTCCATCCACCAGGTCGCGCTGGGGATGACTTGGGCGAGGCGGAGCTTGGGATCGGCCTTGATTGTCGCGGCCTCCACCCCGACCATCAGATAGCCGATGTCCGCCTCTCCGGTCTTCAGCATGGCCAGCCGCGTGGTGCGGTCGGGCACGCCCTTGATGACGATGCGCTTGATCGACGGCTTCTTTCGCCAGTACTGGTCGTTGGCCTCGAGCACGAGCTCGAGCCCCGGGTCCATGCGCACGAACCGATACGGCCCGAGGCCCACGGGCTGCCGCTTGAAGCCCTCCTCGCCGACCTTCTCGATGTACTTTTTCGGCACGATCCACGCCGCCCCGGTGGCCGGCGTCGCGTAGAAGACGAAGAAGTCCGGCCAGGGCTTGTGCAGGACGAATCGCACGCGGTGAGGATCGATAACGTCCACCGACTTCACGCGGTCGTGCAGCAGCTTGGCGGAAGCGCCGCGGTATCGCTGGAAGCTGAACTTCACGTCCTCCGCGGTGAAGGGATCGCCGTTGTGGAATCGGAGACCTTCGCGCAGCTTGAAGTCGAAGGTGAGCCCGTCGGGGCTCTCCCGCCAGGATTCGGCCAGGCACGGCGCCATGTCGTGACCGGGCAGCGGCTTGACGAGCGCGTCGTGCAGCGCGTAGAGGAACACGAAGGGGGTGCCGAGTCCCGCGGTGTCAGCCGGATCGAGGAATGCGGTCGCGATCGAGGCGTCGAAGGCGACGGTGAGCTGGCCCTCGGGGGAGCCCTGGGCGTAGCCCTTCACGGACGAGAGCGCGATCAGAACGACGAAGACCAACGCGATCGGGGTGATGCGTCGACCCATCTCGGACCTCCAGTTCGTCGGAGTGCGGGTATCCTACCGCAGCCGCCCCTCGGTCCGGTCGACCATCGGGCTGACCGCCGCGTCTGAATCGCCCGCCGCGAATCCCCACGACGTCTGAACCGGCCGGCGCGAATCCCACCATAACGTGCTAGGGTCAGGATCACATCGCGAGGTCGAATCGACGGGTCACGAGGAGGGCATGCGCTTCGGCTTCTTCGACCAATTGCCGTGTGCCAGCGCAGATTCAGAGCGTCAGAGATACCTGGACCTCCTCGCGCAGATCGAGCTCGGGGAGGGCCTGGGCTTCGATACCGTCTGGCTCGGCGAACTGCATTTCAGCCGGGCCTTCTCGATTCTGGCCGACCCGCTCATGGTGCTGGCGGCCGCCGCCCAGCGCACGACGCGGATTCGCCTGGGGACGGCGGTGACGCTCCTGCCCTTGCACAACCCGGTGAAGATCGCCGAAGAAGCCGCGATCGCCGATATCCTCAGCAACGGCCGCCTGGAGTTCGGCGTGGGACGCGGCACGGCCCCCATCCACTACGCCGGATACGACATTCCCCAGGACGAGAGCCGGGAGCGCTTCGAGGAGGCGCTCGACTTCATCCTCCAGGCGTGGACGCAGAAAGCCTTCTCGGTCCAGGGAAAGTACTTTCGGGCCCGCGACCTGACGGTGGTGCCCAAGCCCGTGCAAGCACCGCATCCCCCGGTGCGGATCGCCGCGAATAGCTCCGACACGTTTCCGCTGGCCGCGCGCCGCCGGTTGCCCATCTTTGCCACGCCACTCATCAATCCGCCGGACAAGCTGAAAGAGGGCCTGTTGGTCTATCGCCACGCTCTTCCGGCCGGCACCCGGGGCGACGCCGCCCTGGCCTTTCCGGTGCACGTCACCAGGAGCCGGGCGCACGCGCGACAGGAGTGTGAGGCGAGTCTCCTGCATTTCTTGCGGGAGGCCGGGGAGCGGCTTCGACCATTGGGCGACGCCGACATCAAGAGCTTCGAGGCCTTTCGGCAGGTCCTGGCCAGGATTGAACGGGTGAAGTACGAGGACGTCGACCGCGAGATGGCCGTCTTCGGCGATCCCGAGTATTGCGTGCAGAGAGTCCAAGCCTTGCGGGGCGAGTATCAGATGGACGAGTTCATCTGCTACTTCAATCAAGGTGGTCTCATGGCGCACGCCATGGTCAAACAATCGATGGCCCTGTTCGCTCGAGAGGTGCTGCCGTATTGCCGCTAGGGGCGAAGACCCAGAATCCCATCACCGACGGAGGTCAGCCATGACGCGAACGTACAAGGTGATTGACGCAGACGGCCACATCCTCGAGCCCATGGACATCTGGGACACGTACATGGATCCTGCCTACCGCGAGCGTGCCCCTCGCCTGATCCTCGACGACAACGGCAAGGAGCGCTTGCTCGTGGAAGGCAAGATCCTCGGCAATCCCAAGGGCCTGGGGCGGCTCGGGGGCGTCGGAGCTCGCGACGGCTCGGTGCCGGTCGACACGATGATGTACGCGGACGGGCGGCCGGGCGGCTTCGACCCGCACGCGCGCATCAAGGACCTGGACCTCGACGGCATCGACGCGGCGTTCCTCTATCCGAGCATCGGGCTGTTTTCTGGCGCGGTGGCCGACCCCAAGCTGGCCGCCGCGATGTGCCGCGCCTATAACCGCTGGCTGGCCGACTACTGCAAACCGTTCCCGGATCGCCTCTTCGGCATCGCCATGCTGCCGATGCAATCGATCGACCTGGCCATCGCCGAGATGCGCTTCGCGCGCAAGGACCTCGGGATGAAGGGCGGTTTCCTCCGGCCCAACCCGTACAACGGCCGGATGGCCAACCATCCCGATTATGACCCCTTCTGGGCCGAGGCGCAGGCCCTCGACTTCTCCATCGGCTTCCACGAAGGCGCTTCGGGCGGCATGCCGACCGTCGGCGTCGATCGCTTCGAAGGCCGCGGCGCCCGGCACATCATCTCGCACACGATGGAGATGATGCTGGTGGCGCTGAGTGTCATCTGGGGCGGCGTGTGCGAGCGGTTCCCGCAGATCCGCATCGGCTTCCTGGAATCCGGCGGTGGCTGGATCGCGCCATGGCTCGATCGGATGGATCGCCACTTCGATGACCAGGGATTCAACGACTCTGGCCTCAAGACACGCCCCAGCGAATTGTTCCGGCGGAATTGCTGGATTTCGTTCGAACCGGTGGAAGGTTCCCTCGACGTGCTGGCCGACTACATCGGTCCCCACAAGATCCTGTGGGCCACCGACTACCCGCACGCGGACGGGTTCTTCCCCGGCGCGCCGGCGATGATCGCCAAGCGCACCGCGCTGTCCGAGACGACCAAGCGCGAGATCCTGGCCGGAGGGGCGATGCGGTTTTACGGCTTGAGCTGAGACCCTCATGGCCGCCAATGACGTCGCGTTCAAGACCCGAAGCAGTGACGCGCAATCCGTCAGCGCCTACTGGGGCCGCGACGGTCTCGAACGCGCGATCCTCGATGCGCTGGCGGCTGCCGGGAAGGATCTCGATGCCCTGACCCTCGACGATCTCGCACCGGCCGATCACTTCCACAGCGGTGGCAAGAGCGCCACCGAACGCCTGGCGCGCCTGACCGGAATGGGCCGCGGCGCGCGTGTCCTCGACGTCGGCGGCGGCCTGGGCGGTCCGGCGCGGATGCTCGCCGCCCAGTACGGGTGTCAGGTCACCGTGGTCGACCTCACCGACTCGTACGTGCGCGCCGGCGAAGCGCTGACGGCTCGACTGCGGCTCACCGATCGGGTCACCCATCGCATCGGCGACGCGCGGGCTCTGGATGTCGCGATGGAGGCGTTCGACGTCGTGTGGACGCAGAACAGCGGCATGAATATCGCGGACAAGGACCGCCTGTACGCGGGCTTCTCCCGAGTGCTGCGCCCGGGCGGCCTCCTGGCCCTCCAGGAACCCATGGCCGGACCGGTACAGCCCGTCATCTTCCCCGTGATGTGGGCGCGCGACGCCACCGCCTCCTTCTTGCGCGCGCCGGCCTCCATGCGCGACACGATCGAGGCCGCCGGATTCCGGGCGCGCGCCTGGGACGATGTGACGACGGAGATGGCCGGGCCGAGCACCGGCGGTTCCGTTCCGGCCTATGCCATTCAGCGCATCGTCATGGGCGATGCGCTCGACGAGATCACCCGCGCGGGCCAGCGCAACCGCGAGGAGGGACGCATCGTGATGATCCAGGCGGTCTTCGAGCGCCGAAAATAAGGGGCGGAACCGGAGAGGGAGATGAAATTCGGGATCCACATCGGCCACATGGGCGGTCCGCTCGGCGAGATGCGCAAGCTGTGGAAGTTTGCCGAGGCCAAGGGCTTCGACTGGTTTTCCGTCTCCGACCACTTCCAGGAATCGCCGCCGCGCGGTGGGGACCTGGACTGCTATGAGGCGATCGCGACACTGACGACGGCCGCCATGGACACGGAACGCATCCGGCTCGGCAGCGGTGTCTACTGCGTGGTGTACCGCAACCCCGCGCTGCTCGCCAAGTCGCTCACCACGATCGACCATTTGTCGAACGGGCGGGTCGACTGCGGGCTCGGCGCCGGGTGGCACGAGATCGAGGCGAAGGCCTACGGCTACGCCTTTCCGTCGATCGGCCCGCGCGAGGACATGCTCGAGGAGTACGCGCAGGTCATGCGCCTGCTCTTCGACCCCGAGCGTCGGCGCGCGAACTTCGAGGGGAAGCACGTCCGCCTGGTCAACGCCCCCAACAATCCCAAACCGCTTCAACCCCGTATTCCCATCTGGATCGGGGGGCGCGGCGAGAAGCGCACCCTGCGGGCGGCGGCCAAATACGCCGACGGGTGGAATGGCGCTTACATCGGTCCCCACGACTGGACGCACAAGAGCCAGGTGCTCGATCAGTGGTGCGAGAAGGAGGGGCGAGACCCGAAGACGATCATGCGCACGGTGAACCTCGGCTTCTACCTCGGGGCCGACGCGAAGGGCGCCGCGCGCGCCGACGAGGTCTTCCGCAATCACTGGGGCGGCAGCGGCGAGCGCGCCGACCGCACGGGCTATCTGCGGGGAACGGTGAAGGAGGCCCGCGCGATGGTGGACCAGTTCCGCGCTCTCGGCTGCACTCGGCTCAACATCGCGTTCCGCGAAGGCCCCTACGACTGGGAGGCGCTGGAGGCCTTCGCCGCCGAGATTGTAAGCAGGGGCTGAACGACGCCCGCTCTTCGACGGCGCATCCGACCGGTGGCAGGCCGGCTCGGGCTCACCGGAGGACGGCGTGTGCGACGTGCAGTGCACCGACGCGGGGCCACGTGCGCGACCGAAGCTCTCGCGCTCGCCGCCCCGGTCCAAGGAGGGATCATGCTCAACCCAGGAGACAAGGCACCCGATTTCGTGGGGCGCGATCACACTGGCAACACCGTGAAGCTCTCGGACTTCAAGGGCAAAGCGGTCGTGCTCTGGTTCTTCCCCAAGGCCGACACTCCCGGCTGAACGGCGGAGGGTTGCGGGTTCCGCGACCTGAAAGCCGAGTACGATCGGAAGAACGCCGCCATCATCGGGGTATCGTTCGACACCCCGGCCGAGAACAAGAAGTTCGCCGAGAAGTATGTCTTCAACTTCCCGCTGATCTGCGACACCGACCGGACGATCGGCACCGCGTACGGCGCCAACGTCGATCCACAAAAGGGCGCGCAGCGCGTCGGCGTGGTGATCGACCGCGACGGCAAGATCAAAGAGTGGCACGCGCGCGTCGACGCCCGCGCCTGGCCGGCCGAGGTCGTGGGGACGCTGTAGCCAGATCCCGCCGCCTCGCCGGGGGGAGGACGAGCCCGACAAGGAGCGAGCATCCAACGACCCGACGCAGAAAGGGTATCCGACGATCCCGACCGGGAGAGAGGACATCCGATGGAGCTGGGACTCAAGGGCAAGAGCGCGCTGGTGACGGGCGCGAGCGAAGGCATCGGCATGGCCATCGCGCGGAAGCTGGCCGAAGAGGGGGTGAGCGTGGCCATCTGCGCCCGCAGCGCAGCGAAGCTGAAGGAGACCGCGGCCGAGATCACCCGGGCCACCGGGATGAAGATCGCGCCGATCCCAGCGGACTTGCGAAGCCTGGCCGAGTGTCAGGGCTTTGTCGATCAGGCCGCCGAGCAGCTGGGCGGCATCGACATCTTGGTGAATAACGCCGGAGCCTCAGCCTTCGGGCCGTTCGTCGATCTGCCGGACGACGCCTTCGTCGACGCGATCAACGGCAAGCTCCTCGGCTACATTCGCTGCGCGAAGGCCGTCATCCCGCACATGCGACGGCGCGGCGGCGGCACGATCGTCAACATCACCGGTACCACCCAGCAAGCCATTCCCTTGCATACTCCGGGCAGCGCCTGCAACGCCGCCATTCGGATGTTCAGCAAGGAGATCTCCATGGAGCTGGGCCCGCTGAACATTCGGGTAAACAGCCTCGCGCCGGGTCGTATCCAGACCGCCCGATCCGATCGGCTCCTGGCCGCCACCGCCGCCGCCCGGGGCACGTCGCCCACCGCCATGCTGAGCGAGCTCGTCAGGACGATCCCGTCGGGCCGGGTGGGCACCATCGACGACATCGCCGACGCGGTGTGCTTCCTCGTCTCCGAACGGGCCAGCTACGTCAATGGCGCCGCCTGGGTGGTCGACGGCAGCAAGTCAGTCGTGATCTGACGGGGCGCGGGGCGCCGATCGGCTCGGGGCGAACGATGAAGGACGCGACGTGAGCGAGGGAATGGAGGGATCATTCCCAATCGTCCGACACCCCGTGCCGGGGAAGGGCACGCCGGTTCTGGTGAGCGTGCCCCACTACGGCACCCAGCCGTTGCCCCACATCTCACGCGAGGACTACGGCGAGCCCTGGTTTGAAACCTTCGCCTACGGATTTGCCGATACCTTCGTGGGCGATCTCTACAGCGACCTGCATGAGGACGGAGCCACCGTCCTGGCCACGCCCTTTTCGCGCATGTTCGTCGACGTCAATCGCCGCCGCGATGACTTCGAGCACCACGACGGCGAGGTACGGTCACGACGCGGGGTGGTGCGCACCCATACCATGCGCGACGTGCCCATCTTTGCCCGCCCGCTGGGGCTCGCCGATCTCGAAGCGCGACTGCAGATGCTCTACGACCCCTACTACGCGGCCCTGGAACATCTGCTCGCCCAGCTCCGCGACACCTACGGGTACGCGATGCTCCTCGATGGCCACACCGGGAGCCCGCGCCGGATGAAGGACCATCAGGTGATCATCGGCACCCGCCACGATGCTACGTGTGCCCCGCAATTGGCGGCCACCGTGGCCGAGATTTTCACCCACCGCGGCTTCGAAGTGCACGAGAACATCAGTGGCTATGCCGGCGGCAATATCGTGGCCACGTTTGGTCAACCCCAGAGCCGGTGCGTCCACGCCATCCAGCTGGAGATCAACGCATCATTGCTGATGACGACCTCCCGCGAGGAGTTCATTGCTCACATCTCGCAGGGGGGAATCCCCGACAAGGCGGAAGAGAATATCGCGCGCGTTCGCCAGTGCCTCAGGGAGGTGCTGGCCGCCCTCCCCTCGGTCCTCGCCACCGTACACGACTCATAGCGCCGGGCTCACCAGCGCCGGCCGGGGGAAGCGCCGCGCGCTCCCCCCGACGGGGTTTCACATCAGGCCATAAAACCGTCCGGCGTTCTCGCAGACCATCTTCCGGGTGACGTCGAGAGGCAGGTGGGCGAACTGCTCGGCGATGTATTTCCCCGACTCCGGCCACACGCCGTCGGGGTGGGGATAGTCGGATCCCCACATCAAGGTCTCGACACCCATCTCGTCGATCAGCTTGGTGCCCACCCGGTCGTACTGGAACGTCGCCTTGCACTGCCGGCGCCAGTACTCGCTCGGCTTCAGCTTGAGGGGGAGATCTTTGTACTGGTCCTCGTACTCGAAATCCATGCGGTCGAGCACGTACGGAATCCAGCCGATGCCGCTCTCGCCGAAGGCGATGCGGATGTTCGAATAGCGCTCGAAGACCGCTCTCCCCATCAGGGCGGTTAGGATGTTGGCCAGGGTCATCTGGAAGAGGCACAGGCTGCTATAGGCCAGCGCCCGCAAGGTGAGCCCGGTGTATTGCTCGCGGAGCTTCGGTGAGACCGACGGGAAGGTGTGGAAGTGCAGGGGCAGGCCCACTTCATCGATGGCCTGCCACAATGGCTCCCAGGTCGGATGCCACATCGGCTCCATGTCCCACGAGCACGACAGCTCGATGCCCTTGAAGCCCAGCTTGGCGACTCGATGGACCTCGGCCACCGCGGCCTCGATGTCGCCATAGGGAAGGCAGGCGAGACCGATGTGGCGGTCGGGATAGTGGCTGCAGAAGTCGTTCAGCCAGGTGTTGTAGATGCGCAGCATCTCGTTGGAGGCCTCGCGGTCGTTCAGCTTGGCCGCCGCGGCCAGGATGCCATAGATCACCTCGGCATCGACGCCGTCGCGGTCCATTTCCTTGACGCGAAGATGCGGGTCGCCCGGGCGGCGAATGCCTTTCTTGCCGTCCTCGTAGAGGCCGGTGGCCGCCATCGCATCGACGCGCAGTTGCTTGCCCGGGACGTACTCGGTGCCCGACGCGCCGACGCCGCCTGCCAGGCCGAACGTGGCCCCGTTGTTGGCCACCCATCGCCGCCCCTCCGGACCGTCAGCGACATAGGGCATGCGGTCCTTCAGCTCCCTGGGCGCCTCGGAAACGAACAGCTCCGGGGGCA
>JBKPAK010000125.1:0-4308 GCA_046726415.1 Candidatus Methylomirabilota bacterium
GCAAGGGACTCATGAATCTCGATGCCGCGAAAGGTCGTGTCCTTGATCTTGTGCCGGCCGAACTGGGAGTCGGCATAGATCCCGAACGCGTAGCCGTGGTCTTTCAGGACGTCGATGAGGACCGGGTTGTCGATGACGGCACTATTCGCTTTCACCGCCGTCCAGTAGGTCGGATGAATGCCGTAGAATAACCCAAAGATCCCGGTTGGCGTGGCGTTTCCGGAGCTGAAGTGCTTGAGAAAAACCGACGATCTTTGGGCGAGGGCGTGGATATTCGGCGAGACCACCGCGTCCATCGTGTCGGACCGCCAGCTCTCCAGGACGATCAGCAGGATGTTCGGGCGGCGCTTGCCGGCCGGTGCGGGGCACCGCACCTCCCGCCGCGGATACCACAGGGACAGAAATTCGTCCGCTGGAGGCGAAACCTCGGCCTGGGTGACCAGGGGCATCAGCTCATCGTACCTCCGGGCCATGGTGCGGGAGGTGAGCGGGTAGTAAAAGGGCAGCTGATGGGTGATCCCGGTAATGCGGGTATCGTTCCGGTGGTAGGCAAAGACGTGAATCGCCTGGCTGAGCACGAGAGCCGCGAAGGCCACCACCACGAAGCCGATGGCGATGCGCTGGCGGCGCGGCAGGCGCCGGGCGACCCGGAACATGGCCCACTCGAGCGCCGCCAGGGCCGCCAAGACGACGAGTCCCGTGGCGGTGGTCGACAAGGGGATGCCGAGGCCTTGATAGGAACCGAGGATGTACTCCAGCCAGAAGGCATCCACGTGGAGGCGGTAGATGCCGTGCACAACGCTGTTGAGAGCGAGGTAGAACAGCGCGGCCACCAGGAGCGCCCCGCTGGCCGCGACGGCCAGGCGCCCCCAGACGATCGAGACGACGAACACGCCCGTGACGAGAATGAAAAGGGCCAACGCATAGTAGCCGAGAACGAGGAGGAGGACGTACACGCCGCCGAGGCCAAGATACGGGACACCATCGAGGTGCCGGGCCAGCACGAGCGAGAGAATGGGAATGTTCAAACACACCGCCGAGACCACGTACGCGTACGAGCTGGCCCGTCCCGAGAACCATACCCGGATGGAACGGAGGCTCATGGCCGGGGGACGGCCGGAACGCTCGGTGGGAACTCAACGAGAGTCGCGCGGAGGCCGGTGGGAGAACCGACGTGACCGCAGCCGGCAACCCGAAGGGGGTTGGCGATCGGGCCGATCGCATCCCACGGCCCGGCCGACCCCCGAACCGCTCGTCCGGCGTGGGCGGCTAGAGGTGCGCGGGGCGCGACCGCCGGGAGCTCAGGCCCCGGCAGTTGGCGCGGATCGGGCGGACGACGGCGCGGATGGATACGCCCGGCCAGGAGATGTGAGGGCCTGGTGACTAGATCCCTGCGTCGGCCCGCAGGTCCTTCACCCGGTCCGTCCGCTCCCAGGTGAATTCTGGCCCCGATCGCCCGAAGTGGCCGTAGGCGGCCGTCTTCTTGTAGATGGGGCGACGGAGGTTGAGGTACTTGATGATGCCGGAGGGCGTGAAGTCGAAGTGCCGCCGCACGAGTTCCTCCAGCACGGTGTCGGTGACTTTCCCGGTGCCGTAGGTCTCCACCATGATCGACACGGGATCGGCCACGCCGATGGCGTATGCCACCTGGAGCTGCGCGCGCTCGGCCAGCCCGGCCGCCACCAGGTTCTTGGCCACGTGCCGCGCCATGTAGCAGGCCGAGCGATCCACCTTGGTGGGGTCCTTGCCGGAGAAGGCGCCGCCCCCGTGGGGGCAGGAGCCACCATAGGTATCGACAATGATCTTCCGTCCCGTCAGACCGGTGTCGCCCATGGGCCCGCCGGTGACGAACCGGCCGGTAGGATTGACGTGGAACACGCACTTCGCCCGGTCGAGCAGCGCCGGCGGGACGGTGGGGAGGATCACCTGCTCGATCACGTCCTCGCGGATGCGGCCGGCGGTGGCGTCGGGCGCGTGCTGCGTGGAGACGACGATCGTCTCCACCGCCACTGGTCGGCCCTGGTCGTAGCGGACGGTCACCTGGGACTTGCCATCGGGGCGCAGGTAGGGAATCTGACCGCTCTTGCGCACCTCGCTGAGCCGCTGGACGAGCTGGTGGGCCAGCATGATGGGCAGCGGCATGAGCTCCGGCGTCTCCCGGCAGGCGTAGCCGAACATCAGACCCTGGTCGCCCGCTCCCAGGTTGTCCACGCCCATGGCGATGTCCGGCGACTGTTTGTCGATCGACGTCACGACCGCGCACGTCTCGAAGTCGAAGCCGAATTTGGCCCGCGTGTAACCGACATCGCGGATGGTGTCGCGCGCGATGCGCGGCACGTCCACGTGACTGGACGTCGTGATCTCCCCGGCCACGACGACCAGGCCGGTCGTGAGGAGCGACTCGCAGGCCACCCGTCCCATCGGATCCGCGGCCAGGATGGCGTCCAGGACCCCGTCGGAGATCTGGTCGGCGATCTTGTCGGGGTGGCCTTCGGTCACCGATTCCGACGTGAACAGATACTGGTCACGCGCCATGCGCGCTCCTCCCCCGGAAAGATTCGTGAAGTCTAGCATGCGGCCCTCGGCGGGCTCAAGGAACCCGCGGACCTCTATTCGCGGTCGAGGTCTCTATGGACGACCGTCGGGACGAAGCCCTGTTCGGACAGAAAGCCGCGCAACTCCTCCACAAGGGCGACCGAGCGGTGCCGCCCGCCCGTACAGCCAATGGCGATGGTGAGATAGGCCTTGCCCTCGCGTTGATACCACGGGAGCAGGAACTCGAGGAGAGACTTCAGGCGGGCCAGGAAACCCGTGGTGGCACCCTGCTCGACGACGAAGTCGCGCACCCGACCGTCGCGGCCATCGAGGGGGCGCAGCGCATCGACGAAATGTGGGTTGGGCAGAAAGCGCACGTCGAAGACGAGATCGGCATCCACCGGGAGGCCGTGCTTGAACCCGAACGAGACGAGCGAGGTGGCCAGTCCGGTGCGCACGATCGGCGTCACGTAGAGCTCGGCCAGGCGAGCCTTCAGCTGATGGACGGTCAGGCTCGAGGTGTCGATGATGCGGTCGGCGATCTCTCGGAGATGAGCCATCGCCTTCCGCTCCGCCCGGATGGCCTCGAACACGTTGCACCCCTCGGCCCCCAGGGGATGCCGCCGGCGCGTCTCGTGGAAGCGCCGGACCAACGCCTCGTCGCCCGCTTCCAGGAATAGCACCTCCACGCGGTGTCCGCGGGTCTTGACCTCCTGCAGGGCCTCCAGCAGGTGCGAGAAGTACTCGCCCTCCCGGACATCCACGCCGAGCGCCACGCGGGCGCCCGGTCGCGGCGAGCGCGCCACCAGGTCGGCGAAGGTGGGGATCAACGTGGTCGGCAAGTTGTCGACGCAGAAGAAGCCCATGTCCTCGAAGCACTTGATGGCGTAGCTCTTTCCCGCCCCGCTGAGACCGGTAATAACCACGAAGGAGATCGCCGAGCATTCGGGGCCGATTCGCTCAGCCATCACTTCCGAGGGAGGAGTCGGCGCTGGTGCGAGGGCAAGATGCCCAGCTCCTCCCGGTACTTCGCCACCGTGCGCCGCGCGATGGTCAGTCCACGCGCCTTCAAGTACTGGGCGATTTCCTGATCGGAAAAGGGCTTGGCGGCATCCTCGGTGGCCAGATAGTCCTGGATCATCTTTTTCACCGAGACCGAGGACACCATTTCGCCATCCCCAGAGGCGATGCCACTGTGGAAGAAATACTTCAGCTCGAACAGCCCCTGCGGCGTCTCGACATACTTGTTGGTGGTGACTCGGCTGATAGTGGACTCGTGCATCCCGATGTCTTCCCCCACGTCGCGCAGGGAGAGGGGGCGCAGGTGGGCGATACCCCGGTCCAGGAAGTCACGCTGAAACTTCACGATGGATTGGGTCACCTTGCGCAGCGTTCGCTGGCGCTGGTCCACGCTCTTGATGAGCCACATGGCCGAGCGCAGCTTCTGCTCGACGTACTGGCGCGCGTCATTCCCCGCGCTCCGCAGGAGCGTGCGATAGAGCGCGTTCACCCGCAGCCGGGGGATCCCCTCCTCGTTGAGGGCGACGGCGTACTCATCGCCCACCTTCTGCACGATGACGTCCGGCACGATGTACCGGGCATCGCTCGCTCCGAAGCTCCGCCCCGGCTTCGGCTCCAGGGCCATGATCTCCTCGATGGCCTCCATGACGCGATCGACCGGGCGCTTGAGGGCTCGCGCGATATCGGCGTAGCGCCGCTTGCTGAGCGCATCGAAGTGCTCCTCCACGATCTCGATGGCCAGCGGATCCGGGG
>JBKPAK010000126.1:0-10374 GCA_046726415.1 Candidatus Methylomirabilota bacterium
GAGATCTATCGCGTGCTGCAGATCCCGGACGAGGTCATGAAGCCGGTCAAGACCTGGACGACCAGCCGATAGTGACGCAACGAGCTCGCAACTCCCCGGAATCGCAGCATTCTAATCCGCCGACCGTGGAAGTTGGGCTAACCGGGCGGCGCGGGCGGTCAGCGCTCGACCAGCGACGCCGTGAGCCGCGCGAACTCCTCGAGGTCGAGCGTTTCCGCGCGCCGGGCCGGATTGATCCCGGCGCCCACCAGAATTTCCCGCGTCCGCCCGGTCGAGAGCGACAGGCTCGCCGCGAGCGCATTGCCCAGCATCTTCCGGCGCTGGGCGAAGGCGGCTCGCACGATTGTCCGAAAGTGCCCCTCGTCGGCCACCGCCACGCGGGGCTGCGGCAGCACCGTGAGCTTCACCACTGCCGATTCCACCTTGGGGGGGGGCCGGAAGGCGCCCGGTGGCACGCGCAGGATCACGCGGGCGTCACACCCGAGCTGAACCAGGACCGAGAGGCTCCCGTAACTCCGGCTGCCCGGGGCGGCGGCCACGCGCTCCGCCACCTCGCGCTGAAGCATCACCACCATCTCGTCGATGGCCTCGCGCGCCTCCACCAGCGCCACGAGAATCGCCGTTCCGACGCTGTAGGGCAGGTTCCCGACGATCAGCACGCGCCCCCCCAAGGGACGCCGGATCGCCGCGTAGTCCCAGCGCTGCGCGTCGGCCTCCACCACCTCGACGCCGGGAAACCGCGTTCGCAGCGAAGAGACCAGTGAGCGATCGATCTCGAGGGCCATCAGATGCCCGGCGCGTCGCGCCAGCTCTGCGGTGAGGGCTCCCTCGCCAGGGCCGATCTCGACCACGAGATCGGAGGGGCGCGGGGCGACGGTATCGACAATGGCCCGCGCGATGCCGGCGTCGCGAAGGAAGTGCTGGCCGAGGGCGCGCCGGCGGGGCCGCGCGGTCACCGCGCGGGGGCGGCCCGCCGCGCGCGCAATTCGGCCAGGAGCGCGGCATGGACGCGCTGCGTCTGAGCCTCGGTGGCTGAGCGATCGCCGGCGTTGTCGATGACGTAGTCGGCAAGCTTGGCCTTGTCCGCCACGGGCATCTGACTCGCCATCTTGCGCTCCGCGTCGCCCTCGTCGACGCCGTCGCGCTCCCGCAGCCGCTCGCGCTGGGTGACCTCGTCGGTGGCGACCACGACCAGGCGGTCCATCTTCCGGTAGTTGCCGCTCTCGATCATCACGGGGGCGTCGAAGATCACGATACCCTCGAATCCCAGGGCGGTCAGCTCGTGCAATTGCTCGGCGAAGCGCTGGCGAATGCGAGGATGCGTGATCGCCTCCAGCCGCCGCCGCCGCGCCGGATCCGCAAACACGATGGCGCCAAGCCGCTTGCGATCGAGCGTGCCGTCTGGCTGCACCACGTCCTGGCCGAACTCCGCGACGATATCCCGGTACGCGGCCTCCCCCGGCTTCACCACTTCACGCGCCAGCACATCGGCGTCGATAATCACGCACCCCAGGTCCCGAAACATCGCCGACACTGTGCTCTTCCCCGTCGCGATCCCCCCGGTGAGCCCCACCAGCAAGAACGGCCGCATGCCTAGCCGCGGTGACTTGTGAACGACCGTAACCGAGAGCTGGGCGGGCAGCACCCGATCCCCCGGGCGAGGGCCTGACCCACCATGACCGTGAGCCGGCCGGGTGGCGCCGTGGATGGTTCTGCGAGCGTCCGCAGCGTCGGTGAATTCCGGGTGACTCCGGTTGCCCTTGCCCGGCTGTTCGAGGAGTGCTTCGAGCGAGGACGTCGGCAGAGCCACCCACGGCGACAGGACCCGGCCGCCTCGCGCTCGAGATCGTTCATCGGCAGCTCCACGCCTAGACCTGCGACCAGTCAGACCCGGTCTTGACGTCGACCACCACCGGGACGTCGAGCGGGAGAGCGTCGGCCATGATCTCGCTGGCCAGGCGCTCGACCTCCGAAACCTCGTCGGCCGGCGCCTCGAAGAGCAGCTCGTCGTGCACCTGGAGCAGCATGCGCGCGGCCAAGCCACGCGCCTGGAGGGCCTCGTGCACGCGAACCATCGCGATCTTGATCATGTCGCTGGCCGTGCCCTGCACCGGCGCGTTCATGGCCATCCGCTCGGCCGCATTGCGCGCCACCGGGTTCGTGGACTTGAGATCCGGCAGATAGCGTCGGCGGCCAAGCAGCGTGGTGACGTAGCCGCGCTCGCGTCCCTCCGCGACCGTGCGGTCGATGAACGCGCGCACGCGAGGGTGCATCGCGAAGTACTCGTTGATGTAGCGCTGGGCTTCCTTCTGGTCGATCTTGGTGGCCTGGGAAAGGCCGAAGGCGGAGACTCCGTACAGGATGGCGAAGTTGGCGCTCTTGGCGATGGTGCGCTGAAGCGGGGTGACCTCCTCGGGTGGGACTTTGAACACCTCGGCGGCCGTGCGGCGGTGAATGTCCTCCCCGCGCTGGAAGGATGCGATGATGGCCGGCTCCCCCGAAAGGTGCGCGAAGATTCGCAGCTCGATCTGGGAGTAGTCGGCGGCCACGAAGCGCCAACCCTCCTCGGGAATGAAGGCGGCCCGGATCCGGCGGCCCAGTTCCGTCCGGATGGGAATGTTCATGAGGTTGGGATCCTGCGAGCTGAGGCGTCCGGTGGCGGCTACCAGCTGATTGAAGGTCGTGTGGATCCGCCCCGTGTCGCGGTTCACCAGGACGGGTAAGGCGTCGGCGTACGTCCCCTTCAGCTTGGAGAGCGTTCGGTGCTCGAGCACCTTGGCCGGCAGCGGATGTCCGAGGCTGAGGTCGGTCAGCACGTCGACGTCGGTCGAGTAGCCGGTCTTGGTCCGGCGGGCCCGCGGCAGCTTGAGCTTCTCGAACAGGATGTGGGCAAGCTGCTTGGGGGAGGCGATGGTGAACTCCTCGCCAGCCAAGGCGTAGATCTCGCGCGTCAGATTGTCGAGCTGGCGCTCCAGTTCTTTCGCGAAGTCCTCCAGGCGGCGGGGGTCGACGCGGATGCCATGGCACTCCATGAGCGCGAGCACTGGCACCAGGGGCCGCTCGATGTCCTCGTAGATCCGGAGAAGATCGCGGGCCTCCAGCTCCGCGCGCGCGTGCTCCCAGTAGCGCCAGACCCACTGTGCGCGCGCGCCCAGCACCGCGTTCAGGTCGCCATCCGCGGCGCCCGCACCCGGAGCGGGCATCGACGGCGGGCACGACCCGAACGCCTCCATGCAGATCTCGTCGAGGCGGTACGTCTGACGCGCGGGATTGAGGAGGTATGAGGCCACCGCGCTGTCCTCCACGCGTCCCTGGCGGGCGCCGGAGGCCAGCCACCACTCGGCGACGGGCTTGGCGTCGTGGACGACCAACTCACGCGCGCCGAGCGCCGCCGTCAGGACTTCCGCCGGCGCCGCCGCGGCGCCGATTTGGGGATGAAACAGCGCGGCCGCGAGCATGCGCGGAGCGGGTGGCCGGCTCTCGCCCGCCCACTCCAGCGCGAGTGGCGCGTCCGCGGGCGCGCCCCCGAGCCACGCCGCGAAGGTCTCGGGCGTCGTCAGCATGTCTACCGGCTCCGCTCTCGTCTCGACCTTCAGGACCGGAAGCTCCTTGACGAGCCGGGTGAACTCCATCTCCATCCACAGCGCCCGAAGCCTGACCCAGTCTGGCTCCACCCGTCGGAACGCCTCGAGGTCGAAGGCCAACGGCACGGAGTGCGACAGTACCGCCAGCTCTCGCGAGAGCACGGCCTGCTTGCGCTGGGTGGCCAAGGTCTCGCGGAGCTTGCCGGAAACGAGCGAGAGGTTCTCGTACAGCCGCTCTACGCTGCCGAACTGGCTGATCAGCTTGACCGCGGTTTTCTCCCCCACCCCTTTCACGCCGGGAATGTTGTCGATGGTGTCGCCCATGAGGGCGAGCACATCGGCGATCTGACCGGGATCCACACCCCAGCGCTCCCGCACCTTGGCCTCGTCGTAGACTACGCGTTCACCGGTTCGACCCAACACGGACAAGGCGCGCACGCCCGGGCCGACGAGCTGCAGCAGATCCTTGTCCCCACTGACGACGGTGATATCGACGCTGTGAGCGCGCGCGTGGTCCACCAAGGTGGCCAGCACGTCGTCCGCCTCGAACCCCGCCACCTCTATCACAGGCACGCGCAGGGCTTCGAACAATCGCCGCACATAGGGAAGCTGCTGGACCAGGTCGTTGGGCATCGATGTCCGGGTGGCCTTGTACTCGGCGAAAAGGTTGTCCCGGAACGTTGGACCCGGCGGGTCCCAGGCGATCCCCAGGTAGTCGGGCTGCTCCTCGCGAATGAGCTTCCACAGCATCGTGCTCAGGATGAGCACGGCATGAGTGGGGACGCCTTTCGATGTGGAGAGGAAGCCCACCGCGTGGTAAGCGCGAAAGAGATGCGAATGCCCGTCGACGATGTAAAAGCTCGGCATGGACTAGTTGACGTTGGGAAGAGCGCGCGCCGCTCCTCCCCGACATCCTCCACTGGGTTCCCGATACATTGAAGTTCTCACGAGATATTACGCCACCCGCGGGGTGGCGGAGCGCCGGGCAGGAGCACCGAAGACGGTCGTGTAGATCGAGCGGACGTCCGCCGTTCGCCGCCGGTAGTCGATCAGAAAGGCATCGCGGGACGGATAGTCGAGGGCCGTCGCGGCGCGGGCGGGCATGGGGCCGGCCAGCTCGAGGGTATCGGCCGGGCGTGCGCCCAGCAAGCGGAGCGCCGCCGACACCCGCCACAGCCATCGGTAGTGCTCCATCAGCCGCGCGGCCTGCTCCGGTGGAATGGCGCCGACGCGAGCCAGCGCCGACAGCGCTGATGTCGTGCGGGCGCGGCGCACGTCGGCATGGCGATGGCCGTGTACGAGTTGCAGCGCCTGGGTCAAAAACTCCACGTCGACCAGCCCCCCGCGGCCGAACTTCACCGAGAAGCGCCCCGGCGTTTCCTTGCCCAGCTCGACTTCCATGCGCGTGCGAACGTCGCGGATTTCCGTCAGCCCGTCGGGCGGGAGCCCCGAGCCATACACCAGTCGGCGCAGCACCCGCTGCACGGCGCGCCCGAGGCGAGGATCACCGAGGACGACCCGCGCCCGCGTCAGGCTCTGGCGTTCCCAGAGATCTCCATGGTCGCCGTAGTAGCGCTCGAGGGCCTCGAGGCTGGAAGCAAATCCACTCCCCTTGCTGCCCGGTCGAAGGCGAAGATCCACAGGAAACGCTACCCCAGCTGCCGTGATGTCACCCAGCGCGCTGGCCAGGCGTTCCACCGCGGCGCTGTAGAAGGTGTGGGCGTCGACCGTGCGATCGCCGTCCGTGCACCCCTCCCCTTCGAACACCACGAACAGGTCGAGGTCGGAGCCGGTGGTGATCTCCCGGCCGCCGAGCTTGCCGAGCCCGACGATCACCGCGGGAATGAACCGGCCCCCGCTGTCGCGCGGTACCCCGTGGCGATCGACGAGACCACTGAGGCTGAAGAGCCAGCCGGCGGCCAGGGCGGCCTCGGCCAGCTCCGTCATCTCCCACGCGTATCGCTCGATGGTCGTCCGCCCCAGGAGGGAGTGCCACACAATGCGCAGCTCCTCGGCTTGCTTCACGCGCCGCAAGGCATCGCGGCGCGCCCCCGCATCGAGACCGGGCGCGAAGGCGCCTGAGAAGGCTGCCCGCAAGGCCTGGGCATGGCACGCGGCGGCCAGAGCGTCCGGGTCGGCCAGCGAGGTCAGCAGCTCGGGCTGAGCGATGAGGAGCTGCGTGAGAAGGTCGCCGCCGGCGCACAGACGCACGAGACCGTGAAGCAACCGCTCGTCGGTGGCGAGTATCTCGATCAGGCCCGCACGCGGCCCCGCCGCCGAGAGGAATCGCTCGAACTGGTTCAGCGCCTCGTCGGGGTCCGGGCTCTTCCAGAGCGCGTCGATAAGCGCGGGAAAGAGCCGCTCGAGGGCACGCCGGAGCGCTCCCGCGTACGGGACCAGGGGCCGTCCCTCAAGCATGAGTCGCAGGTTGTGTCGGGCCCGCTCGGGATCGGCGAAGCCGGTGGCCCTCAAGGCCATCAGGCTGGGGAGCTTGCGCCGGGGCGTCACGCGCGGCGCGCGCTCGCGAAAGAACTCGCGGAACGCGCGGTGGACGGCGCTCGTGATCCGCCGGTGTCGGCCCTGGAACGCGCGCCTGGCCTGGTCAAGTGTCCCCGGGATCCCGACCCGCCGAGCGAGGCGGGCGAGCGCGTGCGGCTCCACCGGCAAGGTATGCGTCTGGAACTCGTGCAGGATCTGCAGCCGGTGCTCGACGACCCTCAGATGAACGTAGGCGTCCGACAGCGTGCGCCCCAACTCCGGCGCCAGGTAGCCGCGCTCCGTGAGCCGGAAGATGGCCTTGAGCGTGCGGGGCTCGCGCAGCCACGGATCGTCGCCGCCGTAGAGAAGCTGGAGCGCTTGCACGATGAACTCGATTTCCCGGATGCCGCCCCGGCCGAGCTTCACGTTGCGGGTGAGCCCATCGCCCTTGTCGGTGAGAGAGCGATCGATCTCCCGTTTCATGGCGCGGATGGCCGGCACGACGCGCGGGTCGGCGCCCGCCCGATACACCACGCCGCGCGCCCACTCCATGAAGCGCGCACCCACCCGCTCGTCCCCCGCCGTCACGCGGGCCTTGAGCAGGGCCTGGCGCTCCCACAGCGCGGCGCGGTCGACATGATAGTTTTTGAAGCCGTCGAGGGAGAGCGCGATGGGACCCGAGCGCCCCTCGGGGCGAAGCCGCAGATCGACTCGGAAGGCATAGCCCTCGTCGGTCGATTCCTCCATCATCGCCACGATGTCGCGGCAGACCCGCGCGAAATAGTCGCCGGTGGCCACCCGGCCGCCCGGACCGCCCGCGGTTTCGCCCTCGCCCCCATAGACGAACATGAGGTCGATGTCCGACGAATAGTTCAGTTCCCGGCCACCGAGCTTGCCCATTCCGATGATGGCAAGCCCGGTCTCGCTCCCTTCGCCGTCGAGCGGTGCGCCGTACTCGGCCCGGGCCGCCGCATCGGCCATGCGCCAGGCCTCCTTGAGACAGGCATCGGCCAGATGCGACAGCTCCTCGGTGGTCTGGGCCAGGTCGGCGTCACCGAGCAGGTCGCGGGCACCGATGCGGAGGAGCAGGCGATACTTGAAGCGCCGCAGCGCGTTCAGCCGCGCCTCTCGCGTGCTGAAGGGGGCGAGGGTCTGGGCGAGGTCGGTGGCGAAGTCCTCGGCCAGCCACACACCCACCGTGCGGGGTTCGAGCAGCCAGGCCAGGATGCTGGGGCGTCTGCGCAGCGCGTCGGCCAGCATCTGGCTGGAGCCGAGCACGCGGGCGAGGAGTGCGGCCGCTCCGGGATGCTCGGCCAGGGTTCGGAAGAATACTCCGCGATCGACCGCGGCGACGTACCGCTCCAAGTTGTTGAGGGCCATGTCCGGGTCGGCGGCGGCCGCCAACTCGGCGAGCAGTCGCGGCAGGGCGGGCGCAAGCAGTTCGGCGTCGCGCGGCGTGGGAGTGAGCCCGTGGAGGTTCTCCACGGCGGCGGCGGGCTCGGCGAAGCCCAGGCGCCGCAGAATCTGCCGCGCCGTGCCCGCCGCCCGCGGCGCGGTGGTGAGCAGAGCCGCCGGGGGCGTGTTCAGATGGCGGACTCGCCCGTCTCGCCGGTCCGGATGCGGATCGACCCGTCAATAGGCAGGACGAAGACCTTGCCATCGCCGATGGACCCCGTCTTGGCGGCGCCCGCGATGGTCGTCACCACCTTGTCGGCGAAGTGATCTGGCACCACGACTTCGATCTTGACCTTGGGCAGGAAGTCTACGGTGTACTCCGAACCTCGGTAGAGCTCGGTGTGGCCCTTCTGGCGGCCGAAGCCTCGCACCTCGGTGACGGTCATGCCCACCACGCCGATCTCCGTGAGCGCTTCCTTCACGTCATCCAGCTTGAAGGGCTTGATGATGGCCTCGATCTTCTTCATGGCGTTCTCTCCCAGGATACGACGGGCATTCGGACTCATCCAGGATGGGGAACATGCGCGCGGACACGTGGGAGCTGATGCGTTGGAGGTTGGTCGGCACGTCGAGGTGAATTTCCGAGGGTCTCCGCCCACTCCACTGGCAGGACCGTCATGCCCGGATGAGGGGCTGGCTCGCCAGACCTCCCGCCAGATGGGAGGTGTCGTTGATCGACACGAGCCGAGGCGGCTTGACCACGGTGAGCGAGCAATTGTCGACCCGCAGACGCCAGAGGGAGTTGAACGACGAGCCAAGCAGATCACAGGCGTGGACGCTGATGACGCCGCCGTGCGCGATCACCAGGACTTGGTCCGCCTCACTGTGAGAGGCGGCGATGCGATCGAGGGCCTGCCGCACGCGTGCCGCCACGCGGTCAAGCGGCTCGCCTCCCGGTGGAGGGCTATCGTGAGGCGCGCGCAACCAGGCGAGGTAGGGATCGCCCTCCTGACTCCGGATCTCGTCGACCGTCCGCCCCTCCCATTGGCCCAGTGACAGCTCGCGCAGCTCGTCGACGGCAATCACCGGCACCGCGCCACCGCCCACGGCGATGGCGGCCGTCTCCCGCGCGCGACGCAGCGGACTCACGTAGGCGGCGGCGAGCCGGCGGCCGCTGAGAACGCGTCCCAAAGCTTCCGCTTGAGCCCTTCCTCGCTCGGAGAGTCCAACGTCGCTGGTACCCTGGAATCGCCGATTGGCGTTCCAGTCCGTCTGGCCGTGACGGGCCAGGAGCAAGGTCACGTGGTCCGAGCCTCCGCGACGGCCTGAGCGCGCTGCAGCCGCGCAAGCACCTCGTCGCGGCCGACAAGGGCCAGAACGTCGAAGATCGGCGGGGAGGCCGTGCGTCCGGTCACGGCGAGCCGGGCGAGCTGGGCCAGGTCCACCAGCTTGAGCCCCATCTCAGCGGCGAGCGTGCGCACCGCATGCTCGAGGGCGGCCGGGGTGAACTCCTCGAGCTGGGTCAGGGAGGCGATGAGACAGACGAGCCGGCGCGCTCCTTCCGGAGTGAAGAGCTTCGTCGAGGCCTTAGCCTCGTACGTCGCCGGAGCCTCGAAGTAAAAGCGCGCCTGCTCTACCAGCTCCGCCAAGGTCTTGGCGCGCTCCTTCAAGGTGTCGGCCACGCGGGCGAGCCAGGCATCGTCGGCGCCCTCACCCAGGCCTGCCGCGGTCAGGAAGGGCCGCAGCCGCGCCGCCAGCTCTGCGCCGGGCATGGTCTTCAAGTAGTGCTGGGACAGCCACTCGAGCTTGGTGATGTCGAAGATCGCCCCCGAGGCGCCGACGCCCTTGATGTCGAAGAGCGCCGCCAGCTCTTCGCGCGAGAAGATCTCCTGGTCGCCGTGGGACCAGCCCAGGCGCGCCAGATAGTTGACCATGGCCTCGGGGAGAATGCCGGCGTCCCGAAACGCCTGCACCGACGTGGCACCGTGGCGCTTGGACAGGCGGCTTCGATCCGCGCCGAGGACCATGGGGACGTGCGCGAAGGCAGGCGCGGTGTAGTCGAGGGCCTCGTAGCAGAGGATCTGCTTGGGCGTGTTCGACAGGTGATCGTCCGCGCGGATGACGTGGCTGATCCGCATGGTGACGTCGTCGACGACCACACAGAAGTTGTAAGTCGGGGTGCCGTCGGTTCGCACGAGGATCCAGTCGTCGAGTTGCTGGTGGTCGAAGGTCACAGTGCCGTGGATGAGGTCGTCCACGACCGTGGCTCCGGCCTCCGGAAGCTTCAAGCGCAGAGCCCCTGCGGTCAGCCCACGCTCCCGGCAACGGCCCGAGTAACGGAAGGTCTCACCGCGCTGTTGAGCCTTCTCGCGCTCCCGGTCGAGCAGCGCTGGTGAGCAATCGCAATAGTAGGCGCGGGCGGCGCGCCGCAGGCGTGCCGCGTGCTCGGCGTAGATCTCGAGGCGCTCTGTCTGGCGGTATCCGGTGGTCGGCGGGCCCTCGTCCCAGTCGAGGCCAAGCCATTGCAGGGCCTCGATGATCGAACCGATGTTCTCCTCGGTGGAGCGAGAGCGATCCGTGTCCTCGATGCGGAGGATGAACTGCCCGCCATGGCGGCGGGCGAAAAGCCAGTTGAAGAGGGCGGTCCGCGCTCCGCCCACGTGGAGGTGCCCGGTGGGACTCGGCGCGAAGCGAACACGGACCGGCTTCATCGCTTGAAGTGTACCCTCTTTGGAGTTTGGAGGGGGCGCGACGCCCCCTCCAATCCTCCCCCGCCGCGCGGCGGGCGACGGCGCGCTCATCCAACCTCGACTGGGTTCTTGGCGGGGGCGCGACGCCCCGCATTTCCAGCGCCGGCCCTGCCGGCGCAGTCGCGTGTGACACCCCGCGCGCTTGGGGGGTTTGGGGGGGCCTAGGC
>JBKPAK010000127.1:0-52584 GCA_046726415.1 Candidatus Methylomirabilota bacterium
ACGGCAATCTCGTGCTCGACGCGGAAGACTTTCTCGCCCACCCACGCCACGACGGTGTGGATGGTGACGATGTCGCCGTAGCGGACCGGCGCCATGAAGCGCGAGCCCGACTCCACGATGGGCACCCCCACGATGCCGTACTTCGGAAAGGCCTCTGGCCAGGGAAGCCCGTGGGCGGCAAACAGTTCTTCCGTCCCGAGGTCGTACCACTCGAAGAACCGCGGGTAGAAGGCGATGCCGGCCGGATCGGCGTCGCTCCAGCGGACCTGCACGGTGGTGGTGTGTTGGGCCGGCATCTATCCGGCATCCGATACGGCCGGAGCCACCAAGACAATCAGTTCGTCGATCAGCCGCGGAGCCGAAGGCGCGCAGCTGAGGCGACCCGCCGGAGTGTCGCTGGCGACATCCTCGCCACGCCGAGCCGCGGGATCGTCGACACAAGCGGTGACGGCGTTGGTCATGACGCGCAGGTTAGGATACCTCGCGCTCGACCACGAAGGGGAACGCCGCCACCACCCACACGAGGCCGATGACCTCGGAATCGCCAAAGTTGTACTCGAAGAGTCCGGCCACGAGGAAGCCTGTCACCGCGGCCAAACTTCCGGCCACCAGCGCGCGGTCGTCGGTCCGTTCCCGCGGCAGGGCGGTATAGATTCGCCATGCCTTGGCCAGGTAGATCGCCCATATGGCGCACCACGCGGCGAGGCCGAGAAGCCCGCGCTCGGCGGCAATTTGCACGAAATTGTTGTGGAGATGGCTCGTCCCGGGGCGCCGGGCCGCCGGGTCCCTGTACGCCGGATACTTGCGCAGAACCGCGCCAGGACCGAGGCCAAGAAGTGGAGCGTCCGCGATCATGCGCCCGCCCGCCCGCCAGAAGTAGAGCCGCTCGGTGGCGCTGGGACTAGACAGATCGAACATCGAGAGCATCTTCGCCCTCAACGGCGATGGCACGACCAGGACCAGGACGACGAGGAGGACGGCCGCGCCGAGCGCGACCCACCGGCGGCTCAGCACCACCAGCACGGCAATCACTGCCGTGAGCCCCAGCCAGGCGTTCCTGACGTACGTGAGGCCCAGGGCCACCAGGCCGAAGGCACTCTGAATGGCGGGCCGACCGCGCTCGGTGCCGAAAACAACCGACGCGAGCAGCAGGGCGAGGGCGACCATCAGACTCCCCCCGAGTGTCATGTAGATGCTGAAGAAGCCCTTGGCCCGGAACGGCTCCACGCTGGGCTGCCGACACACGGCGAGCTTCAGTTTCAGGGCCCACGCGACCCACGGCGGGACGGCGACGGTCGTCACGCACACGAGCGTTTGAAGCGCCGCGTAGATAGACACCACGACCACGGTGGCCCCGAACCACCACAGGGCCCGCCGGATCTCCCCGCCGGAACGGAACTCGTTGGCCGCGACGAACAACATGAGCACCAGGTAGAGGTGGCGCAGGTACAGGAGCGAGGCGGTGCGGTGTTCAGAAGCGAGAGCGGAGAGCAGGGAGACCAGGCAAAAGATCAGGATGGGGAGGCCGAGAGGAAACCGGTAGCCCGAGCGCGCGTCGGCATCGCTCAGCCGCGCGAGCGTGGCCAACACGAGGAGGGCCAGGAGGACTCCCATCGCGCTGATGGACGTGAGCAGGGCGATCATCAACAAGACGAGGAGGGCCGGCCGGCAGCGCTCGGCCACACGGGCGAGCAGATTCAGCGAGATGGCCAGCGATTGGCCTTCCAGTCGAACTTCTCCCAGAACGCGTCGATGTGATGGACGATCCCGTGGAATTTCTCGGTGCCGTCTGCGCTGGCCGCATACAGCTCCTCGAGTGAGGTGAACTGGGCCAGATAGCCGAGGCCATACTCGGCGGGCTCGGCCATCGCCATCTCTCCGGCCACGAAACGCTGGTACCCCTCGCCGGGATGGATCCAGAATCCCTCGGAGGTCTCGTCGGTGAAGAGCCGTGGCTCTTGTCCGGGTGGGAGCGTACCCAGGAAGAACCGGGCGGCGAAGCGGATGGGGCTCGCGCGGGGCGTGACGAAGTGTGACAGGTACAGTAGTGGTCGCGCGTCGGCGTACCATCCTTCGCGCGCGAGCAAGGTCGCGAAGGATCCACCGGCCATCAGCTCCTTCCGGCAGTGCTCGATCCCCGCCCGCACGGCAGAGTCCGCGGCGTCCACCGGGCAGCCAGTGTCGTCGCAGGCCAGCAGCACCCCACTCTCCTCCAGAAGCTCTCGGACCGCCGTCATCCAGAAGGCTAAAGGAACCGCGCCAGCCGTGGATGGGAACAGGGCCTCGGCGTCCTCGGGCGTCAGGCCCCAGCATCGCGCGAGGCTCTCGGAGGCGCCGTCAGCCGGATCGACCTTGCCTCCCGGAAACGCGTAGTAGCCTCCGAGGAACTTCATGCCCCGGTTCCGCCGGATCATGTAGACCTCCAGCGGTTCGGCCGCTCGCGGCGCTGCGGCCCGCACGAGAAGAACCGACGCTGCCGGTCCGGGATCCACCGGCGCTGCAGGCGCATTCACGGATGCCACGGTATCACTGAAAGCAAGCGCCGTTCGAGCGCGCTCGCTCAGCGAACGAGGGCGGTCTCCGCGTGTCGCACGCGAGCGCCCCCTCGCGCCTCACCGGAGGCGTGAATGAGCCGCGTGTCTCCCGCGCCCCACGAATTAATCGGATGTATCGCGTGCCGAAGGCGTGAATCAATCGGATGTATCGGGTGCCGGCGAGCCCAGAGGGCTCGCCGAAGGCGTGAAAAGGGGGGTTTGGGGGGATGCGTCTCGTGTCCCCCCAACTCTATAGCCCCCCCAAACTCTATAGATTGATGAGCTGCGCGACGCGCTCCCGGTGATACGTGGCGTCGCCGAAAGTGAACTCCGACGACTTGGCCCGCTTGAAGTAGAGGTGCAGGTCGTGCTCCCAGGTGAACCCGATCCCGCCGTGGAGCTGGATGCCCGCTGCGGAGACCCGCCGATAGGCGTCCGAACAGTACGCTTTCGCCATGGACGCGGCCAGGGCCGCCTCGGGCGCGTCCTCGTCGACGGCCCATGCCGCGTAGTACGTCAGCGACTTCGCGTTTTCCACCTCGACGAGCATGTCGGCCGCCCGGTGCTTGACCCCCTGATACGAGCCGATGGGGCGGCCAAAGGCGACGCGGATCTTCGCGTACTCGACCGTCATGTCGAGCACGCGCTGGGCGCCGCCGCACATCTCGGCGCAGAGGGCCACGGTGGCGCGCTCGACCACGCGCGAGAGCGCGGGCCATCCCCCGCCCGGCGTCCCCAACACCCCCTCGGCGGGAACCCGGAGGTCGTTGAGCGTCACCTCGCAGAGCTTGCGGGTCTGGTCCATGGTCGGCAGGAGCTTGACGTCGAGTCCCACCGTCCCCTTCGGGACGAGGAAGAGGCCAACGCCCTCCTCGGGATTCCTATGCTCTGCCGTGCGCGCCACCACCACGACCACATCGGCGAGGTGCGCGTCCAGCACGAAGAGCTTCGTCCCCGTGATGGTCCATCCGCCCGCCACCGGCTTGGCGGTGGTCGTGATCCCGCCGGCGTCCCAGCGCCCGCTCGGCTCCGTCCAGGCCAGCGCGCTCTTGGCCTGACCGGCGGCGATCCTGGGGAGCCACATCTTCCGCTGTGCGGCCGAGCCCGCCTCCCGAATCGCCAGGCCGCCGAGGAGCACCGTCGAAAGGTAGGGACCGGGGGTGACCGCGCGGCCCATTTCCTCCATCAGGACGGTCAGGTCCACGAAGCCGAGGCCGCTTCCCCCGTATTCTTCCGGATACACCAAGCCCAGCCACCCCTGCTCGGCCACCTTGCCCCAGAAGTCGTCGCTGACGCCCGCCCCTTCCGCCATCTGTCTGCGCACGAACTCCGAGGTGCACTCGTTTTCGAGAAACTTGCGCGCCGTGGAGCGCAGCAGCTCCTGCTCCTCGTTGAAGCCGAAATCCATGGTCCCTCCGTTTGGACGCGGGGCTCCGAAATGGCCCCCATCCCTCAACGCTCGGTGCGCCTCGGCATAGCCGTGACGCGCGTCGACACGCCTAGCCTTTCGGCAGGCCCAGCACGCGCTCGCCGATGATGTTCTTCTGAATCTCCGTGGTCCCGCCCTCGATGGAGTTGGCCCGCGATCGGAGGAACGAATACTGCCACACGCCGTTCTCGATCGCGCGGTCGGAGCCCGCGACGAGTTGAGCGTATGGTCCCTGAATGTCCATGGCCAATTCCTGAAGCCGCTGGTGGACATCGACCCATACCACTTTGCCGGCCGACGCCTCCGGCCCCGGCAGCTCGCCCCGCAGGAGCTTGGTGACGGCGCGGGCCCCCGTATACTTCAGGCTCTCTGTCTCGATCCAGAGCTGGGCGATCTTCTGTCTCAGGATGGCGTCCTTGGTGGTGGGACGGCCGCCTTTCTCCACGTGCCGGGCCATGTCCACGAGGCCGTCGAGGGCGATGCGCAGCCGCACCTGGAGTCCAAAGCCGAGGGCGAGGCGCTCGTACATCAACGTGGTGAGGCCGACCGGCCAGCCGTTGTTGACGCCCCCCAGCACCTGCGACTCGTGGACGCGGACGTTGTCGAAGAACACTTCGTTGAACTCGGCGTCACCGGTGATCTGTCGCAGCGGCTTCACGGTGACCCCGGGAAGCTTCATGTCGAGCAGGAAGTAGGTGATGCCCTTGTGCTTCGGGGCGTCGGGATCGGTGCGAGCCAGCAGCATCATCCAGTCGGCGATGTGGGCCAGGGACGTCCACACCTTCTGACCGTTGATGATCCAGTGGTCACCGTCCCTGACGGCGCGCGTCTGCAGAGACGCCAGGTCCGAACCGGCGTTGGGCTCCGAGTACCCCTGACACCAGATCTCCTCGGCCGAGAGGATGCGTGCGGGGTAGCGGCGCTTCTGCTCCTCTGTGCCGTAGGCGACGATGGTGGGGCCGGCCATGCCCACCCCCAGGACATTGAGAATGGGCGGCGCCTTCAGGATGGCCATCTCCTGATGGAGAATCATCTCCTCCACGAACGTCAGTCCCTGACCGCCGTATTCCTTCGGCCAGGTGAGGCCGATGAACCCGGCGTCATAGAGCCTGCGCTGCCACTCGCGGAGGAGCTGATAGGCCTCCGGGCGAGGGACTTCTGAGCTGCCGGTGGCGCGTCGCACCCAATCTCGCGGGATGCTCTGCTCGAGCCAGGAACGGACGCGCTCCCGGAATGCCTCCTGCGCTGGAGTCAGTGAGAAGTCCACTCGTCGCCTCCTGGGATTCCTCGACGCACGGGACTGAACCGCGGTTCATTCTAGGAACGCCCGGCGCGTGAAGTCAAGGCTATACTCGCGTCGATGGCTGCGATCTCGCTCTCCCGTCTCCGCTCTCGCATCGAGACGCTGGCGCGCTTCGGCGCGCTGCCCGGGGGCGGCGTCACTCGTCCGGCATGGAGCCCCCAGTACGAAGAGGCGCGCGCCTGGCTGCTCGCGGAGATCCGCGCGGCGGGACTCGTAGCGTGGGTCGATGCGGCCGGCAACACCTTCGGCGCTGTGGGCGCTGAGGGATTCCGCGCGGAGACGCCGGCCGTGCTCACGGGCTCGCACATCGATACGGTACCGGAGGGGGGAATTCTCGACGGGGCTCTCGGCGTCTTGGCTGGGCTCGAATGCCTTCATACCATCGCGGAGCACGGTCTGGCGCGGGGGCGACCCCTGGTCGTTGCGGCATGGAGCGACGAGGAGGGACGCTATGGCAGCCTCTTTGGCTCTCGCGCCTTCTGCGGGTTGCTGGAAGAGGTCAAGGTTGCCGAGATGGCCGCCGTCGATGGCGAGCCGCTGACCGACGCCATGGCGCGGGCCGGCTTCGATGCGCGGCAGTCGCCGAGCGCGCGCGCCCCGCGCGGGGCGGTGGCGGCCTACGTGGAGTTGCACATCGAGCAGGGGCCGCGGCTCGAAGAGGCGGGCATCCCGATCGGCGTGGTGGAGTCGATCGTCGGCGTCCGCCGGACGCGGTTGATCTTCACCGGGCAAGCCGACCATGCCGGCACGACCCCGATGGAGCGCCGCCGCGACGGATTCCTGGCGGGCGCGGAGTACGCCACGAAGGCGCGAGACCTCGTGGTCAAGCGAGGCGGGGGACGCAGCGTCACCAACGTGGGGGTCGTTTACGTGCATCCGGGAGTGACCAACGTCGTCCCGGCGCGCTGCGAGCTGGTGCACGAGATGCGATCGCCCGACGCCGCCGTGCTCGAGGCCCTCTGGCGCGCCTGCAGCTCGCTGGGTCGGCGGGTGGCCAAGCGCAGGCACGTCGGTGTCGAGATCCGCCCGTTATCGACGACAGCTCCTGCCCTGTGCGCGCCTCGCGTGCAGGAGATGATCGAGATCACGTGCGGAGAGCTGGGGCTCGCCTCTCAGCGGATGTACTCAGCAGCCGGACACGATGCTCAGAACCTCGCGACGGTGACCGACGCGGGCATGATCTTCATCCCGTCCAAGGGGGGGCGGAGCCACCGGGTCGATGAGATGAGCGACTGGGACGCCATCGAGCGCGGTGCCAACGTTCTGCTCGGAAGTCTGCTGAAGCTCTCCCGGTAGCGAGCGCCGGCGCTCCCGGTCGTCCCGACCACGCTCTGTCACTGCCCATGCCCACGTTGCGCTGATGGGGTGAGCGCGCCGGGCAATTCGCTACAGGCCTTCCGGCGCGCCTGTCTTTTCGCGCTGCGCCATGAATGCTATCGTTGCCTTGTGAATGCTTGCACAGGCCGTGAGCGCCGGCATCGGCGTACGGCATTGCAGGGTGCTGCCGGCCTCATCTCGTTCTTCTTCGGTGGCTGCGGCTGGAATACTCCCCAGACCTCGCTCGTTCCGCGTTCGGACCTGACGCGCGAGATCCAGGATCTCTACGGACTCATCACGTGGGCCGCCATCGTCATCGGCGCCGTCGTCCTCATCCTGATCGCGTGGATCCTGCTCCGGTTTCGCGAGAGCCCGGGGGGGCCCGCGCCGCGACAGATCCGCGGTCATTCCATACTGGAAATCGCGTGGACCATCGCCCCCGCCCTGGTGCTGCTGGTCATCGCCGTACCCACCATCCAGGTGGTCTTTCGCACGCAGGCGCCGGCCAGCCCACAGGCGCTGCCGATCGACGTCATCGGCAGGCAATGGTGGTGGGAATATCGGTATCCGACTCTGGGCGTCATCACCGCCAACGAGCTGCATGTGCCCGCCGGAAAGCCCGTGGTGGTCAAACTGGTGGGATGGGACGTCATCCATAGCTTCTGGGTTCCCCAGATCGCCGCCAAGCGCGACGTCATCCCCGGCCGGCTACTCCATATCACTTTCACCGCGGACACACCGGGGACGTACTGGGGACAATGCGCAGAGTACTGCGGCACCTCGCACGCCAACATGAAGTTGCGCGTCATGGTCGATACACCCGAGGACTTCGACCGCTGGGTCCAGGCGCAACTCGCGCCACCCGCCGAGCCGTCGGGTCTGGCCGCCGAGGGCCAAACCTTCTACACGACGCACGCCTGCGTCGGCTGCCACACGATCCGCGGCGTGTCCGCCGGGGTCGTGGGCCCGGACCTCACGCACTTCGGCAGCCGCACCACCTTCGGCGCCGGTCTGCTGCCGAACGGGCCGCAGACTCTGGCCGCGTGGCTCAAGGATCCCCAGGCGGTGAAACCAGGCGCGAAGATGCCGAATCTTGGACTCACTGACGACCAGACCCGGGCCGTCGCCGCGTACTTGCTGAGCCTCAAGTAACCATGGCCAGCCACGCGTTCGTAGCCGCGCGCTCTCCTCACGTCCACGCGCACGCCGCCACAGGAGTCAGGAGCTGGATCACCACCGTCGACCACAAGCGGATCGGCATCCTGTACGGGGTCAGCGCGTTCTTCTTCCTGCTTGTGGGAGGACTCGAGGCGCTCGTGATCCGCGCCCAGCTCGCCCGTCCGGACAACACGCTGGTCAGCGCCGACTTCTATAACGCGCTGTTCACCATGCACGGCACGACGATGATCTTCCTGGCCATCATGCCCCTGAACAACGCCTTCTTTAACTACCTGGTCCCCCTGCAGATTGGCGCGCGCGACGTCGCCTTCCCTCGCCTCAACGCGCTCTCCTACTGGCTCTTTCTGGGCGGCGCCCTCTTCCTGAACGCCAGCTTCCTCGTGGGCACGCCGCCCGATGGCGGCTGGTTCGGTTACGTCAGTCTCACCTCGCGGCAGTATTCTCCGGGCCACGGCATCGACTTCTGGCTGCTCGGGCTTCAGGTTCTCGGGGCGTCCTCGCTCATCGCCGGGGTGAACTTCATCGTCACCATCCTGAACATGCGGGCTCCCGGTATGACGCTCATGCGGATGCCGGTGTTCGTGTGGATGACGCTGGTGGTCCAGTTCCTGATCGTGCTGGCGTTCCCGGTGGTCACCGTGGGGCTGATCTTCCTGATGTTCGACCGCTTCTTCGGCACCCACTTCTACGACGTGGCGGCCGGCGGCGACCTGCACCTCTGGCAGCACCTCTTCTGGATCTTCGGCCATCCCGAGGTGTACATCCTGATCCTGCCCGCCTTTGGCATCGTCTCCGAGGTCTTGCCGACGTTCTCGCGCAAGCCGCTCTTCGGCGCGCCCGTGGTGATCTATTCCGGCGCCCTCATCGGGTTCTTCGGCTTCGGCGTGTGGGCCCACCACATGTTCGCGGCCGGAATGGGCCCGGTGGCCGACGCCGCCTTCTCGATCGCCACGATGCTGATCGCCATCCCCACCGGGGTGAAGATCTTCAACTGGCTGGCCACCATGTGGGGCGGAAGCATCCGGCCCACGACCGCCTTCTACTTCGCGGCCGCGCTCATCGCGGACTTCACCATCGGCGGCTTGTCGGGCATCATGCACTCGTCACCGCCGGTCGACCTCCAGCAGACCGACAGCTACTTCGTGGTGGCGCACTTCCACTACGTGCTGATCGGCGGCAGCCTCTTCGGGCTGCTGGCCGGACTCTTCTACTGGTGGCCCAAGATCTCGGGGCGCATGCTCGACGAACGGCTGGGCAAGGTGGCGTTCTGGGTGATCTTCATCGGCTTCAATGTGACGTTCTTTCCGCAGCACTACCTCGGCGCCATCGGCATGCCGCGCCGGATCTACACCTATCCGGCCAACGCCGGCTGGAACCTGTGGAACCTCGTTTCGACGGTGGGGGCCTTCGCCCTCGGGTTCGGGGTACTGCTCGTGCTCCTCAATGCGCTGCGCAGCCTGCGCCGGGGCGAACGGGCGCCCGCCGATCCCTGGGACGGCCGCACGCTCGAGTGGCGCACGGGATCCCCGCCGCCGCCTCACGACTTCGACGAGATTCCTCCCATCTACGGGCGCGACACGTTCTGGCGTGAGAAGTATGGAGACCGGCACGGCCGGCGGCCAACGCCGGTGGTCCCACCCCCACCGGACGCGCACGGCATTCACATGCCCTCGCCGTCGGTGTGGCCGTTCGCGATCGCCGTCGGCGTGACCATCGCGGTGACCGGCGCGCTGATCAGCCTGCCGGTGGTCATCCTCGGCTCCGCCATCACCGTGTATGGTGGCTTCCGGTTCGCCCTGGAGCACCACGGCAACCCCGCGCACGCGCATCAGGACGGCCTGCTTGACATCGATATGCGGAAGCTGGCCATGTGGACCTTCATCGGCTCGGAGTGCATGCTCTTTGGAACGCTGATCGCCACCTACCTGGCCTACCGAGGCAAGAGCACGGTGGGTCCACATCCGCACGAGATCCTCAACATCCCGCTGACCACGCTCAGCACGTTCGATCTCCTGATGTCGAGCTTGCTCATGGTGCTGGCCCTCGACGCCATCCTGCGCGACAAGCGACAACTGGCCCGGCTGTGGCTGGCTGGCACGGCCCTCTTCGGCCTGCTCTTCCTCGGCTTCCAGGCGTACGAGTTCACCCACTTCGTGCGCGAAGGACTGACCCTGCAGCGCAACGTGTTCGGCTCCACCTTCTTCACCTTGACCGGCTTCCATGGCGGCCACGTCACCCTGGGAGTCGCCCTCCTCCTCACCCTCCTCATCCTGGACCTCCGCGGCAAGCTGGGGGTGGCTGACGCGCCGAAGGTCGAGGTCGTGGGGTTGTACTGGCATTTCGTGGATATCGTGTGGATCGCTATCTTCACCCTCATTTACCTGGTGCCCTGATGACCGCCTCCCCTCCCGCTCGCGATCGCTCGCCGAAGGGCGAGCACCGCCACGTCTCGGTGGCCACCTACGTCGTGATCGCCGTCGTCCTCTGCGTGGTCACCGCGCTGGAGTTCTCCATCCTCTACATTCGGGCGCTGACGCCAATTCTGATCCCCCTGCTGCTGGTGATGTCGGCGGGCAAGTTCGCCCTGGTCGTCCTGTTCTTCATGCACCTGCGCTACGAAAAGCCCGTCATCCCCGCCCTCTTCGCCGGAACGCTGGTCATCGCCATCGCGATCATCGTGGCCATGATGACGCTGACCGATGCGTTTCTGATCTTCGAGCGCTGAGGTGAGCACCGCGCCGCCGTCGTTTTCGTGGGTCTCCGGAAGTGTTCATCTCGACGTCCTCCTCGGAGTGGCGCTGGTCGGCGTGGTCTACGCCTGGGCGTGGTGGCGCCACCCCGGGCGACCGACCGGCGGCCGCTTTGCCTGTTTCTACGGAGGTCTCCTCATCCTGATCCTCGCCCTGAACGGGCCACTGCACGATCTGAGCGACTGGTATCTCTTCAGCGCCCACATGGTGCAACACCTCATCTTGACGTTGGTCGTCCCACCGCTGCTGCTGCTTGGTACTGCGCCGTGGATGGCCGACCGCCTTCTGGCCCCGCTGGTCCGCCACCCGGTGAGCCGCTGGGTCGTGCGCACCCTCACCCGTCCGGTGCCCGCGCTGGGCTTCTATACGGCGGCCCTGGTGTTGTGGCATCTACCCGCCCCGTACGAGCTGGCCCTGCGCGTCCACCCCTGGCACATCGCCCAGCACCTGTCCCTGATGACCGCCGCCGGCCTCGCATGGTGGCCGGTGCTCTCGCCGGCCACCATCGTCCCGCGGCTGCACTACGGCGCCCAGCTCCTGTACATCTTCGCCTTCGGGATGCCCATGACGGTGGTGGCGGCGATGATCACGGGGGCCGAGGACCTTCTCTATGGGTCCTACGCCACCGCCCCGCGGCTCTTCGACCTGACCCCGTTCGCCGATCAGCGGCTGGGCGGCGTGATCATGTGGGTGCCCGCCGGAGTGGTCCCGCTCCTCACCTTTACTGCCGTCTTCTTCCGATGGGCGGCTGCCGAAGTGGATGACTTCGACGGGGACGTCCTGCCACCGCCGCGCGGTCACGCGTGATCGCGCGGCCGCCCGCGCAGCGGGCCCTCACCTCTCTGTTATGATGGCACCTCGTGGGTGACGGGCGATGAACATTTGCGTGGTGGGGACCGGCTACGTGGGACTGGTCACCGGAGCCGTCTTTGCCGATCTCGGCAACGACGTGACGTGCGTCGACAACCAGAGCGACAAGGTGGCGGCCCTGCGCGGCGGCCAGATGCCGATCTACGAGCCGGGGCTGGAGGAGATGGTGGCGCGGAACGTCGCTGATGGGCGACTCGGCTTCACCATCGATCTGACGGCCGCCGTGCGGCGTTCCGACATCGTCTTCATCACGGTGGGTACGCCGCCCGGCGACGGCGGCAAGACCGACCTCAGCGCGGTGGAGTCGGTGGCCCGCACCATCGGGCAAGCCATGGACCACTACTTGGTGGTGGTCAACAAGTCCACCGTGCCCGTGGGCACCGGTGAGTTCGTGCGCGAGACCATCGAGCGCCATCAGGTCCGGCCAATCCCCTTCGACGTCGTCTCGAACCCAGAGTTCCTCCGCGAGGGCTCGGCCATCGAGGACACCCTCCGACCCGACCGCATCGTCATCGGCGCGCCCTCCCAGCAGGTGGCCATGATGCTGCTCGAGTTGTACGCCCCCCTCGAGCGGCCCATGATCATCACCGACGTCCCCTCGGCGGAGATGATCAAATACGCTTCGAACGCCTTTCTCGCGACCAAGATCTCGTTCGCCAACGCCATCGCGAATTTATGCGAGTCGGCTGGGGCCGACGTGACCCAGGTGGTGAAAGGGATGGGCCTCGACGCGCGGATCGGCGCGTCGTTCCTCGCGGCCGGGCTCGGCTACGGAGGAAGCTGCTTCCCCAAGGACACCGAATCCCTCATCCACACGGCGGCCACCCTCGGCTACGACTTTGCCCTGCTCCGGGCGGTGGTGGAAATCAATCGCGGCCGGGCCTCGCATTTCGTGGAGGGTCTGCGCAAAGCGCTCTCTCCCCTGGATGGCAAGATCATCGCGCTGCTGGGAGTGGCCTTCAAGCCGAACACCGACGACATGCGGGAAGCCAAGAGCATCGAGGTGGTGTCGGAGTTGGTGCGCCTGGGCGTCACCGTGCGCGCCTACGACCCCGTCGCGCTCGATAATGCCCGGGCGATCCTCCCCCCGTCCGTGACCTACTGCGGCTCTCCATACGAAGCGGCGGCTGGCGCCGACGCCATCGCCCTGGTGACCGAGTGGAACGAGTTCAAGCTCCTCAACCTTGAACGCGTGCGCAATGCCATGCGGCGCCCCGTCATTTTCGACGGCCGCAATCTCTGGGAGCCGGAGCGCATGCGCCGCCTCGGCTTCGAGTACCACTCGATCGGTCGTCGGCCTATCCTACCGGCCTAGCATTTCCGTGCGGATTCTCGTCACCGGCGGCGCGGGCTTCATCGGCTCGCACCTGTGCGAGTTCCTCCTCGGCCAGGGGGCCGAGGTCATCTGCATGGACAACTACGTCACCGGCGCGCGGCACAACATCGCGACCATCACCGGCTCGCCGCGATTCACCGTGGTCGAACACAACGTCAGCGAGTACATTCGACTCGACGGGCCCCTCGACTGGGTCCTGCACTTCGCCAGCCCGGCCTCCCCCCGCGATTACCTCGAGCTGCCCATTCCAACCCTGAAGGTCGGGGCCCTCGGCACGCACAACGCGCTCGGGCTGGCCAAGGCCAAGGGCGCGCGTTTTCTCCTGGCCTCGACATCGGAAGTCTACGGGGATCCGCTGGTCCATCCCCAGCCCGAGGACTACTGGGGCAACGTCAACCCGGTGGGGCCTCGCGGAGTGTACGACGAGGCCAAGCGCTTCGCGGAGGCCATCACCATGGCCTACCACCGCGCACACGGTATCGGCACGCGGATCGTGCGCATCTTCAACACTTACGGTCCGCGCATGCGGCTCAACGACGGGCGCGCCATTCCCGCCTTCATGACCCAGGCTCTCTCCGGGCAGCCCCTGACCGTCTTCGGGGACGGTAGCCAGACGCGATCCTTCCAGTACATCTCGGATCTGATCGAAGGCATCTGGCTATTGATGCAGCACGCGGTCAGTAGCCCGGTGAACATCGGCAATCCCCATGAGATGACCTTGCTCGACCTGGCCAAGCGAATTATCCGCCTAGTCCGCTCCACCAGCGACATCGTCTTCCATCCCCTGCCCGAGGACGATCCCAAGGTGCGCCAGCCCGACATCACGCGCGCTCGCAGCCAACTCGGCTGGGAGCCCCGCGTGGATGTGGACGAAGGGCTGCGCCTCACCCTCGATTGGTTTGGCCGTCAACTGGGAAGGACCCCGCCATGATCGACGACGAGCTCAAGGCGATCCTCGTGTGCCCCGCCTGCAAGGGTGACCTCCGATTCGAGGAGACACGGATTATTTGCCCCGCCTGCCGCAAGGCCTATCCCATCCGGGACGGGATCCCAGTGATGCTCATCAGCGAAGCGCAACCGTGGGCGGAACGGTAGACATGGGGGGCCCCGAAAGGGCCCCCCAAGCCCCCCAGCGCTCGGAGCGTCCCGGCGCAGCCGTGCCGCTCCTCGATTCCCCGTGGCGTCCGGGCGGCCCCACTACCCTCGGGCGCGCCCCCCGAACCCCACGCGATTTCCCGACATGGCGCTAGCGACCCAGGCGGTCATCCTGGCGGGGGGCCAGGGCACTCGCCTCCGCCCCCTGACCTTGGCGCGAGCCAAGCCCGTGGTTCCGCTCCTCAATCGTCCGTTCCTGGCGTATCAGATCGCCCTGCTCCGCCGGCACGGAGTCACCGACATCGTCCTGTCGTGCTCGTACCGAGTGGACGACGTGCGCCGCGCCCTCGGCGATGCCCGCGCTCTCGGAGTGACCCTGCGGTATGTCGTCGAGGACGAGCCCCTCGGCACCGGTGGCGGCGTGCGCAACGCGGCAGATCTGACGCGGGGGACGGTGTTCGTCCTCAACGGGGACGTGCTCACCGACGCCGATCTCACGGCCATGCGCGCATTCCACGAGGCCCGTGGTTCCCGCCTGACCATCTTCCTCGTGCCCGTCGAGGATCCACGCGCCTATGGCTTGGTGGAAACCGCAGGGGACGGCCGCCTGCTCCGCTTCCGGGAAAAGCCGGGTCCGGAAGACCCCATTGCGACCAACATGATCAACGCCGGGATCTACCTCATCGAGGCGCCGCTCCTGGCCCGGATTCCCGTGGGCCGCATGATGTCGATCGAGCGCGAGTTCTTTCCCGACGTGATCGCCGACGGGATCCCCAGCTTCGGTTGGACCGCGCCCGCCTACTGGCGCGACATCGGCACTCCCGCCTCCTATCACGCCGCCCAGATCGATCTCCTGAAGGGGCACATCAGCACACCGCTGACGCCGGCGGGCGAGTTCCGGAACGGAAGCTGGGTGGCGCCCGGAACCGCCACTGCCGCCGGGCGCCTCGAGGGACCTTCCGTCGTGGATGCCTGCGTGACGATCGGTGCGCGGGCCCAGGTCGGCCCGTACGCCGTCATCGGGGCCGGCTCGATCATCGGCGCTGGCGCGCGCGTGCAGCGCGCGGTGCTCTGGGAGCGCGTGCAGGTCGGCGAGGAGGCGGAGGTTCGCGACTGCGTGATCGGCTCGGATGCGGTGATCGGCGCGGGCGCCCAGTTGGCCGGGGGCGTGGCCATCGAATCCGGAGCGGTCGTTCCCGGCTCCGCCCGGCAGGGGGATCAAGCGCTCACCGCGTGATGGTCAGGTGCTAGACTGAAGTGATGGCCCTCGCCCGCATCCGAAACTTCTCCATCGTTGCGCACATCGACCACGGCAAGTCCACCCTGGCGGACCGGCTGCTCGCCCTGACTGGGACGATGGACGCCAAGAAGGCCGTCGATCAGGTGCTCGACTCCATGGACCTCGAGCGCGAGCGCGGGATCACCATCAAGGCGCACACTGTGCGGCTCATGTATCGGGCACAAGACGGGCAGGAGTACACCCTGAATCTCATCGACACGCCTGGTCATGTGGACTTCTCCTACGAGGTGTCGCGGGCCCTGGCCGCCTGCGAGGGCGCCGTGCTCATCATCGATGCCGCCCAGGGTATCGAGGCGCAAACGCTGGCCAACTACTACCTCGCCCGCGACGCCGCGCTGACCATCATTCCCGTCATCAACAAGATCGACCTGCCGGCCGCCGATGTGGACGGCACGCGCACCCAGATTGCGGAGACGCTCGACCTGGATGGTGACGAGGCGCTGGCCATCTCGGCCAAGCACGGAACGGGAGTGCCCGCGGTGCTGGAGGCCATCGTGGCGCGCATCCCGCCGCCCGTCGGTCAGGCCGAGGCGCCCTTGAAAGCGCTGGTCTTCGACTCGTTCTACGACTCCTATCAGGGCGTCGTCATCTACGTGCGTCTCGGCGACGGGCGGGTGCGCGCGGGCACGCGCATCCTCCTGATGTCGAACGGGCGCGCGTACGACGTCCAGCAGGTGGGCGTCTTTGCGCCGGACATGCGCCCGGTGGACGAGTTGTCGGCCGGACAGGTGGGCTACATCACGGCGTCGATCAAGCGGGTTGCCGATGCCAAGGTGGGCGAGACCATCACCGAAGCGCTGCGTCCAACCGCCACGCCTTTCCCGGGATACCGCGACGCCAAACCCATGGTCTTTGCCGGCCTCTATCCCATCGAGGACAGCGACTACGAGGGTCTACGCGACGCCCTGGAGAAGCTGCGGCTCAACGACCCGGCCTTCACCTTTGAGCCGGAAACATCGCTGGCCCTCGGCTACGGGTTCCGCTGTGGCTTTCTGGGCATGCTCCACCTCGAGATCGTGCAGGAGCGGCTGGAGCGCGAGTTCGATCTCTCCCTCATCGTCACCGCCCCCAGCGTCGAGTACCGGGTGCTCACCACGGCCGGCGACGTGCTCGACATCGAGAACCCCTCCAAGCTCCCCTCCCCTGACAAGGTCGAGATCATGGAGGAGCCCTATGTGAGCGCGTCGATCTTCGCGCCCACGGAGTTCATGACGGCCATCTACAAACTGGCCCAGGAAAAGCGGGGCGAGCACAAGTCCCTGGAGTATCTCGGGAAACGCGTGCACATCCGGTTTGATTTTCCCCTGGCCGAGATCGTGGTCGACTTCTACGACAAGCTGAAGTCCATCTCGAAGGGCTACGCCTCCTTCGACTACGAGTTCGCTGACTTCCGGGCGTCCGACCTGGTGAAGCTGGACATTCTCCTCAACGGCGACCCCGTCGATGCCCTGAGCTGCATCGTGCATCGCGACAAGGCGTATGAGCGAGGCAAGGCGCTGGTGGAGAAGTTGCGCGGCGTCATCCCCCGCCAACTCTTCGAGGTGGCCATCCAGGCCGCGATCGGCAGCCGCGTCATCGCCCGGGAGACGGTCAAGGCCATGGGCAAGAACGTCACCGCGAAGTGCTATGGCGGCGACATCACGCGCAAGCGCAAGCTGCTTGAGCGCCAGAAGGAAGGCAAGAAGCGCATGAAGCAGGTGGGCCGGGTCGAGATCCCTCAGGAGGCATTCCTGTCGGTGCTGAAGAGTTGAGCATGGATCTGCAGTCCGAGAAGGCCCAGGGCGTCCCCGGTCCAGCCGCCGACGCCCAGGCGGCTCCCCGCCGCAAGTCTCTCGTCCGCGAGTACGTGGAGGCCATCGCCATCGCGATTCTCCTCGCCCTCGTGATCCGGACATTCGTGGTCCAGGCCTTCACCATCCCGTCGGGTTCCATGATGGACACCCTGTTGGTCGGTGACTATATCCTCGTGAACAAGTTCCTCTACGGGCCGGAAGTGCCGTTCACCGACACCCACCTGCCCGGATTGCGCGCTCCTCAGCGAGGCGACATCATCGTTTTCAAGTACCCCCAGGACGAAAAGCGCGACTTCATCAAGCGCATCGTCGGCGTTCCCGGTGACACCGTTCAAGTGCGCGGGGGGCAGGTCTATGTGAACGGAAAGCCCACCGAGGAGGCCTACGTGAGGGCCGGCTCGGCCCGCCCCCATCTCGGCGTGGCGACCTACTGTGGCTACGCCTACGCCTGCGAGCCGACGGTGGTCCCCCCCGATTCCTACTTCGTCATGGGCGATAACCGAGACAACTCCCAGGACAGCCGTTACTGGGGCTTCGTCAAACGCGACAAGATCAAGGGCAAGGCGTTTCTCATCTACTGGTCATGGGACAGCGACAAGCACTGGCCGCGCTGGCTTCGCCTGGGGCACTACATCCCCTAGACGACCATCTGGGCCCTTTGGCGGAGACGTATCCCGACGGGCCAGGGCTCGGATTCTACGTGCACGTGCCCTTCTGCGTGGCGCGTTGCCACTATTGTTCCTTCAACACGGCGCCCCACGATGGCGCGGCTCTGACCCGCTACCTCGCGGCCCTGGCCCGCGAGATTGATTTGCTCGGCGCCGCCCCATGGGCGGGGCGCCTCCGCCTCGACACCATCTTCTTCGGGGGCGGAACTCCCTCGGTCCTCGCCGCCGACGAACTGGCCGCCATCCTCCTTCGCCTGCGGGCATGCTTCCGGGTGGCGCCAGACTCGGAGGTGACCGTGGAGTGCAACCCCGAGAGCGTCGGTCGAGAGTCCCTCGCCGCCTACCGCGCGGCCGGCGTGACTCGAATCAGTCTCGGTGTGCAGTCGCTCGACGACGCCATTCTCGAGAACCTGGGACGGCGGCACTCGGCGCGGGGCGCGCGGTCCGCCTTCGAGGCGGCTCGCGCCGTGGGCTTCACCAACGTCAGCGTCGACCTCATGTACGGCCTTCCCGGACTCGACGTGGCGAGATGGATGCAAACGGTCCAGGCGATTCTCGACTGGGCGCCAGACCACCTCTCCGCCTACGGGCTGACCCTCGATGAGGGCAGCCGATGGGGCGCTCACGGTGTGGCCGGCCTGCCGCCAGAGGACGCGGTGGTCACCCAGTACTGGGCGCTGGCCCGCGCGGCGGCCGCGCGCGGCTACGAGCATTACGAGATCTCCAACTACGCGCGGCCAGGTTATCGCGCCCGCCACAACCTCGTCTACTGGCGCGGCGCGGAGTACCTCGCCAGCGGGCCGGGAGCGTGCGGCTTCATCGGCGACATCCGCTACGCGAACGCCAAGCCCATTGCGCGCTACTGTGCTGCGCTCGAACAGGGGCGACTTCCCATCGAGAGTTCCGAGCGGCTGACTCCGCGCCAGCGCCTCGGCGAGCGCCTCATCCTCGGTCTGCGGACGTCCGACGGGGTGCCCACCGCCTGGCTGACCGAGCGCGTCCTCGCGAATCGCGCGCTGGCCCGTCGGGTGGAAGCGTGGCGAGAGGCCGGTCTCATGGACGAGGAGGACGACCGCCTGCGTCTCACCGAGCAGGGTTTTCTGCTGTCGGACGCGCTGTTCGTGGAGCTGGTGTGATTGAGGCCCGGGGGACGCGACCCCTCGCCGCGTTCTTGACACGATTGGCGGCGATTGTTACTAGACTGTCGTGGACGCGCGATCCCGAGACGTCCTGATCGCTCTCATCCGCGAATACGTACACACCGCGGAGCCGGTAGGATCCCGGGCACTTGCTCGGCGGTACTTCCCCAACCTCTCCCCCGCCACCTTGCGCAACGCGATGGCGGACCTCGACGAGATGGGCTACCTGACCCAGCCGCACCCCAGCGCCGGCCGGGTCCCGACCGACAAGGCCTATCGGTTCTACGTGGAGTCCTTCCCCCCGCCCACCGCCATCCCGGTCCCGGCTGAAGCGCGCCCACCCCGCGCGACGGGCGTGGAAGGATTCATGGAGCGCACCTCGTCCCGGCTGTCGGTCGCCACCAGATTGACCGCCCTCCTGCTGGCGCCACCACTCAAGCAGACGACGGTGGCCCGGGTGGAAGTGATGCCTCTGGAAGATGACCGCGCGCTGGCCGTGGTGATCACCGAATCCGGCTGGGTCACCGCCCGTGCCCTCACCGTCGATCCGCCCCGAACCGCCGAGGAGCTGCGAAACATCGGCCGGGAGCTGTCGCGGCGATTTCGCGGTCGCACGGTGCACGAGATCGTGGAGATGGAAACATCGCCGGCCGATCCGCTCGACGAGCTCCACACTCGCTCGCGGGCGGTGACCGAACAGGTCGTGGCCATGCTGGACGGACGCACCCTGTACGTGAGCGGCGCCATCAACATGCTCGACCATCCCGAGTTTCTGGATCTCGCGGCCACCCGCGATCTCCTGCGCCTGTTCGAGCAAAAGGAGCGCCTGGCCGATCTCATGACGTCGTTCGCGGAGGGCGAGGCGCTTCGCGTCACCATCGGGGAAGAGAACCCTGTGGTCGAGATGCGCGAGTGCACCATGATCACCTCCACCTACCTGTTTCGCAACCAGGTGCTCGGCATCCTCGGCGTGATCGGTCCCCGGCGCCTGCCGTATCCGGAAGTCATCTCCATCGTGGAGGAGACGGCTCGCCATGTGACGGACGAGCTGGCCCGGGTGCGCCAGGATCTGTACCTACCGCCGTAGTGCGAGGGGGCCCCGACATGGACCCCCAACCCCCCGACGCTTGCGTCCGCGCTGCTATACTTCACCCATATGGACGAGATCACGCGTCGGGACGATTCATACACGGCCGATCCCGCGGCCGATACCGCGATGCCCTCCGAGGTCGAAGAGTTGCGCGCGCAGCTCGCCGAGAAGCAGGATCGGCTCTTGCGCGCGCTGGCCGAAGGCGACAACATCCGCCGGCGCGCCCAGCGCGATCGGGACGACTATGTCCGCTACGCCAATGAATCGCTCATTCGCGATCTCCTTCCCGTCCTCGACAATCTCGACCGCGCGCTTGCCGCGGCCCGCGGAGAGGAGGGCGCGAGCGGTCTCCGGGAGGGCGTGGAGCTGATCCAGCGGGAGATGCTCAAGATCTTGGAACGGGCGGGGGTCACCCGCTACTCCGCGCGGGGCGCCTCTTTCGATCCCACCCGACACGAGGCGGTGGCTCGGGTGGTGAATCCGCAGGTCGCGGCCAATACTGTCGTCGAGGAGACGCTTCCCGGTTACATGCTGAACGGCCGCGTGCTCCGGCCGGCCATGGTGAGCGTGTCGGTCGCTCCTGACGAGGACGCCGCGTAAGGTGTCCGCCGGCGACTACTACGAGATTCTCGGCGTCTCGCGCGACGCCAGCGAGACGGAGATCAAGAAGTCCTACCGACAGCTGGCCATGCAGTACCATCCGGACCGCAACCCCGGGGACAAGAAATCCGAGGAACACTTCAAGGCGGTGAACGAGGCCTATGCGGTGCTGTCCGATCAGGACAAGCGCGCCCACTACGATCGGTTCGGCACCGTCGCCGGGCCAGGGGGATTCGAAACCGGCTTCGGCACCCTCTTCGAGGACATCTTTGACAACTTCTTCTCGGGGGGCGAGCGCGGTCGTCGCACCCGCGGGCGGCGAGGCGAGGATCTCCAGTACGAGATGAAGCTGACCCTGGAGGAGGCGGCCCGCGGTGTGGAAACGAAGGTCCAGGTCCCGCGCCTCGAGACGTGCGAGCGCTGCAGCGGCAGCGGGTCCGAGCCGGGCACCCAGCCGGCGACGTGCGAGACTTGCCGGGGCCGCGGCGAGGTCCGGTTGAGCCAGGGGTTCCTGACCGTGGCGCGGCCCTGCCCAAAATGTCATGGCGAGGGCCGGATCAACAAACACCCATGCAAGTCGTGCCGCGGCGAAGGGCGCCAGCGCACCGAGCGCGTCCTCCAGGTCAAGATCCCCGCCGGCATCGAAGACGGCATGCAGCTGCGCCTCACCGGAGAGGGTTCCGGCGGTCTCGCCAGCGGCCCTCCTGGAGATCTCTACGTGCTTGTCCGCATCGGGGAGCACGAGCTCTTCGTCCGCGACGGCGCTGACCTCTACTGCGATATTCCCGTGACCTTTCCGCAGCTTGCGCTGGGTGACGAGGTGGATGTCCCCATCCTCAACGGCACCGAACGGTTGAGCATTCCCGCCGGCACTCAGCCCAACGAGGTCCTGCGCTTGCGCGGTCAGGGCATGCCGCGCCTGCGCGACCGGCGCCACGGGGACGCCTGTTATCGCCTCATCCTGGAAGTCCCGAACAAGCTCAACGGCAAGCAGCGCGAGGCCCTCGAGGCGTACGCCGCCGCCACCAAGAGCGACCAAGGTCCACTGTCGCTGTCGTTCATCGAGCGGATGAAGAAACTCCTGGGGTGATGTCCGCCTCCCAGTTCTGGGAGCTGAGCGTCAGCGCACCTGAGGACATCAGCGAAGGTCTTACCAACTTCGTCTGGGAGCTCGGGGCCCTCGGGGTCTTCGAAGAGGAGGTGGGCGGCGCCGCTCGGCTGCGGGCTTTCTTTCCCGCCTCGCTGAGCGCCGCCGGGCTCGACACCGAGGTGCGAGACTATCTCGGCGGGCTCCGCGCGCTGGGTTTCCGCGTCATCGACGATACGCGTATCGCGGCCGTCGCGGACCCCGGCTGGGCGGAGGCGTGGCGAACCCATTTCCAGCCGCTCTGTGTGGGGAATCGGCTCCTCGTCGTCCCTCCGTGGGAGACGTGGCGCGCCGAGGGACGCCTCGTCATCGTCATCGAGCCCGGCCGCGCCTTCGGCACCGGGCATCATGGCAGCACCGCCGGCTGCCTGGAGATGCTGGAGCGGGTGATTGAAGATGAGCGACCTGCGCGCGCGCTCGACCTGGGAACGGGCTCAGGGATCCTCGCCATCGCCGCCGCGCGCCTCGGCGTCGCCCGCGTTCGGGCCATCGACCACGATCCCGAGGCGGTGGCGAATGCTCTGGCCAACGTTGCGCGCAATGACGTCGCCACGTCGGTGATGTGTACCCTGGGAGATGTGGCGGCGCTGGAAGCCGAGCCGACCCCCATCGTCTTCGCGAATATCCTGGCGGCGGCCCACACCCGCCTGGCGGCGATCTACCAGCGTCTCGTCGCCCCGGGGGGGGTCCTCGTCCTCGGCGGCCTGCTCGAGGGCGAGGTCGGCGGCGCCGCCGAGGTGATGAGTCGGCGCGGTTTCGACCGGCGCGCCACTTTGGTGCGCGAGGGCTGGGGCGCGCTCGAATTGATCCAGCGCGGTTAGCGCTCTCGTGCATCGCTTCGCCATTGCTCCCGAGCAGATCGACGGTGAGCGGGTGACATTCGACCACGACGAGACGCGCCACCTTGCGCGGGTCCTTCGACTCCGGCCCGGGGATCTCGTGTTGGCGACCGACGGCCAGGGTCGGGAATACACGGTCCGGATCGAGAGGATCGGGGCCGCAGCCACCGGGACGGTCCTGGAAATCGCCGCGCGCCCGACCGAGTCTCCCGTTGCCGTGATCCTCGTCCAGGGCGTTCCGAAGGGCGACAGGATGGAGACCATCATCCGCGGCGCCACAGAGCTCGGCGTGGTCCACATCGTCCCCGCTATCGCTGCGCGTACCGTGGTAAAGCTCGAGGGCGGTCGCTGGCGAGAGCGCACGGACCGCTGGCAGCGGGTCGCCAGAGAGGCCGCGAAGCAGTCAGGACGAGCGGTCATCCCGCAGGTCTCGACCCCCACGCGTCTGGGGCCTGCCCTGGAGGCGGTCGGTCCCACCGCGCTGAGGATCTGCCTCTGGGAAGGCGAGCGTCATCCTCTTCTCAAGGTTCTCAACGACGTGGTCGAAGTCCCCGGGACGGTAGCGTTGGTGGTTGGGCCCGAGGGTGGGCTCGCGTCTGATGAAGTCGAGCAGGCCCGGCGCCTGGGCTGGATGATCGCGGGCCTCGGCCCGAGGATCCTGCGAACGGAAACCGCCAGTCTCGCCGCCGTCGCGGTCATCCAGGGGAGTTTTGGCGATCTCGTTGGTGAAGACGGCCGTGTCTCAAAAGAGAGACACGGCTAGATTCTGGGCGTCTCGTCCTGACCACTTCGCTGCCGATCCGACCGCCCCGCACATCTTTGTTTCCGGTTCGTTACAGTTCGAAGTTGCTTCAGGTATGCATATTGCTGAGTTCCGCCGTCGGCATGAATCAACGGACGATCAGGACCTCGGTCGTTGCCGAGGGCCTTGGGCTCCATTCCGGCAAGCCAGTTCGCGTGACGATCTCTCCAGCTCCCCCAAACTCCGGGATCGTGTTCCGCGAGCATGATCACCCCGAGCGAATCCCGGCCGCTCCAGACAGCGTGAGCAACTCGCACTACGCGACCACGATCGGATGGAATGGCACGCGGATCCAGACGGTCGAGCACCTCATGGCGGCCACAGCGGGCCTGGGCATCGACAACCTCGAGGTCGAGGTAGAGGGAGGTGAGATTCCCGCCCTCGATGGGAGCGCGCGACCATTCGTCTCCCTATTGGCCTCGGCCGGACGGGCGTCACAGTCCGCGGCGAGGCGACCCATCGTGATTCCCTATCCCCTTCGCGTTGGCGACGAGCGCCGATGGTTGGAGATCGCGCCTTCACCGACCTTGCGCATCACCTACACCTTGCACAACGACCATCCGGCCATTGGCCGGCAGGAGCTGTCGTGCGTGCCGACGGAGAAGTCGTTCGTGGACGAGTTCGCGCCGGCGCGGACGTATGGCTTCCTGAAGGACGTGGGATTCATGCGCAGGAATGGCTTGGCTCGCGGTGGCTCGCTGGAAAACGCCATCGTGCTCGGCAAGCGGGGCCCCCTCAATGGCCTGCGCTATCCCGACGAATTCGTCCGCCACAAGATTCTCGATCTCATCGGCGACCTGGGACTACTGGGCCGCCCGGTGGTCGGGCAGATATCGGCATTCAATGGCGGTCACGCGCTGAACCTCGAGCTGGTGAAGGCCATCCAGCGCGCCCTCGGCCTCGAGCGCCGCGCGGTAGCCGCGGCGGCCGCGGTGGCCACCCCGGTGGTGTCGGCTCGCATTCCCGAGGGTTTCGGACCCAGCCCCGGACTCGCGACGATCTAGATCCGGGGGGCGCGTTCGCCCCGCCCCGCCTCGTCGACAGCTCCTCGGCGATTCACCAACCGCCTCCTCGGCGGCTCCCGGCAGGGCGGGGGATATAATGGCGCGTTCATCGTATGCGCATGACGACCCTCGCCGCCCTGGTCCTCGGGGGGATCCTGGCGCTGGCCAGCAACTCCCCTGTGCGCGCCGAGCTTCGCATCAGCGATCTCGACGTGTATCTGAATGACCACGAGGTGACCGTCCACATCGTGCTCCTCGGGGCCATTCCGACCGAGTTCCTCGAGGGCCTTCACAGCGGCATTTCTGCCCATCTCCGGGTCGTCATCGAGCTGTTCCGCTATAACCGTCTGCGGCCCGACCGGCGGGTGAACCGCGCCATCCTGGAGCGGACGCTCACCTACAACGTGGTCACCAAGGAATACAAGGTCACCTTGGGACCCAACGAGCACCGTCCTCCCACCACCACCCGCGAGCTGCGCCACGCCGAACGGATCCTGTCTGAGGCGCGGGGCGTCAAGCTGACGCCAGCCGACACCCTCGATGCGTCGGAGATTTACTACGTGCGCGTCAACGCCGAAACCGCCCTCAACGGCGACACCTCCTGGGTGGCGCGGATGTCGGGCCTGTCCGAGCGAACCTCTCGCCAGTCGGACTACCGCACCCTGCTTCCCACCCGCTAGGTCATGCCATGCCACTTCTGAGCGAGGACCATCGGCGCAAGCGCAACCTCGTGATCATCACGGCCGTGCTGATCGTCCTGGCGGCCGGCAGTGCCGTCAACTACGGCCTCACGGGACCCGATCTTCCGGTGGCGTCGAATCTCGCCATGATCCTCCTCTTCAACCTCAACGCCGTCGTGCTCCTGCTCCTGGTGGTTCTGCTCTTCCGGAATCTCGTGAAGCTCTGGTTCGAGCGGCAGCAGAAAGTCGTGGCCTCGAAGTTCAAGGCCAAGCTGGTCCTCGCCTTTCTCTTCCTGTCCCTGGTTCCGACCCTGCTGATCATCCTCATCGCGTCGACCATCATCAATCGCTCCATCGACGGGTGGTTCAAGCCCCAGGTCGAGCGACCGCTCGACCAGGCGCTGGCCGTGGCCCAGGCCTATTACCAGAACCTCGAGTTCACCGCCCTCCGCCACGCCCAGCAGATCGCCCACGTGGTGACCCGCGACAACCTCCTGGACACATCCCAGCGGACGGGGCTCCGCCTCTACCTCGCCGAGCAGCAGCAGCAGCTCGGTCTCGGCGGGGTGACCGTGCTGATCGCCTCGGGCAAGGAGTTGGCTCACGTCAAGGATCCGGCCCTCGCCGACTTGCCTCTCCGCAGCGTGGGCGAGACGCAGCTCAAGCGCGGTATGGCCGGCCACGAAGTCACCAGCGTTCGCGAGGTGGACAGCGTTGACCTGGTGGACGCCGTGACGCCCATCTGGTCTCGACAGGAGGGTACCCGCTCCGTGGACGGGCTCGTGGTGGTGAGCACCCACGTGCCCGAACGCCTGGAGGCGAAGGTCCGGGGCGTCTCCCAGGCCTTCAAGGAGTACAAGCAGCTGCGGCTCCTGCGCACGCCGATCAAGGTGAACCTCATCCTCTTCTTCATCCTCATCACGCTCATCGTCGTCTTCTGCTTCACCTGGTTCGGGCTGTACCTGGCCCGCGGCATCACCGGTCCCATCGAGCAGCTGGTCGAGGGCACGCGCGAGGTAGCCGCCGGGAACCTCAACTACAAGGTGCAGACCCGGGCCGACGACGAAATCGGCGTCCTGGTGGACTCCTTCAACCGCATGACCGACGATCTGAGTCTCTCTAAGCACCAGCTTGAGGAGGCGTACCTCGACCTCCAGGACAAGCACACCGAGCTGGAGGAGCGTCGGCGCTACATTGAGACGGTGCTGGAGGCGATCACCACCGGCGTCGTTTCCTTCGACGCGGTGGGACGGCTCACGACCATCAACGGCGCGGCCGCCCGCATGTTCGACCTGAGCGAGGAGACAAGCGTCGGCCGCCTGCTTGAGGACGTCTTCCAGGGTTCCGAGGGTCACCAGATCGTTTCCCTGGTGCGACGCGCCCAGCGGACCAAGGTCGGTGCCGCCGCGGCCGAGGTCACCCGCGAGCGCACGGGAACCCGCCTGTCGCTGCTGGCATCGGTGACCGCCTTGCGCGGGCCGGAAGGCGAGTACGGTGGCGCCGTCGTCGTCTTCGACGATCTCACAGAACTGATCCAGGCCCAGCGCCAGGCCGCCTGGCGCGAAGTCGCCCAGCGCCTGGCCCACGAGATCAAGAACCCACTCACGCCCATCCAGCTCTCGGCCCAGCGACTGCGCCGGCGGCTGGCGCGGCAGACCGGCGACGCGGAGCGGCTGGTCACCGAGTGCACGGAGATCATCATCCAGGAGGTCGACGGGCTGAAGCGACTCGTCGAGGAATTCTCGCGCTTTGCCCGCATGCCCGCGGTGATCCCGCGCCCCACCGACATCCGTCCGATCATCGAGTCGATCGCCAGCCTCTATCGCGAGTCGCACCCGACCCTCAATCTCCTCACCCGACACGCCGAGGCCTTGCCCGAGCTGGAGGTCGATCCCGACCATCTCAAGCGCGCCGTGCTGAATCTTGTCGACAATGCCGTCGACGCCGTGAGCGGCGTGGGCGAGGTCGTCATCGAGACCCAGTTCCTCGAGGAGGGCGGTCGCGCCCGAATCGCCGTGGCCGATGACGGCCAAGGCATCAGCGCCGCCGACCAGGAGAAGGTCTTCACCCCGTACTTTTCCACCAAGGTGGCGGGGATGGGGCTCGGTCTGCCCATCGTGCACCACATCGTGACCGAACACCGCGGCACGATCCGGGTAGAGCCCAACCTCCCGCGAGGTAGCCGGTTCATCATCGAGGTGCCGGTGGCTCGAGGCGCGGTCCCGGTGGAGGCGCAGGCGTAGGGCGGGCGCATGGCAGGCGAGCGCGTCTGCGTGCCGAGCACGGCTGGCGGTCGCTGATGGCCGGCGAGCACATCCTGATCGTCGACGACGAACACGCGATCCAGACTTCCCTGCGGGGCGTCCTGGAGGACGAAGGTTACCGGGTCACTGCGGTAGGCACCGGGGTCGATGCCGTGCGCATGCTCGCCGAGGAGCTTCCCGATCTCATCTTCCTGGACATCTGGATGCCGGGGATCGACGGCCTCGAGGCGCTGGGCGAGATCAAACGCCTGCAGCCGGAGGCCACCGTCATCATGATCTCGGGTCATGCCACCATCGACACGGCGGTGAAGGCTACCCGGCTCGGCGCCTACGACTTCATCGAGAAGCCGCTCTCCCTCGAAAAGGTGCTGCTCGCCGTCAGCCATGCGCTGGAGCACGCGCGGCTGGCGCACGAGAACGCGGCCCTGCGCGCGCGGCTTGATCGACGACTCGAGATCACCGGCGACAGTCCCGTGTTCCGCGCCCTCCGCGAGCAGATCGCGCTGGCCGCCCCCACGATGGGACGCGTGCTCATCCACGGCGAGAACGGCAGCGGCAAGGAGCTGGTGGCCCGCGCCATCCATGCCCTCTCCGCTCGAGCCGACCAGTCGTTCGTGGAGGTGAACTGCGCCGCCATCCCCGAGGAGCTGATCGAGTCCGAGCTATTCGGGCACGAGCGGGGTGCCTTCACGGGCGCGCTGGCCCGCCGTCGCGGGCGCTTCGAGCTGGCCGACGGCGGAACGCTGTTCCTCGACGAGGTGGGCGACATGAGCCTGAAGACCCAAGCCAAGGTTCTGCGCGCTCTGGAGGAGCAGTCGTTCGAACGCATCGGGGGCAAGGACACCGTCAAGGTCGATGTGCGGGTCATCGCCGCATCGAATCGCGATCTCTCCGCGCTCATCGCGGAGGGCCGATTCCGGGAAGATCTCTACTATCGGCTCAACGTGATTCCCATCGAGGTCCCGCCGCTCCGCAGCCGGCGGGAGGATATCCCGCTGCTGATCGATCACTTCCTCGAGCTGTTCTGCGCGGAGAACGGCAAGCGGCTCAAGCGGGTCTCCGTGGAGGCGCTGGCCTACTTCGTCGGGTACGACTGGCCGGGCAACGTGCGCGAGCTTCGCAACATGGTGGAGCGTCTGGTCATCATGGCTCCCGGCGCGGTCATTGCGCCCGACGACCTCCCGGCACCGCTCCGCCCCCGATCGGATGCGCCCCTTGCCCCCGACGGGCGCGAGAAAACACTCAAGGAGGCCCGCGACAATTTCGAGCGCGCCTACATCCTGGCCGAGCTGCGGGCCCACGACTGGAACATGACCCGCACGGCCGAGCGGTTGGGCATCGAGCGCAGCCACCTCTACCGGAAAGTCAAAGCCCACAAGATCGCACCGCCGAAGTGACGCGGACCATCGTCCGGCGCAGCTCCTATCACGACTCCGTCGCCCTCTTGCGTGCGTCGCGCGAGATGGAGGCCGTGCTCGGCGTCCACCGCGCCGCGGCCATCATGGGCACGCCGCAGAATCTGGCTCTCTTGCGCGAGGCCGGCCTGCTCAGCACCGAGGCGGAGAGCGCGGGTCCCACCGACCTCGTGATGGCCGTGCTCGCCGACGACGCCGCGGCAGCCGAAGCGGCGACGGCGGCGGCAGAGGCTGTCCTGGCTGGCCCCGTCCGAACGGCCGGGATGCTCGACACGCGACCTCGATCCCTGCCTACCGCGCTTCGGATGCTGCCCGGCGCCACCCTGGCCCTCATCTCCGTGCCCGGAACCCACGCGGGACGAGAAGCACGGAAGGCCCTCCAGGCCGGACTCCACGTCATGCTCTTCAGTGACAACGTTCCCGTGAACGTGGAGATCGCCCTCAAACACCTGGCCCGGGACTGCGGGCTCTTTCTCATGGGACCGGACTGCGGCAGCGCCATCATCGACGGCGTGCCGCTCGGCTTCGCCAATGCCGTCCCGCGCGGACGCATCGGCATTGCCGCCGCCTCGGGCACGGGGCTCCAGGAGGTGACGTGTCTGATCGCGGCCGCGGGCGAGGGCATCTCACACGCGATTGGGGTGGGCGGGCGAGATCTCTCGCCCGCCGTGGGGGGCCTGATGATGGACGCGGCCCTGGAGGCGCTGGCCGAGGATCCGCGAACCGAAGTCATCTGCGTCGTGGGCAAACCCGCGGATCCATCGGTGGTTGCGCGGCTGGGTGCCCAGGCGACGCGAACCGGCAAGCCGTGTGCGGCCTATCTTTCCGGTGCCGCCGAAGCAAGCTCGCCCAGCCTCGGATGGCATTGCGCGGCCACCCTGGAGGATGCCGCTCAAGCCGCGGTCGCCCTCGCGCGCGGCGGACCCCCGGTCACCGTGGAGTTCGGCCAACCGACCGAGACGATCCGACGGCTCGCGGACGACGCGATCGCCAGGCTGGCCAAGGAGCAGCGCTTCGTCCGGGGCATCTATACCGGGGGTACGCTCGCCTGGGAAGCCTGCGGCATCCTCGCGTCCCGACTGAGGGACGTGACGCCGGATGTGGGGGGCGGAGGTCGTGGGCATCGCGTGGTCGACCTCGGCGAGGACATGTTCACCGTCGGGCGGCCGCATCCCATGCTCGATGGAAGCGTGCGGCGGGAATGGATCGCGCGCGAGGGCCACGATGCCGCTACCGCCGTGTTGTTGCTCGACGTGGTGCTCGGCTACGGCGCCCACCGCGATCCTGTCGGCGAGATCCTGCCGGCCGTGCGCCGAGTCCGCGAGGAGCGCCGCGCGCGGGGCGAGGATCTCGTGGTGGTGGCGAGCGTATGCGGGACGGACGCCGATCCGCAGAACCGCACCGCGCAGGTCCTGGCTCTCGAGTCCAGTGGGGTCATCGTCATGCTCTCGAACGCCCGAGCCGCCCGCTTCGCCGCGCTCGTCGCCGCCCGGCTGGCTGAGCGCGGGCCCTGATGGCTCGCCGGCCCCGGTGCGAACGGCTGATCCCGGATGGTAGGGCCGGCCAATTTCGCGGATGACGATCGTCCGGCCGCCCCCGGTCCTAGCGCGAGATGGTGGGCATGACTTCTCGCGCGAACGTTTCGAGCATGCCGGTCGCGGGGAAGTCGGAGAATCCCAGCATGAGATCGGTGACCCCGGCCGCGGCATAGTCGGCGATCCGCGCCGCCACCGCGCCCGGATCGCCGGCAAGCACCGTCTCGAGCAGAGGATGCTCCTGCTCCAGGTGGCGTCGGCGGCAGAACTGCCCCAACGCGTCGGCGAGTTGAGCGGGCGATGCCAGCACGACGTCCAGTTCGACGGAGCGACGAAAGCCCTCGGCCCGGCGGCCCATGTGCAGCAATGCATTGCGCACGATCATCCAGCGCGCGGCAAAGGCCGACGGCGTGAGATATGACGCCTCCCAGCCATCGGCGCTGCGCGCGGCGGCGGCCAGCGCTTTCGGACCCATGGCGGCGATCCACACGGGCGGTCCGGGCGTCTGGACGGGCGTAGGGACGAGGGTGGCGCCGGCCAGCTGCCAGTGTCGTCCGGTGTAGTCGACGCGCTCACCCGTCCAGAGGGCCCGCGCGACGGCAACGGCCTCCTCCAGCATGGCCACCCGCGCGCGGCCAGGTGGATAACTGATGCCGTGGCTCGTCCATCCGCGGGCGGTCTCGGCGTCTTCCGCGCCGATGCCCAACCGCAACTCGGCCCGCCCGCCCGAGAAATGGTCGAGCGTCGCCGCGCGCTTCGCGAGCCAGGAGGGATGGTGCGCCGCCGGATCGAAGGCGTACGTCACGGCCGGCCCTAGTCGCGCGCGCCGGGTGAGGGCGGCGAGCGCGCCCAAGGTGGTCCAGCCATCGAGCGTCCAGGCGCCGAGACCGTCGCCATACGCGATGCGCGCGAAACCGAGATCATCGGCGAGCGTCCAGTACCGGCGCAGCGCAGCCGTGTCGGTCCCCCATGTTTGCACACCGATGTCGACCACGGCCTACCTCAGGGCCCGGAAGAAGGCGCGGACGTCGGCCGCGAGCGCGTCCGGCTCTTCCAGCGCGGCGAAGTGGCCGCCGGTCTTCATCTCGGTCCAGCGCCGGATGTCGTAGACGCGCTCGGCCCACGCGCGCGGCGGACTGAGAATCTCGCGGGGGAAGGCGGCGTAGCCGGTGGGCACGGCGATGCGGTGCCCGTCAGGGATAGGCCAGCTCTCGTGGTACCGCGCGTAGTAGGGCCAGAAGGACGAATTGATGGCGCCCGTGACCCAGTAGAGCATGACGTTGGTCAGCAGCGTATCCTTGGAGAAGCGGCGCTCGACGTCACCGCCGCAGTCGCTCCATGTCCGGAATTTCTCGACGATCCACGCGGCCAGCCCCGCCGGTGAATCGGTGAGCCCGTAGGCCAAGGTCTGCGGCTTGGTGCCCTGGATCCACTGATAGCCCGTCTCCTCGCGAAGCCAGTGCTGGAGCTGCGCGAGATAGGCCTTCTCCTCGGCGGTCGGCTCTGCCGGCGCGGTGACGTCGCGCCGCACGGCGAGCAAGTTGACGTGGATCCCGACGAGACGCTCGGGACAGGCCACGCCGAGGCGCGACGTGATGAAGGCGCCCCAGTCGCCTCCCTGGGCGGCGAAGCGAGCGTAACCGAGCACGTCAGTCATCAGGGTCGCGAAAAGGTCGGCGATCTGCTCCACCCCAAAGCGGGGTTGATTCGGCTGGAACGAGAACGCGTAGCCGGGCAGCGACGGCGCCACCACGGTGAAGGCGTCGGCGGAATCGCCGCCGAAGCGTCCAGGATTGGTCAGGCGGGGAATGAGGGCCTCGAATTCCACGATGGAGCCGGGCCAGCCGTGGGAGAGCAGGAGCGGCAGGGGATTCGGTCCAACCCCGGGCTCGTGGATGAAGTGCAGCTCGATGCCGCCGAGGGACACAGTGTACTGGCGCAGCCGATTGAGCCGGGCCTCATGCGTTCGCCAGTCATAGCGCTCGCGCCAGAACGCGATCAGCTCCTTCATGTAGGCCAGGTCGCTTCCATAACGCCAGGTGGCACCGGGAATCTCGTCGGGCCACCGCACGCGCTCGAGACGGGTTCGCAGATCGAGCAGGACCTCGTCGGACACGTGGATGGTGAACGGTCGTGGGGTCGTCATGCCGGCTACCTCCCATCGGGCATGATCATTGGGCGAGTTCGACCTCGTCGAGGAATTGCTCCAGCAGGTTGCCGGCCACGGTGCGGCGATAGCGCGCGGTGGAGCGGATGTCGTCGATGGGGGCGACCTCGTCTTCGAGGATCTCGCGCGCCGCCCGGCGATCGATGTCGCCACACCGGCGAGATCCTAAGTACTCCGCGGTGCGGCGCGCTTCCAGGGGCGTCGGCGCCACGCTTCCCAGCGCGATGCGCACGGCCTCGAGTCGATCGCCCCGCCCGCGCGCCACGCCGGCGAAGCAGACCTTGCTGATCGCTTGTGCCCGACGGGTCCCCACTTTGCGATAGAAGCCGGGCCCACCGTACTCGCGCGGAAGGTAGATGCGCGTGATCAGCTCGTCCGCGGCCCGCTGGGTGACCTTGTATCTCAGGTGGAATTCCGCATAGGGCAACCACCGGGATCCCCGCGTACTGGTCAGTTCGATCCGGGCGCGGTAGACGAGCAGCACCGGCGGCGTGTCGGCGGCGGGCGACGCATTGGCGATGTTCCCGCCCACCGTCCCGCGGTTCTGCACTGCCCAGGCGCCGCTCACTCGCGCGGCCTGGACCAAGAGGGGATAGCGCTCCTGCACCAGCCGAGAGGCGGCCAGCTCGGTGTAGGTCGTCAGCGCCCCAAGACTCACACCGTCAGGGGACTCGTCGATGCCTCGCAGCTCGGGCAATGCTCGGATGTCGACGAAGACGCCATCTTCCAGGGAGCCGAGCCGACGCAGAACCATCAGATCCGTTCCCCCGGCGAACGGAATGGCCGTTGGCTCGGTGGCCAGGATGGCGAGGGCTTCCTCCAGCCGCTGCGGCGAGCGCCAGGGGATCACGTGACGTTGAGGGGCGCGAACGCGCCTCTTCCCCGCCCAGTCAACCCTTCCGCGGCGACTTCAGCGCTGCCCACCGCTGACCTCGACCTCGGAGGCGCCCGCTGAATTCAGGACGGCGCGATAGATGGCCCCGTATCCGGTACAGCGGCACAGGTTGCCGGCCAGCGCCTCGCGCACCTCGTCGAGCGTCGGATGGGGGCGGGCAGCGAGCAATGCGTGGGCCGCCAGCACGATTCCCGGCGTGCAGATCCCGCACTGGGCGGCGCCCGCCGCGATCATGGCCTCCTGGATGGGGCTGAGGCGCGCGCCTTCCGCGTCCTCCAGGCCCTCTACAGTCAGGACGGTCGCCCCGTGCATCTGGCCCATGGGGACGAGGCAACCCAGCGCGAGGGCATCATCGACGATGACCGAGCATGATCCGCACTCGCCCTCCCCGCAGCCTTCCTTGGCCCCGGTCAGTCCGCGCTCCTCGCGCAGAAAGTCGAGAAGGCGGAGGAGCGGATCGACGTCCGCGCTGACGCGCTGACCATTGATGGTCAGGTCGATCCTCATTTTTCGACGTCGGGGGCGCGCCGCCCCGCTTCGAGGACGATCTCCGGCAGGGCTGGGATGGCCGCGATCTCGGCACCGAGCGCCATGTTGATCGCATTGACGATGGCCGGCGCCGTTCCGTCGAGGGGCAACTCGCCGATCCCCTTGGCGCCGAACGGCCCGCTGGCCAGGGGCACCTCCAGGAAACCGACGTGGATGGGCGGCATGTCCGCGCTCGTCGGGATGATGTAGTTCGTGAGCCGGGCGTTGGCCATGACGCCTTCGCTCCAGACGACGTGTTCAGAGAGCGCCAGACCAATGCCCTGTGCCACCCCACCCTCGATCTGCCCCCGCGCCAGGACAGGATGGATCACCCGTCCGACCTCCTGCACGGCGTAGAAGTCAGTGACCTCGGTTTCACCGGTGCGCGTATCCACCGCGACTTCCGCGATATAACAGGCCCACGCGTAGCCCGCGTAGGCGTCGCCCACAAAGTTCTTGTCGTCCCAGCTCTGGCCGGCTGGTGGTTGATAGTCAGCCATCGCCACGAGCGGTCCGTGCTCGGACACGTAGCGGCACGCCCCGGCGCGGAACTCGGCGACCGAGTGCGGACTGGGCAACCCGATACGCGCGCGCAGGATCTCTAGCATGTCGCGCGCCGCGCGTGCCAGCAGCCCTCCGACCACCATGGCTGTGCGGGAGGCCACGGTGGGCCCGCTATCGGGAACGAGGGTCGTGTCCGGTTGAGCCGTGACGACCATGTCGTACGGCACGCCGAGAACCTCGCTGACGATTTGCGGATGTGTGGTGGACGCCCCCTGGCCGATCTCGGTACTGGAGGCGAGGATTTCCACCGTCCCGTCCGAGCGCAGCCGCAGTCCGGCCCGGGAAGCGAGCGTGGTCTCGCCGCTCCCCGTGAAGCCAGCCCCGTGCATGAACGCGGCGAGGCCGATCCCGCGCTTGAGGTAGCGTGACCGTCTATTGGCGGCGACGCAGGCTACCCGCTTGGCCGTGAAGTCGCTCTGGGCCAACGCCGTATCGAGCACGAGGACGACGTCGACCCCGGCGTCCACCGGCTGGCCGGTGGCCATGGCATCATCCGGGCCCAGGAGGTTGCGCCGTCTCAGCTCGACCGGATCGAGACCGAGCGCCCTCGCTACGCGGTCGAGGTGCGTCTCTATGGCGAAGATGCTCTGCGGCGCGCCGAAGCCACGGAACGCCCCATGCGGAGGATAGTTGGTGGCCATGACCCGCCCGGTGATCCGAACATGCGGCCACCGGTAGGGACCGGGCGCATGGATCAGCGCGCGCGAGAGTACCACCGGGCTGAGGGTGAGATACGCCCCTCCGTCGAGGAGCAGCTCCGTCTCTAGCGCGATGAGCCGGCCGTCCCGGCTCACGCCCGTCCGGTGCCGGATCCGGGAGGGATGGCGCTTGGTAGTCGCCATCATGTCCTCCATCCGGTCGTAGATGAGCTTGACGGCACCGCCAGCCTTCTGAGCGAGCAGCGCCGCGTGGCCGGCGATAATCGAGGGATACTCCTCCTTGCCGCCGAAGCCACCGCCGGTCGTGGTCTGGACGACTTGGACGCGTTCGGGCGGGACGCCCAGCAAGAGAGCCACCGCCGGCTGCACGTAGTAGGGACACTGCAGTGAGCCACGGACACAGATGCCGCCGTCAGGACGCGGCTCAGCCAGCATACCCTGGGGCTCGATGTAGACGTGTTCCTGGGCTCCCGTCTCGTAGACGCCCTCGACGACGAAGTCGGCCTCGGCGAAGCCCGTCTCTACATTGCCCTTCTCGAGGGTCCGCGCGAGGAACTCGGTGCGCGACTGATCAAGGGATAGCACGGGCTCTTCAGGGGAGATGACCAGCCGGACTCCGCGCACCGCGCGCGCCAGCAGGTGGCGGTCCTCGTGGGCCAGGAGGACGACCGGCTCTTCGCGATGGCGGATCTCTTGTTCGGCCAGGAACGGCTGCTCGAGGTCGATGAGCTTGACCCGGTTCGTGCCGGGCACGTCTCGCGCGGTCACGACCACGATCTCGTCCCACGGTAGATCAGGATCGAACTCGATCCGCTCCAGCCGGCCACGGGCAACGGCCGATCGGACGGTGCGTCCGTGCCGCAGGCCGGGGGGTTGGAGATCGTCGACGTAACGGGCGAGGCCCCTGACCTTGTCGCGGCCATCCTTGCGGGCAACGCTCGTTCCAACGGCCATCGGATCAAGGTACAGGGCAGGGGCACGAGGCTCAAGAAGCACTCTCGAGGTGCGAAGGTGGCAGTTGACCTGCCCGTCATCTGCCCATAACGTAGGCTCGCCCACACGCGCTGTGCTCGGTGTTTGGGCGTGGCGGCGGCGCCCAAGCCCCCTAGCCCGCGAAAGAGCTCGCGTGAGGCAGGCACGGCCCTTGCGTGTCGGAGCGCTGCTCGACGTCCGCTCCGCTGTGTCAAGGAGAATTAGGCATGAAGCTGAACATCCTGCTCACTCGTGCCGCGACCGCGGCCATCTTGGCGGTGCTCGCCGCCGCCACTCCGGCCGCCGCCCAGACGAAGGTGAGGTTCGTGCTGGACTGGCAGATCCAGGGACCGCAGGCTCCCTTCATCGCTGCCAAGACGTTAGGGGGGTTCGGCGGGGCCGGACTCGACGTCAGCATCGATCGCGGCACCGGATCGCAGAAGACCATCGAGCAGGTAGCCACCGGCACCTACGACATCGGCTACGGCGACATCAACTCGATGATCGAGTACAACGTGAAAAACCCGGGCAACCCGCTGGTGGCCGTCTACATGGTCCTGAACACGCCGCCGTTCTCGCTGCTCTCCCTGAAGAAATACGGGGTGAAGCAGCCTAAGGACCTCAAGGGGCTGAGCATCGGAGCCCCGGCAGGAGACGCGCCCCGCCGGCTCTGGCCACTCTTTGCCCGGAACGTCGGGCTCGCTGCGGACAGCGTGACATGGACCAACATGGCCCCTCCCCTGCGCGAGCCCGCCCTCGTCAAGGGTGACGTCAAGGCTATCTCCGGTTTCTACTTCACCGGCTTCCTCAATCTCACCGAGAACCTCAAGGTGCCCGCGGACGATGTGGTGGCCTTCCGGTACAGCAACTACGGCATCGACCTCTACGGCAACGCGGTGATCGTCCGCGTCGACTGGGTGAGGGCCAACGCGGAAACTCTCCGGAAGTTCGTGGCCGCCGTCAACACGGGCATGAAGTTCACCTTGAAGGACCCCCAGGCGGCCATCGGTTTCATCAAGGGTGTGGAGCCCTTGGTGAACGAGGCCACGGAGCTGAAGCGGCTGCAGCTCGCCATTTCATCCAACATGGTGAACGACGAGGTCAAGCGCGATGGCCTGGGTGGCATCGATCCCAAGCGCATGCAGCGCGCCATCGACCAGGTCGTGCTGTCGTTCGAATTGCCCTCCAAGCCCTCGGTGGCCCAGGTCTTCAACGGCGAGTTCCTGCCGTCCGCCGCGGTGCGGAAGCTCCAGTAGCGCGGATCCCCGAGTGCTCGCGGCGACATGATCGAGCTGGACGGAGTCGCGCTCGACTATGCCGTTCGCGGGCGTTTCACGCACGCCCTTCAGGACATCACCTTGACGGTGGCCCGCGGCGCCTCGGTGGCGTTCGTGGGACCCAGCGGCTGCGGCAAGTCGACCCTGCTCAAGCTGATCTCCGGGCTCCTGCCGGCCACCCGCGGCACGGTACGGGTGGCCGGCCGTACCGTCGACGCTCCGCTCAAGAACGTGGGCATGGCCTTCCAGAACCCGGTCCTCCTGCCCTGGCGCCGGGTGCTCGACAATGTGATGCTGCCCCTGGAGATCCTAAAAGAGAATCGCGAGAGGCTGGCGACCGACCGCGCGGCCTGGGAGGCGAAGGCCCGCGATCTCCTGCGCACCGTCGGGCTCGACAACGTCGATGACCAGCAACCCCGCGAGTTGTCCGGCGGCATGCGGCAGCGCGTGAGCCTCTGTCGGGCGCTGATCCACGAGCCGGAGTTTCTGCTGCTCGACGAGCCTTTCGCCGCCCTCGATGCCTTCACGCGCGAGGAGATGTGGGAGCTCCACCAGACCTTGCGCCAGGGGCGGCAGTTCACCAGTGTGCTGGTGACCCACGACCTCCGCGAGGCCGTGTTCCTGAGCGAGGTCGTGTACGTCCTCTCCACCAACCCGGGACGCGTCGCCCACGTGCACGCGGTCGACCTGCCCATTCCGCGGACCTTGACGGACTGTTACGGCCCCATGGGCACGGCCCTCATCGCGACCATGCGCGAGCAGATCCGGAGCGCTCGTGGGTGACGGCAGGCCACGGCCGTGAGTCGCGGGGTGTTCCGACGGGTGGTCCTCCCCACCGCCGCCTTTGTTCTCATCCTCGTGGTATGGGAGGGGGCTGTCGCTCTTCTCCGCATCCAGCAAATCGTGCTTCCGCGGCCGAGCGCCATCGCCGTCACCATGGTGCAGATGGCCAAGCCCATCGCCTTCCACGCGAGCCAGACGCTCTTCACCACGCTCGTGGGCTTCGGCGTGGCCGTGGTCCTCGGGCTCCTGCTCGGCTTCGCCATCGGCGCCTCCCTGATCGTGCACGACGCGCTCTATCCGCTGCTGGTGGGGTTCAACAGCATCCCCAAGGCCGCCGTGGTCCCCCTGCTCGTGATGTGGTTCGGGGTGGGCACGGTCCCCGCCGTCATCACCGCCTTCCTGCTGGCGTTCTTCCCGGTGGCGGTCAACGTGGCCCTGGGACTGGCCACACTGGAGGCGGAGCTGCGCGACGTGCTCCGGGCGCTGGGCGCCTCGCCGTGGCAGATCTTCGTGAAGGTGGGCGCTCCCCGCACCATGCCGATGTTCTTCGCATCGCTGAAAGTGGCCATTTCCTCGGCCTTCGTGGGATCGGTCATTTCGGAGACGGTGGCCGCCAACGCGGGGATTGGCTATCTCATGGCGGTGGCCGCTTCCGACTTCAACACGCGGCTGGCCTTCTGTGGTCTCTTCGTGCTGGCCGCCATGGGCGTGCTGCTGTATGGATTGTTCGCCGCGGTGGAGCGCCGGGTGACCGGCTGGGCGTACACCGAGTAGCGGACGGGAGGTCCTTCGTGGAGGCGACCCTTCTCGACTGGCTCAACCTCGCCCTGCGCTGGTTTCACGTGGTGGTGGCCATCGGGTGGATCGGCGCATCGTTCTACTTCATGTGGGTCGACAGCAACATTACCCCACCGGAGAAGCCGCGTGAGGGCGTCGCGGGGGAGCTGTGGATGGTGCACAGCGGCCACTTCTACCAGGTCGAGATGCGCCACCTCCGCCCTGGCGAGATGCCCAAGGTACTGCACTGGTTCAAGTGGGAAGCGGCCCTGACGTGGATCAGTGGCATCGCGCTCCTCACCGTCGCGTACTACCTGACCGGCGGCGTGTACCTCGTGGACCCCAGCGTCTCGCGCATCTCCACGGGCGGCGCGGTCGCTCTGTGCGTGGGGCTGCTCATTCTGTCCTGGGTGGTCTACGATCTGCTCTGGGTCTCGCCCCTGGGCCGCGACCACGCCCGAGCCGCCACAGCCATCTCGTACGCGCTCCTCCTCGGAGTGGTGATCGCGCTGTGCCGGACGCTCAGCGGGCGGGCGGCCTTCATCCACGTGGGCGCGATGCTGGGGACGATCATGGTGGCCAACGTGTGGATGCGCATCCTCCCCGCGCAGCGGGAGCTGATCGCCGCCACCGCGCAGGGCCGCACCGCGGACTGGACTCTGTCCGACCGCGCCAAGCGACGTTCAGTTCACAACAGCTACGTCACCCTGCCGGTCATCTTCATGATGGTCAGCAACCACTACCCGAGCACGTATAGCAACCGGCTGAACTGGTTGATTCTCGCGCTCTTTATCGTGGTGGGCGTGGGCCTTCGACACCTCATGATCACCCACGAGAAGCACCGACCCGCCGCCTGGGTGCTCGCTCCGGTGGCGGTGTCCGTTGCTGTTCTGGTCTACCTCACCCTTCCCACCGCTCCGGCCGCCGGCGTCGGAGCGCGCGTTCCGTTCCCGGTAGCCCGACGCATCGTGGAAACCCGGTGCGTCTCCTGCCACTCAACCACTCCCACCGACGACATCTTTCGCGCGGCGCCCAACGGCGTCGCCTTCGATACGCCCGAGAGCATCCGGCTCCGCGCGGAGACCATCAAGCAGCGCACGGTCCTGCTGAAGAACATGCCGCTGGCGAACAAGACGGGCATGAGCGAGATCGAGCGCGAGACGCTGGGACGCTGGATCGACCAGGGAGCTCGGCTTGACCAGTGACCCGGCCCTGCTCCTGACGAGCCCCATGCGCGTCGTGAATATCGGCCTCGCCCTGTTCGCGGAGGAGCTGCAGCGGCTGAACGTTCCCGTCGTGCACGTCGCCTGGCAACCGCCGGCCGCGGAGCCGGCCACCCTGGCGGCGCTCGAGCGGTTGCAGGCGCGGCATGCGGCCATCGAGACCGCGAATGCCCGGGCGTTCGATCGTCTGGTCAACGGCGAGCCCTATCTCGTGGACTGTCGCCCCGCCCGCGAGGCGCTCGAGCTACCCGAACACATCGTCTTGCACGCGGGGCCTCCCTTGGACTGGAACAGGGCCTGCGAGCCGATGCGGGCCGCCGTGCTGTGCGCCATCCGGTACGAGGGATGGGCCGCCAATGACGATGCGGCCCGCGATCTCGTGCAGCGCGGAACGGTGCGCCTCGCCCCCGCTCATCACTGGCGCTCGGTCGGGCCGATGACGGGCATGATCACGCCCTCCATGCCCGTGTTCGTCGTGGAGAACCGCGCGTACGGCAATCGCGCGCACGCCACCATCAACGAGGGGCTGGGCAAGGTGCTGCGCTTCGGCGCCAACGACGACGCGGTTCTGGCGCGACTGCGCTGGCTGGCGATCGAGGCCGGTCCCCTGCTGGGCGCGGCCCTCCGAGTCTCCCGCGGCATCGACCTGCGCGCGCTCATGGCCCAGGCACTCCGGATGGGCGACGAGATGCATCAGCGCAACGTGGCGGCCTCGTCATTGCTGGTGCGGGCGCTCATGCCATCCGTCGCCCGCGTCGGCGAAAAGCATGGCGCCGTGGCGCGGCTGGCCGAGTTCCTGGCCGGCAACGATCAATTCTTCCTCAACGTGGCCATGGCCGCGGGCAAGGCATTGGCCGATCCCGCTGGTGGTGTCGCCGATTCCACGCTGGTCACGGCCATGGCGCGCAATGGGACCGACTTTGGCATCCGCGTGTCCGGTCTGGGCGACCGCTGGATCATGGCGCCAGTGACGATGCCCATCGGGATGTACTTCCCCGGGTACAGCGCCGCCGACGCCAACCCCGACATGGGCGACAGCGCCATCGTCGAGACGATCGGACTTGGCGGCGGGGCCATGGCCGCCTCTTCTGCGGTTGCGCGTTTCGTGGGGGCCGGGGGGATGAGCGAAGCCCTGGCGGCCACGGCGGAGATCGGCGAGATCTGTCTTGACGGGCATCCGCACTTCAAGATCGCCACCCTCGACGAGCGCGGGGCTCCCGTGGGAATTGACGTGCGCCGCGTGGTCGAGACGGGCATCACGCCGCTGATCAACACCGGCATCGCTGGGCGCCGCGCAGGGATCGGCCAGATCGGCGCGGGGGTGGTGCGGGCGCCCTTGGCCTGCTTCGCCGAGGCTGTTCACGCGCTCGCAGGGATGGAGAACCCGTCAGGATGCTCCAGGGACGTGCCCGCGAGAGCAGCGAACGCTGACCCGGCTGCCTCGTAAGGCGGCAGTGACCCGGAGGCCTATTTCCGAAGTGTCAAGATCCCCGAGCCCAATCGCCTGGCACGTTTGCTGCTGCCACTCCAGCAGGCACGTGCTCACTGGCGCGCCGCCTGATGGAGGCTGTATGGACAGCTTGTGGAGCGACATCGACGACGACGTCTTGGGCGTACTCGAGACGGAGGGGGCGATGGATCCGGCGGACCTCGGCCGGAAGCTTGGGGTCTCCGCCGACGCCGCGTCCTCGTGGGTGTGCAACCTCGTGATGCAGGGGAAGGTGCGCATCAAGCTGGTCGAGCTGGTGCCCTGACACCGCTTCGGGTCGATCGAATCAGTTCCCTTGGTCCAGATCAGGCGCCGTGTTGGTATCGTGACGCTCGCGTCCGGCCAACGACACCCCCGAAGCGCTCACCGTATACCGGCGGCGTCATGGCGGACGAGATCGAGATCTGGTTTGAGCGTGGCCTTACCGATGGGCTGCCGGTGGCGCCGCCGACGCGCGAACGCGTGGAGCGCATGCTGACCGCCACTTCGCGCGCCGAGCTGGTCGCCCGCGTACCGCCGAACTACGGGCGGAGGCCGTGGAGAAAATCGCGGTCAATGTAGTCTGGCCGGATGCCGAGCGGCCGGTACGCGACCTCGTCCCCGCCCCCGGACGGTGCCGGCTGAAGGACCTCGTGGAAGGACACCGGGAAGACGAACTGGTGACGAACTTCCCGTCCATCGACGACGACATCTTAGTGATGGTGGCCGGCGGCACCGCCGGCCGGTTCTCGGCGGTGATCCCGGGCTGGATGGGGGGGGAGATGGGTTCGCGGCCAGTCACGCGCGCGATCGCGAACGGGCGAGAGGCCTAGCTCGCGCCCCGCGATTGCGACGGAGTGTGTCGCCCGGCGGGGCGTCACGCACCTCCGTCGGCGATCAAGTCTCAGTTCTTCGGGGCCTCGCTGGTAGGCTCCTTCAGTGCGAGCCCGGTCAGGACCTTTTTGCCATTCTCTTCTCGATAGCTCGCGATCACGATCGCGCCCTCCACGAGCGCTCCCGGCCTGACGGCGGTGCGGGGCGGCGTCGTGAGTGTCGTGCCGTCCGTGAGTGTGATCTCTGTCCCGGAGGGGTTGATGCTCTTGACCTGGCCCTCGACCTCCTTCTCCTCTCCCGGCGTCGGCGTTTCTTGGCCTGCACCCGGCGACCTCTGCTCGGCTGGGGGAGTAGCCTGCGTCTGAGCCCTTGCTTCGGTGACAAAGGTCAACGACGCGGCCACCAGGATCGCTGCGAGCATCGTGAACGCTCCCATGCTTTGAACCTCCATTGCTGGTTGGGCGAAATGGCGACTCGCCGCCCCAGAGAGCCAGCAAGCGACCTGCCAGCGAGGACCGCTGCATAGGGGGCAGGTCGCTCTTCTGAAACTCCCTCCGTCCTCGGACGTGCCGCTACCGGGCGAAGGCGTCGCGGGCGAGCGGAAGCCGCACGTCGGTCCCGTTGAACAGCACGGTCATCACGACCTCGACCGAATGATTGACGGCGAGACCCTGGCAACCGATGGCCGCGCGGGTTGGCTTGCCGCGCTCGCCGAACAATTCGACGAGAAGATCGGTCGCGCCGTTGATCACGCGAGGCTGGTCGCTGAAGCCAGGCGCCGAGTTCACATAGCCGATAAGCTGGACGATCTGCTGTACGCGGCCGAGATCGCCGAGCGCGTACTTCACCACCGCTAGGCTGGTGAGAGTCGCGAAGCGAGCCGCTTCGTACCCCTGCTCCGGGCTCAGATCCTTCCCGAGAACCCCGGTCAGGTAAGGATGGCCATCCTTCACGGGGGTCGTCCCTGACATGTAGAGAACGTTTTGAACGGGGAAGTGCGAAATGTAGCGGGCGCCCGAGACGTTGGTGCGATACAGCGCCTCGAGTTCTGGCAAGGTCAGTCCGAGCGTCGCGAGTTTTTCCTCGGCGATCATGGCGCCTCCTCCGAGCCGGGTTGGTCGGGGGCTGGTGTATCATGCGCGCCGCGACGGCGACAAGCCCTTCCAACGGCGGAGGACGAGGTGAAGACGGACATCCTGCTCATCCCGATGAGCGCAAGCTGGTCTGACATGCGCGCGGCCGCAGTGGCCACAGAGGAGGCGGGCTTCGACGGCCTGTGGACCTGGGATCATCTGCGAGATCCCGAGGCGACCTCTGATGTGGGTGTTCCCGAGGCGCTTACCGTCCTGACTGCGCTCGCCGAAGTCACGCGGCGGATCGCGCTCGGTCCGCTCGTGCTGAACGTCGCCAACCGGCATCCCGGACTGCTCGCCAACATGGCGGCCACCCTGCAACAGGTGTCGGAGGGCCGGTTGCTGCTGGGGCTGGGTGCCGGCGGCAACCGACGGCTGCCGTACGCCGCGGAACAGGAGATGCTCGGCCTGGTCGTCGAGTCCGATGCCTCGCGCGCCCAGCGCGTGGCCGAAGCCGCTCAGATCCTGCGCCGCCTATGGGCTGGAGATGGCTCGAGCTTCACGGGAACCCACTATCGATTGCAACGGCCGTCCGGTTATCTCCGGGCCGATCCGCCACCGCCGATCATCGTGGGAGGCTTCGGGCCCCGCATGGCCGCCATCGCCGGTCGCCACGCCGACGGCTTCAACACGCAGGCGCGCCATCCACGGCTCGCCGAGCTGCTGCGCGTCGCTCGCGCCGAGCACGCGGCCAGCGGACGCGATCCCGCGCGATTCGTGGCCACCGTCTTCGCCGGCCTCGACGAGCATTCACTGAAGCCGGAATCATCCGAGCGCACGGCACTCACGCGTCTCGGTATCGACCGGCTCATCCTGCTCGTCTCACCGCCCTTCGCCGCCGACCGGATTCGCACCGCCGGCCACATCCTCTCGGGCCGAGGCTGAAGGCCGCGAGCCCGCCGCGCATGTGCATGTCGGGGCCGGCCCCGCCGGTCACGCGAAGTCGAGGACCGCAGCCGCCGACCGCGCGAAAGCCGAGGGCTTCGTCGGCGCGCTGCGCCGGCAGGTTGTTCTCGCCGGTGAAGAGCACCGAGCGCGTCGGGCCCGGCGCCCACGCCTCGAGCAGCAAGCCCGCCACCACGGTGCGCGCGAATCCCTGGCCCCGCCACGCCGGCGGAGTCCACACCACGGATCTGGACGATGTGGGGCAGGACGGCGTTGAACGCGGAAGAGGCGACCAGCGTGTCGTCCCTCCTGAAAGGCGGCGGCGTAGGTCGCCTGGTCCGCCTGGCCGCGATCGACCAATCCCGCGAACCGCGCGCTCGAGCTCAGGACGCGGTCGGCGTGGCGGATCAGAAACGCTTCGAGTGCGTTCTCGTCGCCGGTGATGAGGATCCCCAGCGCGCTCATGCCCTCCCAGACCACATGGTATAGTCGAAAACGCCTTGAGCTTCCCCGCCACCTATCTCGTCACCGGCGGCGCCGGCTTCCTCGGAATCAACCTGGTGCGGTATCTGCTGGCGCGCGATCACGCGGTGACGTCGCTCGACCTCAGCGACTTCGACTATCCGGAGCGCGGTCGCGTCCACATCGTCATGGGCAACATCTGCGACCGGTTCACCGTCGAGCGCGCGCTCGAGGGGGTGGACATCGTGGTGCACTGCGCGGCAGCATTGCCGCTCTATCCCTCGGCGGAGATCTACGCAACGGACATCGACGGTACCCGCACGGTCATCGAGGCGGCGCACGCGCAGGGGGTGTCGCGGTTCATCCACGTCTCATCGACCGCGGTGTACGGCATCCCCGATCACCATCCCCTCGTCGAAACGGATCCCCTCCGCGGGGTGGGACCCTACGGGCAGGCCAAGGTGCTGGCGGAAGGCGTTTGCCTCGAGTACCGAAAGAAGGGCATGTGCGTGCCCATCATTCGACCCAAGTCGTTCATCGGACCGGAGCGACTCGGGGTGTTCGCGCTCCTCTACGACTGGGCCAGTGGCGGACACGGCTTCCCGATGATCGGCCGCGGCGACAACCGGTATCAGTTTCTCGACGTCGAGGATCTCTGCGACGCCATCTACCTCACCGCCACCGCCGATCCCGCGCGCGCCAGCGACACGTTCAACATCGGCGCCAAGGTCTTCACCACGATGAAGGAAGACTACCAGGCTGTCCTCGATTACGCCGGCTTCGGCAAACGGGTTCGCGGCTTCCCCGCCGCGCCTATGATCTGGACCTTGCGCGCGCTCGAGACGCTCAAGCTGTCACCGCTCTACCGCTGGATTTACGAGACCGCGGCCACTGACTCGTTCGTCTCCATCGAGAAGGCCGAGCGCGTGCTGGACTTCGCGCCAAAGTACTCCAACCAGGACGCCCTCATCCGCAACTATCAGTGGTATCTCGACAACCGGGACCGCTTCGCCAGCCGGTCCGGCGTCACCCATCGCCTCCCGTGGCGGCAGGGCGTCCTGGCGGTGGCCAAGCGATTCTTCTGACGCCCGTGCCCTGAGGTTCTCGCGCTGAGGCCGGCCAAGCCGCACATCGGCGTCATCGGAGAGGGCCGGTGCTCGAAGCGGGCGGCCCGTGACGCCGAACAGGTTGGGGCCACCCTCGCGCGAGCCGGGGCCGTCGTTCTCACTGGAGGACGCGGTGGCGTGATGGAAGCCGCGTCCCGAGGAGCGGCCCGGGCAGGCGGCCTCGTGGTGGGCATCCTGCCGGGCTTTGCCCGCGAGGATGCCAACCGCTGGGTGACCGTGCCGATCGTCACCGGCATGGACCAAGCGCGCAACGCGATTCTCGTGCGCTCCTGCGACGCCGTCATCGCGGTGGGTGGCATGTACGGGACCCTCTCCGAGATCGGCATCGCGTTGAAGCTCGGCGTTCCCGTGGTCGGCCTGCACACGTGGCGACTCGCGCAGCCGGAAGGTCGCCGGGTGGCGGTCATGATCGCCACCACTCCCGGTGACGCCGCGGCGAAGGCCCTTCGCGCCGCGGCCCGTGGCCGCCCCCCCCACGCGCCGGTGGCTCGCGTGACATTTGGGCGCGTCGGAGTTCCTGCCGCCTATACTGCGGGAGCGGCACCGATCCGTGCCGGCAGGAGGACAGGGTGAGTACTCCGAGGACAGCGAGCGTGGTCATCATTGGAGGGGGCGTGGTCGGCTGCAGCATTGCCTATCATCTCGCCCGCCGCGGTCAGCGCGACGTCGTGGTGGTCGAGCGCGACGCGGTCGGCGCCGGCACGACGAGCAAAGCGGCGGGGGGCATCCGCGCCCAGTTTCCCACGGAGACGGAGATTCGCTTTTCGCTGGAGGCCATGGGGGTCTTCGAAACGTTCCGCGAGGAGTTCGGCGTCGACATCGGCTATCGGAAGATCGGGTACCTGTTTCTCGTGTCCGATGAGGACGACCTGCGTGGCTTTCAGGAGCGAATGGCCCTCCAGCGGCGCCTGGGCGCCGACGTCCGTCTCATCACGCCCAAGGAGGCGCAAGCGCTGGTGCCCGCGCTCCGCGTGGACGACCTCGTGGCCGCCGTATGGGGCCCGGGTGACGGCATGGCCGGCCCGGCGGAGGTCACCAACGGCTTCGCGCGGCGCGCCCGCGAACTGGGCGCGTGCATTGCCGAGGGAGTCGACGTCACCGGAATCGACCTCGAGGGTGGCCGCGTTCGCGGCGTTCGCACGACCCAGGGCCGCATCGACACCTCCCGCGTCGTCAACGCGGCGGGACCGGCCGCGGCCCGCGTCGGTCGCCTGGCGGGTCTCGAGATTCCCGTGCTTCCGCGCCGGCGCCACATTTTCTTCACCGAGCCATTCCCGGAAATTCCCGGGCCGGTACCGCTGACTACGGATCGGGCGAGCGGCTTCTACTTCCGCAAGGAAATGGAGCAAGTGCTCCTGAGCCCGGGGGATGTCGAGGACGTTGGCGACGATCTGAACGTCGCCGTCGACCGCGGCAAGATTGAGATCACGGTCCACAAAGCGCTTCACCGCATCCCTGTTATCGAGGACGCCCGGATCGCCGGAGGCTGGGCGGGCCTGCGGCCTCTCACTCCGGACGACCACGCGATCCTCGGACCGGCGCCGCGTGTCGAGGGCTTCTTCCTTGCCGTCGGCTTCGGTGGTCACGGCTTCCAGCACTCGCCGGCCACCGGCCGCTACGTCGCGGAGTGGATCCTGGACGGCACGCCTTCGATGGATCTGTCGCTGTTCGATCCCGGCCGCTTCGCCGCGGGACGCGTCATTGCGCAGGCCAAGGGCCCCGACGCGGAGTAACCGATGCAGCTCGCCGACGTTCGCGTCGCCCTCGCCGATATTCCCGTCAAGCGTCCCCACGCCATGTCGTTCACCACGCTGAAGGCGGTGAATTTCGCCTTCGTGCGGCTGGAGGCGCGAAACGGCCTGGTGGGCTGGGGCGAGGCGGCCTGTCTGGGCGGGCCGACGTGGAGCGAAGAATCGGCGGAGTCGGTGGCCATCACCATCGAGCGCTACATCGCGCCCTGGCTGGTGGGTCGCGACGTCACCCAGATCGAAGCCCTTCGCCAGGAGATGGCGCATCGCCTCCAGGGCAACCCGTTCGCGCGGGCCGCCGTGGAGATGGCGCTGTGGGACCTGAACGGCCGCGCCCTCGGCGTGCCCGTCCACCGGCTGCTCGGAGGGCGCATGCGGGATCGCGTGCCTCTGTCTTGGTCGCTGGCCGTGGAGGATCCCGATGCTGAACTGGCCGAGGCCCGCGCGCTCGTCGCTCGCGGACACCGGATCTTCAAGATCAAGACGGCCGCGCAGGCGCTCGCCCACGACATGGAGCGCGTGCGGCGGATCCGCGAGGCGGTCGGCCCAGGCGTGTCTCTGCGCGTGGACGCCAACCAGGGTTGGGATCGCGCGAGCGCGCGCCGCGCCATCCGCGCCCTCGAACCTTTCGATCTCGACTTCGTGGAGCAACCGCTCCCGCGCTGGGACCTCGAGGGCATGGCGCAACTCGGGCGCAGCGTGGGCGTGCCCATCATGGCCGACGAGTCGTGCTTCACGCTCCACGATGCGATGACCATCGCCCGGCTGGGTGGGGTGAGCATCCTCGGGCTCAAGGTGACGAAGTCGGGGGGTCTGCTCGGCAGCCTGGCCATCGCTCGAATCGCCGAAGGGAGCGGCCTCACCTGCTACATGGGTTGCATGATCGAGACGTCCCTGGGGACGGCCGCCTCTTTGCACGTCGCGCTGGCGGCGCCGCCCGTCACCTGGGGCTGCGAGCTGTTCGGCCCCTTGCTCCTCACGGGCGACGTGGTTGCGCGGCCCGTCGAATACGCGGAGGGCGCCATCCTCGCTCTCGACGGACCTGGCCTGGGCGTCGAGGTCGACGAGCAGGCGATCAAGGAGTGGACCCGACGGTGACGGCGCGAGACTCCGCCCTGGCCCACGGCCTCCGCCGCACCGCTCGACGGTCAGCCTCCCTACCCCTGCGATGTCTCGACGGTCAGCCTCCCCCTACCTCGGCGATGTCCCGCGCGAGGGCCAGTGCGCCCAGAACGCCGGCGCGCGAGCCCAGCGCGGGGCCGACAACATAGTCGTCGATGCGATCAGCGATCGCCGCAGACGGCACATAGCCGTTCAGAAGGCCCAGCATCTTCGCGCGCACCAGCGGCAACAGGGCGGTCTGGCGCATGATCCCACCTCCCAGCAGCACCCGGCGCGGCGACAGGATGCAGATCACGCTCACCACCCCGAGGGCCAAGTAGTGCGCCTCGAGAGGCCAAGCGGGATGATCGGCAGGGAGCGTCTCCGGGGGCTGTCCCCAGCGTTGGCCCAGGGCATGTGCTGAAGCCAGGCCCTCGAGGCAATCGCCGTGGTACGGGCACACCCCATCGAACGGATCGGCCTCCCGATCGCGGGGCACGCGCATGTGCCCCATCTCGGGATGCACCAGGCCGTGCAGCGGACGACCGTTCACGAGTCCCCCTCCCCCGATGCCCGCCCCCGCGGTCAGGTAGACGAACGTCTCGAGACCCTGAGCGGCACCCCAGCGGTACTCGGCGAGGGCCGCCGCGTTCACATCGGTATCGAGGGCGACCGGCGTGCCGACTCCGCGGCGCAGCACGCCCACGAGGTCCACGCCTGCCCAGTCCGGCTTGGGCGTCGTGGTGATCGACCCGAAGGTCGATGAGGCCGGATCGAGGTCGAGAGGGCCGAAGGCGGCGATGCCAATGGCCGCCAGCGGCGCGCGTGGCATGCGGGCGCGGAAGAAGTCGATGGCGTTGCCCAGAGTCGCTTCCGGCGTGGTGGTGGGGAACTCCACCAGCGCGCGCAGGTCGGCTGGCCCCGTGCCAATCGCGCAGACGACCTTCGTTCCGCCAGTCTCGACGCCGCCGACGAGCGGAGGAATGTCACCGCCGGTCTCGAACCGATGGTCGCCCTGTGGCATTGACCTGCTTCCCTATGATCGGTCACCCCAGGTGGATCCGTCGAGAGTCTGACGTAGTCGGGCCGCGCGCCCAACAACGATGCCTGGCCGTGGTAGCATGCCGATGCCAAGCCTCATTGCAGAGAGGGCCAGCGATATGACAGCCATCACCCCCTTCGTCGATCTCGACCGGCGCGGCCACATCGCCGTTCTGACGATCAGTAATCCGCCTGTCAACGCGCTCAGCCACGGGGTCCGTCTGGGGCTGCGCGACGGCCTCACGGCTGCCCGCGCCGACGCCGACGTCGGCGCGGTCGTCATCGTCTGTACGGGGCGGACCTTCATCGCCGGTGCCGACATCACGGAGTTCGGTAAGCCTCCGAAGGAGCCGGGACTCCACGAGGTGCTCGGCCTCATCGAGGGCGGTTCGAAGCCGGTGGTGGCGGCCATCCATGGCACCGCGCTTGGCGGTGGACTCGAGGTCGCGCTGGCGTGCCACTACCGAGTCGGCGCGAAGACCGCGCGCTTCGGACTCCCGGAGGTCAAGCTCGGCCTTCTGCCCGGCGCCGGCGGCACGCAACGTCTCCCGCGAGTGGTCGGAGTCGAAAAGGCGCTCTCGATGATCGTCAGCGGTGATCCGATCGGGGCGGCCGAGGCCCTCAAGCACGGTCTGATCGACGAGATCATCGACGGAGACCTGACGGCAGCCGGGGTGGCCTTGGCGGAGAAGGTCCTCGCCGAGCGCCGGCCACTGCGAAAGATCCGCGACCTGGACGACAAGACGGGCGCGGTGCGAGGCAAGCCGGAAGTCTTCGCCGAGTTCCGCAAGTCGGTGGCCCGCCAGACCCGCGGCTTCCGGGCCCCCGAGAACTGCATCAAGGCCGTGGAAGCCGCCGTCAACCTGCCCTTCGATCAGGGCCTGGCCCGCGAGCGCGAACTGTTCCAGGACCTGCTCAACTCCTCCGAGTCCAAGGCCCAGCGTTATTTCTTCTTCGCGGAGCGCGAGGCCGCCAAGATCCCCGACGTCCCCGCCGACACGCCAACCCTGCCCATCCGCAAGGCCGCGGTCATCGGCGCCGGCACCATGGGCGGCGGCATCGCCATGAACTTCGCCAACGCCGGCATCCCCGTCGCCGTAATAGAAGTCGGGCGCGAGGCTCTCGACCGGGGCCTCGGCGTCGTGCGGAAGAACTACGAAGCGACGGCCTCTCGAGGGCGGTTGACCAAGGACGACGTCGAGAAGCGCATGGGGTTGATCACAGGGACGACTGATTTCCCCGCGGTGGCCGACGCCGACATCGTCGTCGAGGCCGTCTTCGAGGAGATGCCCATCAAGAAGGAGGTCTTCGCCAAGCTCGACGGTCTCGCCAAGGCCGACGCCGTGCTGGCCACCAACACCTCCACCTTGAACGTCGACGAGATCGCCTCCGCCACCAAGCGACCCGAGAGCGTCCTGGGCATGCACTTCTTCAGCCCCGCCAACGTGATGCGCCTGCTGGAGGTCGTGCGGGGGGCAAGGTCGTCGAAAACGGTCATCGCCACGGCCATGGCCGTGGGCAAGCAGATCGCCAAGGTGCCGGTGCTCGTCGGCATCTGCGATGGCTTCGTCGGCAACCGCATGCTGCACCAGCGCGGCCGGGAGGCGGAGAAGCTCATCCTGGAAGGGGCTCTGCCCCAGCAGGTTGACAAGGTCCTCTACGACTTCGGCTTCCCAATGGGGCCGTTTGCCATGGGCGATCTGGCCGGCCTCGACGTGGGCTGGCGCATCCGCAAAGGCAAGGGCGTGAAGTCGGCGGTGGCCGATCGCCTGTGCGAGATGGGACGCTTCGGCCAGAAGACGGGCGCCGGCTACTACCGTTACGAGGGAACCGACCGCGCGCCAAAGCCCGATGCCGAGGTGGAGAAGATCATCAACGCGGTCTCGGACGAGATGGGTTTCACCCGCCGGTTCATCTCCGACGACGAGATCCTGGCCCGGCTCCTCTATCCGATGGTCAACGAGGGAGCCAAGATCCTGGAAGAGAAGCTGGCCATCCGGGCCAGCGACATCGACGTGATCTGGGTCTACGGCTACGGCTGGCCGGTGTACCGCGGCGGCCCCATGTTTTGGGCCGATTCCCTCGGGCTGAAGGTCGTCCGCGATCGAATACTCGAGTTCCAGCGCCGGCACGGCGACATCTGGAAGCCGGCCGCCCTGCTCGACCGCCTTGCCGACGAGGGCAAGGGCTTCACCGCCTAGGAGACGCCCCATGAACCCACTCACTGTGGAGTATCCCCGGGACTTGCAGCAGCACATCGGGCAAGAGCTGGGCCCCTCGGACTGGATCACCGTCGACCAGGCCATGATCGACAAGTTCGCCGAGGCGACCGGTGACCACCAGTGGATCCACGTCGACGTGGAGAGGGCCAAGCGCGAGATGCCGGGCGGCAAGACCATCGCGCACGGCTACCTCACGCTGTCGCTCGTCCCGCGCCTGGCCTCCACCTTGCTCAAGGTGACCAAGCGCAGCCGCGGCGTGAACTACGGCTCCAACAAGGTCCGCTTCACCGGCATGGTGCCGGCGGGAGCCCGGGTGCGGTTGCGCCAGAAGCTCCTCAAGGTCGAAGAGGTCGCCCACAACGGCGTGCGCGTGACGTCCGAGATGACCATGGAGGTCGAGGGTCAGGAGCGCCCGGCGCTCGTGGCGGAGACCATGGGCATCCAGTACACCTGACCAGGGTCGACGGATCGACCCAGTGGAGGTCTTCCACGATCAGGAGCACGGGCTGGCGCGTGGCCGCTGGAGCAGCAGCGCCACCACCGTCTCGAGCGTTCGCTGGCGCTGTCGATCGGGGCTCATGGCCCGCGGCGGATAGCGGGTCTCCGGCGTTGACAGCGTCAAGAGCGGG
>JBKPAK010000128.1:0-26026 GCA_046726415.1 Candidatus Methylomirabilota bacterium
CCCCAGGCTCGTGCGAACCTCGGAGCTAGCTAATGCCGCACCTCGGGGAGGCCTCCATGTCCGCGAACGTGTCCGACTTCACTTTCCTGCAGGGCGTGAAGATCGTCGATTTCACGCAGTTCGAGGCTGGTCCGTCCTGCACCGAGGCCCTCGCCTGGATGGGTGCCGATGTCGTGAAGATCGAAAACCCTAAAATGGGCGACCCCGGCCGCCGTCTCCGCCCCGGTCAGCCGGACGACGACCCCTACTACTTCCACGCCTTCAACGCCAACAAGCAGTCCATCACGGTCAATCTCAAGTCGCCCAAGGGACTCGAGCTGGTCAAGGGCCTAATCCAGAAGGCCGACGTGATGATCGAGAACTTTGCTCCCGGCGCCATCGAGCGGCTGGGCCTGTCGTACGACGTCGTGCAGGCTATCAATCCGGGGATCATCTACGCGCAGGTCAAGGGCTTCGGCGAGGGCAGCCCGTTCGAGCAGAACCTGGCCTTCGACATGATCGCTCAGGCCTGCGGCGGCACGTTCAGCGTCACCGGGGACAAGAACGGCCCACCCATCCGGCCCGGCATCTCGATCGGAGATACCGGGACGGGCATGCTGATGGCCATCACCATCCTGAGCGCCCTGTACAAGCGCCGCGAGACCGGCGAGGGTCATCGCCTGCAAGTGGCCATGCAGGACGCCATGCTGCACTACATGCGGATTAACTTCGCGACCCAGGGTCTGACGGGCAAGGCGGCCGAGCGCGGAGGCAGCAAGGTGCCGGGCGTGACCAACGCGCCGATGGGGCTCTATCCCTGCGCGCCCGGCGGGCCGAACGACTATGTCTACATCATGACCAGCCGAGCGAACCCCGACCACTGGGACCGCCTGCTGAAGCTCATGGGACGGGAGGATCTGATCGGCGACGAGCGCTATCGCGCCCCGGCCGACCGCGTCGCGCGGGAAGTCGAGGTGGACGAAATCATCTCCACCTGGACCCGCACGCACACCAAGCTCGACGCCATGAAGCTGATCGGCGACGCTGGTATTCCGGCCGGCGCAGTGCTCGACACGGACGAGCTCAACAAGGACGTCACGTTCGAGCAGCGAGGGATCATGCAGACGATGGTCCATCCCGTGCACCGGCCCTTCAAGATGCCGGGCTGGCCCGTGCGTGTTGATGGTCAGCCCACGCGCGTCAAAGCGTCGCCCGTGCTGGGCGAGCACACGGACCGAGTGTTGAACGAATGGCTCGGCCTGAACGCCCAGGCCGTGGCCACGCTGAAGAGCGAAGGCGTGGTCTGATCGGCTGATCCGCGCACGACACGCGGCACTCGAGCTGCGCGATCCGAGGGCGACAAGGTGAATGGCGCGCTCGCCGCGAGAGCGAGCGCCCGAAGGATTTTTTCCGCAAAGCGTCTACCTGCCCTTGAGCTTCACATCCTCGTAGGGACACGCGCGAGCCGGGGGCAGCCGGGGTGCCTGGGTGAGGAGGGAGGAGGAGCACCACGAGGAAAGGCCTCGAGCTCTTCATCGCGCTGTGGCGCTTCGTCGACGGCGGCCTCCTGCCGCCGGGCGCGGTGCTGCGCGCCGCCTGAGCGGCCGCGACGGGTCGCGGCCGCGGATCACACCAGGAGGAGGCAGGGGTTGGTCAACGCGCTCGTTGGGGGGCCGGATCGCCCGCGGCGACCGTTTTCGAGAGGGAGCGCGTTGCCCCCGCGGTTCCGCCTGCGCCACAGGCGCATAGTGATCGGGTGCCTGACCCAGAGTCAGCACGGATAGAAGGTGGTCGAGCCCTCGCCTCGGCTCTCATGGAACCGGCCAACCCCCCGCTGCCCTCGCCCGCTCACGGCAGCGACTGCGATGCGGACACGGAGCGCGGAGACTTGACAGGGGGCCCCTCATAGCAGGCCCCCCATGTTATTAACCAAGGCGGGATAAGACGGCGGCCGGCCGGCACCTCTCCGTGTGCCATCCGGACAATCCCCAAATCCGCGATGTGACCTTCACCGAGTTCGCCATGCCCTTCGCCGGCCCGGGCACGGTGAGCCGGAACGCGGTGATCGTCTCCCCAGGCCGCATCGACCGCAGCCCGTGTGGCACCGGGACGTCGGCGCGACTGGCGGTGCTGCACGCGCGCGGGCAGCTCGCCCCGGTTCGGGGGTTCATTCACGAATCCATCATCGGCTCGCGCTTCGAGGCGGCCATCGCTGGCCACACGACGGTGGGAGGACAGCCGGGTATTGTTCCGACCATCGCCGGCCAGGCGTGGATCACCGGCGTGTTCCAGCACGGCCTCGATCCGTCCGACCCGTTCCGGAACGGCTACACGCTGCCCGATCTGTGGTTCGCCTGATCCGCCTGCGGCGACCGGGCCAGAGAATCAACGACCCTGGTTGGTGAGATCCGCCGCCCTTACCGGGATCGGCGAGCCCGGACTTTCGCTGAAGTTCCCGTCACCCTGTCCCACCGCCTGCGGCTCACCCTCGCAGGTGAGACAATGGCGCGATGCCCTCGGTCGCGCTTCCCGGCGTGGACCTCTGGTACAAGGACTGCGGCGGCTCCGGTAGGCCGGTGCTCTTCCTGCATGCTGCCTCAGGCACCTGCGACAGCTGGGTGTACCAGGAACCGGTCTTCACGGCCGCTGGCTATCGCTGCATCGCTTACGACCGGCGCGGATGGGGTCGCTCGCGGCCCGTCCCGACTGGGGAGCAGCCTGGCTATGCGAGCGACGACCTGCATGGCCTGGTGGATCACTTGGGCCTGGACCGCTTCCACTTGGTGGCGACGGCGGCCGGTGGTATCTGCGGGTTGGACTACGCGCTGCTTCACCCGGAACGGGTCCGGAGCCTGGTGGTCGCCAGCAGCATCGGCGGTGTCCAGGACCCGGCGTACCTGGAAGTCCAGCATCGGCTCCGGCCACCGGAGATTCAGGCTTTGCCCGTCGAGCTGCGCGAACTGGGGCCCTCGTATCGCGGCGTCAACCCTGAAGGCACTCGCCGGTGGATCGACATCGAACGGGCCAGCCGCCTGGGGGACGCCCACGGGCCGGGGCAGCCGCTGCGGCACCCGATGACGTTCGCCCGGCTGGAGACCATGCGGATCCCCGTGCTCGTGCTCGTCGGCGAAGCCGACCTGCTTTCACCGCCCGCGCTGATGCGGCTGCTGGCGGCGCACATTTCCCAGCACCAGTTCGCGTCGGTGCCCGCGGCGGGGCACGCCGCCTTCTGGGAGCAGCCGGAGATCTGGAATCGTCTCGTACTTAAATTCATGGGCCTGCACTGAATCTCGCGCATCTCGAGCATCGAGGGAGTGAACGTCGCGCGCAACGGTCGGCCCTGGCGTGGCTCGCAGGCCACTCGGGGCCAAGAACCGGCCTCCCCTACGAGTCCGGCGCCGTACGTGCCGGCGCGGTGAGGCGCCATCATCGCCGATCCGGCCGCGGTTGACGTCGGCGGTGTGTCTCCCATAGCATGCCGCTTGCCCGGGCCAGCTCTTTCGACCCGCGAACGGGCCCACCCCATGCGCTGTGCCTGGCACTCCAGCGTACGCGCTGGGGATGCCGTCATGGGGACGGCGGCCAAGCAGCGGGGGTGGAAGGTGTCATGGTGACCAGGCTCATGCAGATCCTGTAGCCCACCCGGAAAGGGAGACTCGCGATGGCCGTAAGGACACAGACGACGTATGACATCGATGTCGCGGACGTGGAATACCTCCGACACGGAGACAAGCCTCTCCTGGCGCGTGTCTTCAAGCCGCGCGGCAGCGGACCGTTCCCGATCATGGTCGAGCTGCATGGCGGAGCCTGGGTCCGGGGGGATCGTCAGAACGGGAACGCGGCGAACGAGGCGCTGGCCAAGAACGGTGTGATCGTGGCAGCGCTGGATTTTCGCGTGCCGCCCGCGGCACCGTATCCGGCTTCTCTGGCCGACATTCACTACGGGATTCGCTGGTGCAAAAGCCAGGCTCAGGCGTGGAGCGGTCGCCCGGACCGGATCGGCGCCATGGGCACGTCCAGTGGCGCGCACCAGGCCATGCTGCTCGGCATGCGCCCGCGCGATCCACGCTACGCCGCGCTGCCCCTTCCGGCGGGCGCCGCGACGGTGGATGGCACCCTGGGCTGCGTGATCATGGTCTCTCCCGTGATCGATCCGCTGGGCCGCTATCACTATGCGAAAGGCCTGCGACGGGATTGCACACCGCCCGCGGGGCTGGCCGACCGCGTGGTGCCCATGCATGACCAGTACTGGCTGACGGAAGAGGCCATGGCCGAGGGAGCGCCCGCGCGTATCCTGGCCCGTGGCGAGCGGACGGCCACGCCGCGGGTGTTGTGCGTCGCGCGCAGCTATGAGGAGGCGCACCCTCGCCCGGACCTCGACGAGTTCGTCCGACAGTATCGTCAGGCCGGCGGCCAGATCGAGGTAACGATCTTCGAGGGCGAGGGTGAAGGTCTGCTGCGCAATCTCTCTTCGTCAGTTGCGCAGCGGGCGCTCGAGCAGATGACCGCGTTCATACATCAGCACCTCGGGTAAGCACGGAGTTCTGCCACACGTCCTTCGCGCGCCGTCCACCCTGCTTCAACTTCCCGGGGTGAGCGGCGCCGGGACGCGTGGCGCTCGTGGGGGCAGCGCTGTCAGACGCGACTCGGGACGGCCGCAGCACGAGCGCGGGTGGCGTGCGCTGCGCTCAATTGGCCTCGTCGGGCGACCGCCGAAGACACCGCCCGCCCTCACGAGGGAGCCGGCACCCCGCGGCGCGATCGTCTGACGGTGCGGATGGAGGAGAGCGGCCCTCGATTCCGGTCGACGCCCGGTCCCTGATAGGGAGGACATGACCATGAAATTTGGGCTCATGTACGAAATTCAGATACCGCAACCCCACTATGATGGTATCGAGCACCAGCGCTACAAACAGGTCATGGCCCAGGTCGAGCTGGCGGATGAGGTCGGCTTCCAATACTTCTGGACGGTAGAGCACCACTTCCTGCGGGAGTTTTCCCATTGCTCGGCCCCGGAAGTCCTTTACGGGGCGGTCTCGCAGCGCACCAAGCGGATTCGCATTGGCCACGCCGTCGCCCTGCTGCCGGGCCAGTACAATCACCCCGTGCGGGTGGCCGAACGGGCCGCCGTGCTCGATATCGTCAGTGATGGCCGCATGGATCTGGGTACCGGGCGGTCCACCACGCTCATTGAAATGGACGGGTTCCAGGTCGACCCGGAAGAGACCAGAGCCCAGTGGGAAGAAGCCATCGCCATGATCCCCCGGATGTGGACCCAGGACCCCTTCGCCCACGAGGGGCGCTTTTACCAGATCCCGCCGCGCTCCGTCATCCCCAAGCCTGTCCAGAAACCCCATCCCCCTCTGTGGGTCGCGTGCAGCCAGCCCGACAGCTTCCGGGCTGCCGGGGAAATGGGTCTGGGGGCACTCTGTTTCAATCTGGGTGGGTATGCGCAAATGGCCGAGCGGGTCGGTATGTATCGCGAGGGTATCAAGCACGCCAAGCCCGTGGGAAGCTTCATCAACGACCAGATCGCGGCGCTGTGCGTCACTCACTGTGCCGATACCGACGAAGAGGCGCACGAATTCGCCGGGCCAGAAGGGGTATGGTTCGTCAAGATGGCGGAGAAACTCTACGCACCCTGGCAAGGCCGCCACGTGCCCGATTCCTACAAATTCGCCGTCTCGGCCATTCAGCAGGAGCGCACGGGCAAGACCTTCGAAGACCATATGCAGTCAGGGGCCTTTGCCATGGGCAACCCGGCCAGCGTCATCAAGGTCCTCAAGAAGTACCAGGAGGCCGGGGTGGACCAGATCCTCTGCTTCATGCAGATGGGCAACCTGGCCCATGCACGGATCATGAGCTCAATCGCCTTGTTTGGCCGTCACGTCATCCCCGCTTTCGCCTAGAGGGAAGAGCCTCGGCACGCGCCTGTGATTCCAGTCCGACCGCATGAGGCGTGCGACACCCGTCATGCTGCCGGACCGTGCTACTTCGCAACGTAGCGGGGGAAAGCGCCCCCGGTGTGAATGGGAGGGAACCCGTGGGAGGGTTGCGGTTCGATCCAGACGACGGACGAGCTGGTCGAGGCCTTGAGCCGGGCCTCCGAGGCTGCGTGGGGGGCTGAAGCCCTCCCCGACCTGCGCGCGTCTCTGACCACGAGGGCTCAGGCGATCCGGTTGATCAACCAGGAGGCGTTCGCGCCGGGGGATGTCGAGCCATGAGCGTCGCCGCGACGGCGCCCCACGAGCTCACCGCGCGCGAGGCCGCCGCCCTCATCCGGCGCCGGAAGGTCTCGTCCCTGGAGCTGGTCAAGGCGTTGCTGGCCCGCATCGAGCGAATCGAGCCCACGCTGCGCTCGTTCGTCACGGTCGATGCTGACGGGGCGCGCGCGGCCGCCAAGGCGACCGACGCCGCGCTCCAGGCCGGACAGAAACTGAGCGTCCTTCACGGCGTCCCGTTCGCGGCCAAGGATATCTATGACGCCGAAGGCCTGCCGACCACGGCCGGCTATCCGACGCTGTCCGGCAACGTGGCGCGGGCCGATGCGTTCACGGTCGCCCGCATGAAATCCGCGGGCGCGGTGCTCATCGGCAAGACGGTGACGACTCAGTTCGCCGCGGGCGACCCGTCGCCCACGCGGAATCCATGGCGGGCCGATCGCACGCCGGGCGGATCGAGCAGCGGGTCGGGCGCCGCCGTGGCCGCTCGGCTCGTGCCCATCGCGCTCGGCACGCAGACGGGTGGGTCGCTCCTGCGCCCCGCTGCCTACAATGGCGTGGTCGGGCTCAAGCCCACGTACGGCCGCGTCAGCCGGCGCGGGATCGTCCCGCTCTCGTGGACGCTCGACCACGCGGGCCCTCTGGTGCGCAGGGTGCGGCAGAGGACGGAGCCCTCCGGCTGGCGGCGCTGATAGGTCGGCAGGGCACAGAGCAGGGGCACGCGCACGCCGGGTGCAGCCGGGGTGCCTGGGTGAGGAGCGACGAGGAGACAAGGACCTCACACGCATCATCCTGGAACTTGACCGCGTGGCTCTGCCCACCGCAGTGGGCAGGGCGCCTGGCTGGCTGAAGAGACGAGGGGTTCGCGACAACACGGTCTCCCCTGGGATGCGGTCTGAGCGCGCCGGGCCAGAGTCGGACTGGCGGTTCGGGTTCCGCAGCCGGCCTGCACCGGTCTCCCCTCGATCGGTCTGCGTCCCGCCTCTTTGACTTGAGACACCCAGAACACCTACAACTGGCTGGTGGCCGTTACGCCGGGTGGAACGCGGGGGGCAAGCCCACGGCGGAGGTCATGGGCCGCGGCAAGTCAAGGGGGATCCCGAAGGACCCATCGTGAGGGGGAGGCGACGATGAGTGGTGTGTACGACGGCCTCACCGTGGTCGAGCTGGCCGATCGCCGCAACCAGTGGGCTGGCAAGCTTCTGGCCGACGGCGGCGCGCGGGTGATCCAGATCGAGCCGCCCGGTGGCAGTCCGGGACGATGGTGCGGCCCCTTCGTCGACGACGCGGTCGATTCCGACCGCTGCCTCGACTACTGGTGGTACAACACCGGCAAGCAGAGCGTCGCCCTCGACATCGGCCGCCAGCCGGCCCAGGACCTTCTCCGGCAACTGCTAGCCAGGGCGGACATCTTCCTCGAAAGCACGCCGCCGGGAACGCTGCGTCCGTACGGCCTCGACTACGGGTCCGTCTCGAGCCACCGTGCGCTCATCTACGCGTCGCTGACCGACTTCGGTCAGGACGGCCCGTGGCGCGATTACCAGATGAACGACGCCGCGCACCTGGCCCTGGGCGGCCACATGGCGAGCACCGGATATTCCGACCCGAGCCTCACACCGATCGGCGGGCAGGGTCACCAGGCGTGGCACATGGGCTGCGTCTTCGCACTCCACGGGATCACGCTCGCTCTCTTCGACCGCATGACGAGCGGACAAGGCCAGCACATCGACGTGGCGATCCACGACGCCTGCGCGATCGGCACCGAGGCGGCGGTGCCCGAGTGGCTGTACAACGGCGCGACGCTCTACCGGCAGACCGGCATGCACGCCTCGACGCGGCGGCAACCTGACCTCGAGCTGCCCACGGCAGACGGCATGTACGTGATCGCAGTGAACCAGACCTTTGGCGACCAGGGCTGGGCGAAGCTGATCGAGTGGATGGAGGAGAAGGGCGTTGCCGGCGAGCTGACCGACCCGAAGTACCGCGACGAAGCCGTCCGCATGACCGACTATCGCCAGGGGACGGCCGTCCGCGACGGGATCCGCCGATTGATCGCCGCCACCAAGGGCGAGGAGGTTTTCGCCCGCGCGCAGGCGTACGGCATCTCGTGGGGGCTCGTCCGCGCACCGGAGGAGAACTACGATGTCCCGCATTACCAGCAGCGCGCCTTCTGGCGTGCCGTCGAGCACCCGGAGATCGGCCGGGCCGTTCCCTACCCGCGCGGCCCGTTCATGTCGGAGGCGCTCGGGATCACCCCACGGGGGCGAGCACCGCATCTGGGCGAGCACACGCGGCAGGTTCTGGAAACCGATCTTGGTCTGCCCGCCGCTCAAATCGATGCGCTCGCCGCGGCCGGAGTCATTCGATGAACGCCCCGGGGACACTGCCCAAGGGCATCCTCAGCGGCGTCCGCATCCTCGACTTCACGTGGAAGACGGTGGGGCCGTGGGCTCCCCGCCTGCTCACCCACTTCGGCGCGGAAGTGATCCATGTCGAGCGGGTCGGATCGTGGGACGATCACCGCTACGCGGCCAACCCGAGCCCGATCGTCGAGGGCCCGCAGAAGGAGTTCACGTCGGGACAGGGCACCGGCCCCCTGCACGGCGGGGGTCACGCCGACGGGAAAAAGCCCTACTACTCCACCCCGTACTTCACGATCCTGCACCACGGCAAGCTGGCGATCAGCCTGAACACGCGGCATGCCAAGGGCCTCGCGCTGGCCAAGCGGCTCATCGGCATCTCCGACGCGGTGGTCGAAAACTTCAGCGGCGAGGTCTTCCCGAGCTGGGGGCTCACCTGGGAGCGCATCCACGAGATCAACCCGCGGACCGTGTACATGAGCACGTCGGGCTTCGGCCACTCCGGCCCCTTCAAGGCCTACCGGAGCTTCGGTCCCACCGCCGCGGCCCAGTCCGGTCTTTCGCTGACCTCCGGGCTGCCCGACAAGCCGCCGGCGGGCTGGGGCTTCTCCTTCATGGACGTGATGGGCGGATGGATGGGCAGCCTGGCCCTCATCATGGGGTTGCTCCAGGCCAGGAAAACCGGTGAGGGCCTCTACGTCGACTACGCGGTCACCGAGGGCGCGATGTCGCTGCTCGGGACATACATGCTCGACTACCAGGTGAATGGCCGTTCCACCCGCCGCCCGGGATTTCCGCCCGGCAATCGATCCCGCTGGCCCGCGGTAGCGCCCCACAACACCTATCGCTGTTCCGGCCAGGATCGGGTCGGGCAGGACTGGTGGGTCTTCATCGCCTGCGAGACGCAGGCGCAGTTCGAGTCGCTGGCGCGCCTCATGGGCCAGCCCGAGCTGTGCGTGGACCCGCGCTTCGCCACCAATGAGGCCCGCGTGGCCAACCAGGACGCGCTCGACGCGATCGTGGGCCGGTGGGTGCGGCCGCGACGGCGCTACGACGTCATGCGGCGGTGCCAGGAGGTCGACATCATCGCGGCGGTGGTGCAGAGCGCCGAGGACCGGGTCGAGCACGATCCGCAGCTGAAGCACCGCGACATGCACCCGGTTGTCCACCATCCGGAGATCGGCGACTTCGAGTACGAGGGCTATCCCGTCAAGCTCTCGCGGACGCCGGCCTTCGTACACGGGCGGGGGCCGCTCCTGCGCGAGCACAACCGCTACGTCTACGGCGAGCTCCTCGGCCTGAGCGACGAGGAGATGAAATCGCTCGAAGACGAGAAAGTGATCTGAGGAGGGGACGATGGCGGTGAGCTTCGATCGGGCGCGGCTCGGGCGACTGAAAGACACGGTGGCGGTCGTCGGTGTCGGCGAGACCGACTACGCGAAGGACTACCGGGGAGCCGGCGGCCAGGCCGTGAGCAAGGGTGAGGCCCGGTACGACTCGTACACCTTGGCGTCGAGGGCGCTGAAGCGCGCGCTGGACGATGCGGGTTTGAAGAAGGACGACATCGACGGCCTGTGCACCTCCGGCACGCTGTCCGGCGAGCGGGCCAGCGAGCTGTGGGGTCTGAACCCACGCTGGAGCGGCGGAGGCGACGCCGCGCAATGCATCATCGAGGCAACCCTGGCCATCGACGCCGGGCTCTGCACGACCGTCGCGCTGGTCTACGGCAACGCGCAGCGCTCGATGGACACGGCCTACGGCGGCGCCCGGGTGACCGGCGGCGCCATCACCTCCTACTTCTATTACGCCCCGTGGGGCATGACGTCGCAGGGCGCGCTCTACGCGCTCTTCTTCCAGCGCCACAAGCTGCTCTACGGCACCACCGAGGAGCAGCTCGGCGCGGTCGCGGTGGCCTTCCGCAAGCACGCCTGCCTGAACGACAACGCCGTGATGCAGAAGCCGCTCACCATCCAGGATTACCTGAGCGCCCCGTACATCGCCGAGCCGCTCCGGCTCTACGACTACTGCCTCATCAACGACGGTGGCGTGGCCATCATCGTGCGCCGCGCGGACATCGCCAGAGACCTCAGGCACCGGCCGATCATGGTGAGCGGGTTCGGATGGTCCGAGGAGAACGTCGACGCCACCCAGCTGCGGCCACGGCTCAAGACCTTCTATCACGGCGCGCATCGCGACGTGGCCGCCCAGGTCTATCCCATGGCGGGCGTCACCCCGAGTGACGTCGACGTATTCGCCACCTACGACAGCTTCAGCGTGCACCTGCTCGCCTCGCTCGAGGGCTTCGGCTTCTGCAAGGAAGGCGAGGCCGGCGCGTTCGTGCAGGGAGGCCGCATCGAGATCGGCGGCGATCTGCCGTGCAACACCAGCGGCGGCATGCTGTCCGAGAGCTACATGCAGAGCTGGAACCACCAGCCGGAGCTGGTGCGCCAGCTGCGGGGCGGTCTCGGCACGCGGCAGGTGGAAGGCGCCAAGGTCGCCCAGTACGTCCACGACGTCGCCGGGAAGTGCAAGAGCCTGATCTACACGAGGGGGGCGTGACGATGGCCACCGCCCGTCCGGTCCGCGCGATGGACCCGTACGCCGAGCAGTTCTGGGCCTTCACCCTGGAGCGCGAGCTGCGCCTGCAGCAGTGCGCGGCGTGCGGGAAGTTCCGCTGGCCGCCCGGCCCCACCTGCGACCGCTGCCTCTCCGACGACTTCGTGTGGTCGGCGCTCAGCGGCGTGGCGAAGGTGCTCTCGTGGACGACGTTCCGCCGCGGCTACTTCCCGGAGTATCCGCCGCCCCACACGGTCGTCGCGCTCGAGCTGGCCGAGGGCCCGCTCTTCATCTCCTATCCCGTCGGCCTCGAGCCGAACGAGCTGCGGGAGGGCATGACCCTGGAGGTTCGGTGGGCGGACGCCGCCGACCGGTTCGGCGAGTACAACCTGCCGGTCTTCGGCCCGCCCGCCGCACGCGGCTGAGGCCACCGGCGAGCCCGGCGGCCGCCGTCAGGTGCCGCAGAAGGTGCGATAGACGCGCTGCTCGGGGCCGGGGGGCTCGGCGTAGCCGGCAAACGCCGGCTGGTCCTCGTAGGGCCTCGACAGCACGAGGAGTAGTTTCTCAAACGGTCTGGAGTCGTTGTGCTCGATGGCCGCGGCCAGCGCCTCCTCGACCCGGTGGTTGCGCAGGACGAAGGCGGGGTTGGCCTGCCGCATCAAGGCGGCATGCTCCTGAGGCGTTTGCGGTTCCTCGGCCAGGCGTTCGCGCCAGCGCTGCGCCCATTCGTCCCACGCCTCGGGCCGGGCGAACAGCTCGCGCACCTCCGCGCCGCCGTCGGCCGTCTCTGCCGCGGCGCACATGCGCCGGAAGGTCAAGGTGAAGTCGGCGTGGTTGGCAGCCATGGCGTCGAGCAGGGCCTGACCCAGTGTGGCATCGCGCTCCTGTTCGGTGAACAGGCCGAGCTTTTGCCGCAGGCCGGCCACGAACGCCCGGGAGAACACGGCCGGGTACGTGCCGATCACCTCGTTGGCCATAGCCACGGCGCGCTCACTGTCGTCGGCCAGCAGCGGCAGGATCGCTTCCGCCAGCCGCGCGAGGTTCCAGGCCGCGATGTGCGGCTGATTGGCATAGGCGTAGCGACCGCAATGGTCGATGGAGCTGAACACCGTCGCCGGATCGTAGGCGTCCATGAAAGCGCAGGGCCCGTAGTCAATGGTCTCGCCGGAGACCGCGGTGTTGTCGGTGTTCATCACGCCGTGGATGAACCCCACCAGCAGCCATTGCGCCACCAGGCTGGCCTGGCGCGCGACCACCCCCTCGAGGAAGGCGCGATAGGGCTCAGCACCGGTCGCCGCACTGGGATCGTGACGTGCGATCGCGTGGTCGGCGAGGAGCCGCAGGGCCTCGAGATCGCCCCGCGCCGCGAAGAACTGGAACGTGCCGACACGGAGGTGGCTGGAGGCAATGCGGGTCAGGACCGCACCAGGCAGCGCCGTCTCGCGATACACGGTCTCGCCGGTGGTCACGGCCGCGAGCGAGCGCGTGGTGGGAATCCCCAGGGCCGCCATCGCCTCGCTCACGACGTATTCCCGCAGCACCGGCCCGAGTGCGGCACGCCCATCGCCGTTGCGTGAGAACGGCGTGATGCCAGAACCCTTGAGCTGGATGTCGCGGCGCCGGCCTGCGCGATCCACCACTTCGCCCAGCAGGATTGCGCGGCCATCGCCGAGTTGCGGGACGAAATGGCCGAACTGGTGGCCGGCATAGGCAAGCGCGATCGGCTCGGAGCCCGGGGCGATGCGGTTGCCGGCGAGGATCTCCACACCCTCGGGCGAGGCGAGCGCGTCCGGGTCGAGTCCGAGTTCCGTGGCCAGCCCACGGTTGATCTTCACCAGCCTCGGCTCGGCAACCGGCGTCGGGGCGAGGCGCGCGTAGAAGCGCTCCGGGAGGCGGGCATAGGAGTTGTCGAACGCGAAGCGAGGTGCCGATGGATCGCAACGAGTCGCTTGGGGCCGGGTCGCCGGCGTCGGCGCGGCCGGGTTCTCGCGGGGCGGACTATCGAGGACGCCTGCCATCACATCGCCTTCTCATCTGTGCGCATGGGGGTCGGCAACGTCCGGCGGGGCTGAAGCCCGGTCACGGATGCGGTCCCCACGGGGCGGCGGTCAACAGCTTGACCTCCTGGGAGGCGAGGAGCGGACGGAACTTCACGGCAAAGCCCTCGACGAAGTCCTTGTTGGCGAAGACCGACGCCCAGTGCGCGCGGCGGTCGGCATCGTCGTCGAACTTCCAGAGATGGACGAGTTGATTGATCGTGCCCGTGTCGGCCTGGAAGTATCCGATCAGCTTCTTGTCCTGGCCCCCCTTCTGCAGCGCGGGGTAACCCAGCTCGGTATACAGCTTGACGGCCTCGGCCATCTTGCCGACGTGAAGCGTGTAGGTCCGCATTTCGTACACCGTCATGGCGATCCTCCCGAGTCCTTCGTGGTGTTTCGTTCAGCGAGCCGACCGGAGCCGTCCGACTGACGCCGATCATAGCAGGGACGGCGCGCACCCAGAGTGGTGAGCATCACGGCCCTTCCTCTGCGCCGAATCCGGTCGCGGTCCTGGCCGCCGCGGTCCGGCGCGGGGCGCAGGAGCACCTCGCCGCCGCGGCGGCGAGGTGCGGCGAGATGGGCGGACTTGACGAGACCCGGCCGAGGTCGCAGGCTCGTGCGCGAACTGGTTGGCGCGAGCTCCGCGATCAGATGACCGGGAGGAAAGGGAGATGGCGGGACGCCTCGAGGGCAAGGTGGCGCTGGTGACGGGAGGGGGGAGTGGCATCGGGCGAGCGTGCGCGGTGCGATTCGCCAAGGAAGGGGCCAATGTCTGCGTCGCCGACATCGATCTGGCCGCGGCTTCGGACACCGCGCGGCAGGTCGATGCGGCCGGTCGGAAGTCGGTGCCCGTGCCGGTCGACACCACCGACGAGGCCGCCAACGACATCATGGTCAGGCGGTGCGTCGACGGCCTCGGGGCGGTGGACGTCCTCGTGGCCGCGGCGGGCGTCGGTGCCGCGCGAGTGCCGGGCGCGGCCTCGTACCAACCGTACGCGGTGCTGGACATTCCGATAGAGCAGTTCCGGCGGGTCATCGACGTCAACCTCTACGGTGTCCTGTTCTCGAACCGTGCGGTGGCGCGCTGGATGACCGAGAACCGGCGAAGCGGGAGCATCATCAACCTCGCGTCCATCATGTCGAAGATGCCGTCGACGAGCGCGCCTTACAGTGTGAGCAAGGCAGGGGTCTGGATGCTGACGAAATGCCTGGCGCAGGAGCTCGCCGGCCACGGAATCCGCGTCAACGCGATCGGTCCGGGCTTCATCGAGACACCCATGACGGCGGCCATGCGTGAGGACGCCGCGCGCTCGCGGTGGGCGATGGGGCTGACGCCGATGGGGCGATACGGCAAGCCGGAGGAGATCGCGGCGACCGCGCTCTTTCTCGCCTCGGACGACGCGTCGTACTTCACCGGTGAGCTCCTGCACCCCGCGGGCGGCGTGTTCGTCGGCTGAGCGCGAGCGGTCGCGACGGGAGCCCCGCGTGGGCGGGGGCGTCTCCTCGGTCCGGTGCCGATTGGGGGCGATCGATGGGTTGATCTGAGTCGAAGGCGACGCTACCCTCTCCGCACGAGCCCACCCTCCGCCACGGAGGTGGCCGTCATGCGGTTCCGGCCATCCGCGTCGCACACCACGTCCGGCGCAAAGGGCAATAAGGAGGCTTCCATGATGAGACAGGTTCGAGGCCTCTTCGTGTCGTTGCTCGTCATCACGCTCGTGACGCTTGGTCCGTCGCTGTGCGCAGCGGCCCCCGAAGGTCAGATGATCTGGGGGGCCCACATCTCGCTCGCGCCCACCTGGTTCGACCCGGCCGAGACCTCGGGGATCATCACGCCGTTCATGGTGATTTACGCGTTGCACGACGCCGTGCTGAAGCCGATGCCGGGTCAGCCCCTGGCGCCAAGCCTCGCCGAGTCGTGGAGCATGTCCCCCGATGGTCTCGCCTACGACTTCGCCCTCCGCAAAGGGGTCAAGTTCCACAACGGTGAGACGGTCACCGCCGAGGACGTGAAGTTCTCCCTCGAGCGCTACCGGGGCGCCTCCGCCAAGGCTCTCCGGGAGAATGTCGCGGCGGTGGAGACCCCGGACCCCGGGCGCGTCCGCATCCGCCTCAAGCGACCGTGGCCCGACTTCATGACCTTCTATATCGGCGCGACCGGTGCCGCCTGGATCGTCCCGAAGAAGTACGTCGAGAAGGTCGGCGACGAAGGCTTCAAGAAGGCGCCGGTCGGGGCCGGCCCGTACAGATTTATCTCGTACACCCCGGGGGTGGAGCTGGTCCTGGAGGCCTTCGATCAGTACTGGAGGAAGGTGCCGAACGTCAAGCGGGTGATCCTGAGATCGATCCCCGACGAGACCACGCGCCTGGCCGCGCTGAAGCGAGGCGAGATCGACATCGCTTATAACCTTCGGGGCGAGCTGGCCCAGGAGATCCGGCGCACGCCGGGGCTCACCCTCAAGCCCAACGTCGGCCAGGCCACGCACTGGGTCTACTTCGCCGACCAGTGGGATCCGAAATCGCCATGGCACGACCGGCGCGTGCGCCTGGCGGCGAACTACGCCATCGATCGGCCCGCGATGAACGAGGCGGACGCTCTCGGATTCGCCAAGATCACCTGGAGTATCATTCCCTCGAGCTTCGAGTTCTACTGGCAGCCGCCCGGCTATGCGTATGATCGGGCCCGCGCCAAGCAACTCCTCGCCGAGGCCGGGTACCCCAACGGCTTCGACGCCGGCGACTACTTTTGCGACGCCGCGATCACCAATATCGGCGAGCCCGCCGTCAACTATCTGAACGCGGCGGGCATCCGGGTGAAGCTCCGTCCGGTGGAGCGCGCCGCCTACTTCAAAGGATGGTCCGAGAGGAAGTACAAGGGGCTCATCCACGGCGCCAGCGGTGCCTTCGGCAACGCCGCCACCAGACTCGAGGCCTTCATCGTCGGGGGCGGCACCTACGCCTACGGCAGCTACGCCGACATCGATGGCCTCTTCGCGGAGCAGGCCGGCGAGCTCGACCCGAAGCGGCGCGAGGCGACCCTGCACCGCATCCAGCAGCTCGTCCACGAGAGGGTGATGGTCGCGCCGATCTGGCTGAACGCTGGCCTGTCCGGTCTGGGGCCACGCGTCGAGGAGTCGGGAATCGGGCTCATCGCCGGGTTCGCCTGGTCCGGCCCGTACGAGGACGTGAAGCTCAAGGGCAAGTAGACGCTCGGCGGGAGGACCGCCGGACGGCGGTGTGGGTGACCGCCTGGGCTAGGAACGCGGTACTCCCGCGTCTTCCAGTGTCGAGGCCTCCGAGATCGCGAAGACGCGCACCGGCGCCTCGCGACCGCGCAGGTGCTGGGGCCCGAGGTCCTCGAGCGCGAAGGCGCCGTCGAGGCTCAGGCGGTCGAGGGCGTCGGCGGAGGCCAGGGAGGGCCGGCCGAGGTCGCGCGTGGCCTGCTCGATCCCGCGACGTCGTGTTCACGACGTCGCCGTGGAACACGATCGCCCGCCGGCGCGCGCCGACCTCGCCGGTGACGACCGGCCCCGCGTGCAGCGCCCCCCGCACGCGCGGCGCCGCCGCGAAGTCTCGCTCGAAGCCCGGCCGCGCCGCCTCCAGAGCCCGCGCGATCGCGAAGAAGCAGGTCACCGGGGCGGCGCCGCGCCGGGTCGACCGCGCTGTCCACGTCACGACCATCTCGTCACCCACGCTCGTACGCGTGAACCTGGGCATCGATGATTGGCATGGCCGCGATCCTCATTCCTCCGGGTTAGCCGCTGAGCGCGACTGCCAGCACCGCGGCGGGCCGCCGTCCCACCGTGTAGATTTCGAGCGGAGTCAGCGCGCCGGTCTCGCCGTTGACCCGGTACGAGGCGAGACGCCCGGACGCCGTCCCGGCTGCGAACAGGAAGCTCCCGGTCGGATCGAGGCCAAAGGCGGTGGGGACCGCCTCGGTCGGCGCGTGCCCGGCCGGCGTCAGGCGCCCGGTAGCCGGGTCGACCGCGAATCCGGCGATGCTGTTGTGGCCGCGGTTGCCAACATAGAGGGACCGGGCCGACGGCGTCAGGTAGATCTGCGAGCAGGTATTGCGCACGGTGACGCCCTCGGGCAGCGACCGGGTCCTGTCCACGACAGAGAGGGTCCCCAAGGTGCGATCGAGGCGGTAGGCCGTGACGCTGCAGCCCTGCTCGTCGGAGAAATAGGCGATATCGAGCGTGGGATGGAAGCAATAGTGCCGCGGTCCGATGGGCTCGCGCGGTTCGAGCTTGAACGGCGCGTTGGGGCTCAGGCGCCCGCTGGCAGGGTCGAACCGGAACTGCGCGATGAAGTTGGGGCCCGGGATGTTCTTCGGCGGCTCCAGGACGTTGTCGTTCTGCCGGGCGATGTGCGGCACGAAGGCGAAGCGGTTCGACGGGTCGGTGAGGATCGCGTGCGCTCCCTGCGCGGTGTTCTGCCGGTCGAGCGCCGGCCCCCGCACGCCACGATCTGTTCCCAGCGCGTGCACTGTCGCGTAGGCGCCCTGGTAGTAGGCCGACAGGAGGTATTTGCCAGCGCGGTCGGTGGCGAGATAGGTCGGCGGATGCTCGGTCGCGATGCGCCCCAGCGATGTCAGCGCGCCGCTGGCCGAGTCGATGCGCCAGCTCTCGATCGCCGGGGTCCCGCGATAACCGACATGCAGGGTGTGCTGGTCCGGGCTCACGGCGAAGACCGATGGCGCGCCGGCGGCCGGGATCTCGGCCCTGGGGGCCAGCGTGCCGGCGCTGGCGTCGATGCCAAAGCTCAGAACCTTGTCGTCGTCCTGCAGTCCAACGTACAGCACGTCGGGCATGTTTTTTCCTCCTGCGCCTCGCATAGACCTTCCTCTAGACCTTGACCCCCAGAAACTTCGCGGCGGTCTCGCCGAGCATGGCCCGACGCTCGGCGTTGGTGAAGCCCGGCGCTTTCAGGATGTGGTCCACCGCCTTGTCCTGCCACGGAATGGGATGGTCGGTCCCGATGACGAGACGATTCGAGCCGACTTCCGCCGCGAGATGCCGCAGGGCCTCCGAGGTGAAGACCAGCGTGTCGTAGTACATCCGCCGCAGATACTCGGTCGGCTTTCGCTTCAGCTTCACGCCGGTGTCCATGTCCGGTGCCACCCGCAGACTATTGTCGGAGCGCGCCGCGTAGGAGGGCAAGTAGCCGCCTCCGTGGGCCGAGCAGATCTTCAGCCCGGGGAAGCGATCGAGCGTGCCCTCGAAGATCAGGTGCGAGAGCGCGATCGTGGTATCGAGCGGGTTGCCGATGGTGTTCTCCAGCCACCCCTGGCCCTGCAGTCTCCGCTTAAGGTCCGGCGTGCTCTGGGGATGGATGAAGATGAGCACGCCGAGCTCCTCGGCCTTGGCCCAGAACGGATGAAACTTCGGGTGCGAGAACTCGTCGTCGGCGACGCTGGCGCCGACGGCCGCGCCGCGGAGCCCGAGCTTCTTGACGCCGTCAACGAGTTGCTGCACGGCCAGGTCCGGAAACTGGAGCGCCACCGAGGCGAAGGCCACGAATCGGTCCGGGTACGCCGCGCAGAATTCGGCCAGCCGCTCGTTCTGGATCTTGATCACCTGGGTGACGAGGTCGCGCTCCGCCCGGTACCAGCGCGGGTTGATGCTGAGGGCCTCCATGTCGATGCCCTGCGCGTCCATCTCGCGGATACGCCGGGGTCCAACCTCGGCGATCCCCGGGCCCCGATGGTCGCTCACTTTCAGCCCCAGCAGGTCGTACGCCTCCGGGATCACACAGTGCGCGTGGACGTCGATGGTCTTCACGCGCCGGCCGCCGATCACGACTTGCCGGCGACGACCGACCGCGGACAGCTTGCGGCCACCCTGGGCGGGCTTCGATCGCGCGTTGCCTCGCGCCGGCGGTCGCGCCTGAGCGCGCGCGGCGGCAACCAGATCACATTCGGTGAAGGCGATGGCGTGCTCCATGTCAGATCACTCCTTCTTCGGCGATTTGATGTCTTGAGTCGACACCCCCCTGCAGCTCGCCGTAGATATATTCGTCGTCGATATCGTTCGTCGTCCTCGCCGTGACGGCGGCGCCGGCGGTCGAGGCATCCGGCGATGTAGGCGGGGCTCTCGCTCATCTTGACCGGGACCTTGGAGGAGTAGGTCCTGCCGGCGGTGCACGCGATGCCGACCCTGATCAATCCCGCCTCGCTGGGCCAGCCCAGGAGTTGAGCGCGAACACGATGCCGCAGGCCGTCGTGTCAGGGTGACTGCCTGATCGCGATGGCGGCCAGTTCAGTCTCCTCGTGGAAGTGAGCCGATAGACGGTTGACGTGTCAGGGCCGTGTCCGCGGCCCGAGATTCAGGTCGCGACCGCATGAATCCGCCGCGCGTGGTTGCGCTGTCAGCCGGCAAAGGTCGGCTTGACGTCGCGGGCGAAGCGGCGCAGGCTTTCGCGCCCGCGAGCGCCACCACCCGAACCGCCGCCGTTGATTAGGACATAGCCGACCCCGACGTCGCGCAGCTCTTCGAGCTTTTTCGCGATGTCGTCGGGACTGCCGTACATGGCACTCTGCTCGTTGATGACCCGGGGATCGCCGGTGGCCCGGTCGGGGCCGCCGTGGACAGTGCCGTCGGGCCGGGTGGCGAGCTTCAGCTGGCGGACCCGATTCTGCAGCCGGCGCTCCAGTGCCGCGTCTCGTTCCTCAGCAGCGTCGGCGACGAAGAAGGCGCGGGTTACCCCGACCTGCATCGGGTCGAAGCGGCGGCCACGAGCCTCCACCTCGGATTTGTAGGCGGCGATGTGCGAGGCCACGTCCGTGGGCGACGCGTATTGCCCGAGGAGCAGGTTGAAGCCCTGGGCGGCAACCTGGCGGATCGAGCGCTCACTGCCCGCGCCCATCCAGATTTTCGGGTGCGGTTTCTGCGCAGTCGGCGGCTCGACGACGATGTTGTCGAACTCCCAATACTTGCCCCGGTGAGAAAAGGGCTCGTCGGCGGTCCACGCCTTCAGCAGGACCTCGAGACACTCGTCGAACCTCGCGTCGGCTTCCTCCATCGGCACGCGGAAACCAGCGAACTCGTTGTACCGATAGCCCTTGCCGATACCGAAATCGAGCCGCCCCCCGGACAGAAGATCGAGGGTCGCGGCCTGTTCCGCCAGCAGCACCGGGTTATGCCATGGCAGCACGATGACCGCCGTGCCGAGACGCAAGGTGCGCGTGCGCGCCCCGAGCCAGGTCAGGAGATTGAGCGTGGCCGAAACTTGACCGTAGCCCGTGAAGTGGTGCTCCACGACGAACGTGCTGCGAAAGCCAAGCGCTTCAGCCTCGATGTTGTATTCGATGAAATCGCGAAATCCCTCGCTGCTGTCGAATTCCGCACCACCGCGCCTCGCCGCCGCACTGCCGAACAGGCCGAAGTGCATTCGTCTCACCTCCATTATGGGGCATGAGGTAGCGACCCGGCCGGCGATGCGCGTGATGATCGCCGCGCTGCCCAGGGTTGCCGACCTCAACGGGCGTTCTCCCGGGCCGCATCATACCAGCTGCGCTCGCAACTTCGGCTCCGCGTGCTGCGCATCGTGCGCCGGTTCGGGTTCCGCGCCCATACCTCTGGCGTCGACACGGAGGACCCGTCGATCTAGCGCCCGGCATAGGCCCCGGCCTGGATCAGCGGCGCTAGCCGCACGGTCGGGTCGAGCGGGTTGTTCTTGCGCGCCGCCGCGATGAAGCGGTCGGCGTCCTCCTGGAGCATCAGACGCTCGGCCACCCCCTGTTCGCAGACGCGGGCCACCGCGGCCACGGAGGCCTCGTGGCTCGGGTAGCGCTCCTCGATCGACGGGCGCGGATCGCCGCTCGCTTCGCGCTCCGCGCGGGTGCGGGCGAAGGGGACGAAGCTGCCGGTGTTCCACCACTGCTCGCCCTCCGCGTACCCCGCCTTGCGCAGCGACCAACCGTTGTACCGACGAGGCCCGCGGCATTGCGCGGCGCCAGGTCGAGATCGACGATCGAGGGTAGGCCGGCCTCGGCCGGGTCGATCGCGAAATGGGCATTGCCGAGCAGGCGCTCATAGGGGCCGGTATCGCCGAAAGACACGCCCCCGGCGAAGGGCTCCCGGCGCTCGATGTCGAGCCGGACCTGGTTGCGTGCCATCACTGGCCCCAGTGTGGGCGGTGGCCGATTGGCCTTGCCTCGCGCTCCTCGGCAGCTGCAGCTCTCGCGGACGGCTTCCGGTCGGATGCCTGGTGCTGCCGCGCTGAGGCAACATAGCCTCAGAACGCCGGCCGCCGCAACACCCTCGGATCGATCTTGCGAGGAATGAGCTGCCCATCGCTGGGCGAGCCCAGCAGCTGGCCGTTCGCCACCATGACTTTCCCCCGTAAGATGACCGTCGTCGGCCAGCCCTCGACCTGCCACCCCTCCCAGGGGCTATAGTCCCGCACGTGCAGGTCGGCCATGCGCAGCGTCTTCTTGATCGCTGGGTCGATGATGGTGATATCGGCGTCGCTGCCCACGGCGATGGCGCCCTTGCGGGGATAGAGGCCCAGCAGCTTGGCGGCGTTGGTGGAGGTGACGGCAGCGTAGTCCTCAAGGGACATCCCCCGGCGGACCACCCCTTCCGTGTAGTTGACCCCCATGCGAATCTCGATGCCGATGTTCCCACCCCTGACGTCCACGACGTTCCGCCCAGCGATCTTGTCCAGATAGGTGGTGAAGCTGCTGTCGGTGGCCGTGAAGGAGAGATCGCCCCGCAACAGGCCATCCCACAGGAACCGCTGGTCCTCCGGATACTTCAAGGAGGGGTACGTGTGGTACTTCATCCCGTCGGCCTCTCGGTAGCGGTCGCAGGTGAAGGACAGGGCCAGCGTCAGCACTTCGCCGTAGACCGGCAATCCCCGGCCGCGGGCCTCCGCGATGGCATCCAGGCCTTCGCTGGCCGTGACGTGCACGAAGTAGGTGCCGGCTCCCGTGCGCGCGGCCAGTCGGACAGCCTGCTGGAAGGCGAGCTCTTCCACCAGCTTGGAGTGGATGAGATGGACGTTGTACCAATCCCACTGGCCGCGCTGCTGGGCCAGGAGATAGTTGTACATGACCAACTCATCGTCCTCGCCGTGGACCGCCAGCACACCCCCGTGCCGGGCAATCTGCCGCATGAGGTCCTCGAGGCGCCCGGTGTCGATCTTGGCGATCGGAGTCAGGCTCGTTTGTCGCCCTTCGGGGGGGCGGATGTCGGTCGTAAAGATCTTGACGCTGGGGAATCCCGCCTCGACGAGCTCATGGTACCGGGCGATCGCGTCGGGAGGAGTGCGGTTGGAGTAGATACAGTGGGTGGAGTAGTCGGTATACGCCTGGCCGCGCCAGGGCGTCAGGTAGTCATGGATCCCCTGGGCGAGATCCCCCGCGTGCGGCACGGGGGCAAAATCGATCACCGTCGTCGTCCCACCCCAGATGGCCCCCAGCGAGTGCTCCAGCGGCCCGGCGTTGGGGACCCCGGCCACCAGCGTGCGGGCTCCGGGCTGGACGTTGGCGACGGCGTGGGCGTGGGTCTCGATGCCGCCGGGCACCACAATCTTTCCGCGGGCGTCGATGACCCTGGGCGCCGCGGCCGGGAGCACGCCCGGAAAGGACACGGACACAATCTTCTCGCCCTCGATTCCCACGTCCCAGTCGCCGACCCCGGCCGGGGTGACAACGCGACCGCCTTGAATGAGCATGTCAAGCATGGCGCACCTCCATTGAGCTTTACACTGCCCTCCTTCGCTACCAACCGTGGCAGACCGGCAGCCGCTCAGGCAGATAGGCTGGCGGTGGCCGATGTCATCGAGGCATTTGCCTTCGTCAGCGCGGAATCACCGCGCCCACCCTCGTGTATCCGAATGCGCTGCCCGAGGCCGCGCCGGAGACCATCGTCCACCGCTTGGTCCCGGCTGCGCTTGACTCCACCATCGGGGCGGGCAATGCTGGCCCCGCCGCGGTCGAGCGATCCGACGGACCGACAGAGGGAGGCACGCGTGATCACGAAGTTCGACAGCCTATTTGCCGGACACATCGATATGGACAACATCGGCTACGCGGGCGCCGCGGTCAACGAACGCCGGTTCTCCAACGACGAGCTGGTGACCGTCTTCGACAAGACTCAAGCCATTGCCAAGCTCATGGATCGGGTTGGCTATGACACCTTCTGGATGGCCGAGCACCACTTTCAGCACGAGGGCTACGAGTGCATCCCCAACGTGCTCATGACCGCGGTGCATCTGGCCCATCTCACGCGAAGGCTGCGCTTTGGGTGTGGCTTCAACATCACACCCATGTGGCACCCCCTGCGGCTGGCCGAGGATTTCGCCACGGCGGACGTTCTCACCGGGGGGCGGGTCACCTTCGGGGTCGGCCGGGGGTATCACACCCGCGAGGTCGAGACCTTCGGGGCTCCGCTGCTCGATCAGCCGGCGAACCGCGCGCTGTTCGAGGAGCAGGTCGAGATCATCCTCAAGGCCCTGCACCAGGAGTCCTTCTCGCACCATGGCCTGCACTACAGCTTGCCCCCGTCCGTTCCCTATCGCGGTTACGAGCTCAAGGAGCTGACCTTGGTCCCGCGCCCGCTGCGGCAGCCCGTCGAGTGCTGGCAGCCGATTCAAGGGGGAACGGGGCGGGCCATCGACTTCATGGCCGCTCACGGCATCAAGGGGGTCGTTGGCGGCGGCTCGGCCGAAGGGGGCGCCATGCACCGAGTCGTGATGGCGTGGCAAGAGGCGCACGCTCGCCTGGGACGCCACCTCGAGCTCGGCGAGGGTCTGTGCTTCGGGTTTCATTTCTACATCGCCAACAGCCGGGAACAGGGCATCCGGGAGGCCGGCAAGTATTACGAGGAAAACCTGAAGATGTTCGGCCCGCTGCGGTTGGTGCGGGCGCTGACGGACGAGCAGATTGCCGCGATGGCCGACCCTACCCGGGCGCCCCACGCCGGGCTGCCGAGGATCGCGGACGCCATCCAGGCTGGCGGGGTCCTGTGCGGATCGCCCGATGAGATCATCGAGCATCTCAAGAAGCTCGAGGAGCGGTATCCGGGTCTCGAACGCGTCATGGTCAGCCTGTCCGTGGGCGTGCCGCAAGCGGTGGTCGTGGAGCAGCTCGAACGCTTTGCCGCGGACGTGATGCCGGCCTTCCAGGGCGTCCCGGAAGCCGCCCTCCCCGATTAGCGGGGCCCGGGCGGCGCGTTGCGCGCGATCCCCGTCGCTCGCCGATTGTCGTAGTGGACCGCGCGGCCGAGCTGGACCGCCATCGCTACCTGATCCTCGCGACCTACCGCGCGAGTGGCGCCGAGGTCGCCACACCCGTGTGGTTCGCCGCAGTGGACGGCACGCTGTATGTCTTCACGGCCGGTGACTCGGGCAAGGTGAAGCGGCTGCGGCGCTCGTCGCGCGCACGCGTCGCTCCGTGCGACATGCAGGGCACCGTCACCGGTCCGTGGCGCGATGCCACCGCGAGGATCGCGACCGATCCCGCGGTGATCGCCCGCGCGCAGGCGGCGCTGCGCGCGAAGTACGGCTGGACGAAATGGCTCGTCGACCTGGGCTCGCGGCTGACTGGCCGCATCCATCGACGCGCGTGGATCGCGATTGACGCGCTGAGCACGCCGGTCAGGAACGACTCGTCGATGGCCTAGCCCTCGGTGCCCTCGGCCCGCGCTCGAGGGTACGCGCGCCTTTGGCGGTTAACCACCCTCCAGGGCGCTCGCGGTGGCCACGATGATTTTGGTTCCGTCGGCTTTCTCGCAGAAGACCGTGACCTCGGCGCGCGGCTGGCCGCCCTCGGAGCTACGACCTGTGATGATACCTCGCGTGGTGAAGGGCTCGTTCGGCCACAGCACGTTGGTGAATTTCACGTCCAGACGTCCACCCAGGTAGAAACCGCGACCGAAATGCCGGGTCAGCAGCTCGGTGACGCACGAGAGCGTCATGCGGCCCCCGATCACCGTGTCCCCGAAGCCGAGCTCCCGCGAGGCGGCCTTGTCGTTGTGATAGTTCCGGCTCCGGTAGAAGAAGTCGTTGCACATCGCTTCGCTGAACGTCTTCCGAAGTTCCACCGACAACGGCTTCCCCGGGGGCTCGACATGTTGTCTCGCGCCTTCCTTCTCCGCCGGATCGCGCAGCGCGACCTCGCCGCTGGTCTGCTCCGCCAAAAAGCTCTGGTGATGGACGCTGCGCGCGATCAGTTGCCCGGCCTCGTCTCGCACCCACATCTCCTGTGCGACGACGTCGCGATCACGCCTCCGGTAGCGCTCGGCCACCCGCGCGCTGCAGCGCAGGGTTTGTCCCACGCGCGTCGGCGCGTAGATCTCCCATTCCTGGCGTCTCCACAGGTTGCCGAAGAGATTGTCCAGGTACCAGCCCTTGAACTGGCTGTCCGCGTCCTGGTAGACGATCACCGGGGCCACCGGTCCGCCGAAGGGCGACGCCGTCGTGTACCAGGGATTCGGTTCGTCGAGTCCCCTGATGTAGTGCTGGACCATCTCCTCCGTGATCGTGAGATCGAGCGTCCCAAGATCCTTGCCCGGGTACACGTCCATCATGGGTGCGATCCTCCTGGTCGATCCGGACCTGGTTGGTCAGGGTGTCAATCCTGATACCGCAATCGCATGGCGTCGGCAAGCCCAGCACCTCTTGACAGGAGTGCGGGCGGCGTGCGAACAGCTTGTCAGACCAAGATACTGTGCACGTAGGTGGAGAGGTGGCACCATACGTCACGGTGTGATGTGAACCGTGTGCGCACCTAACCGTTCTCGCGAAGAGGAGAGTTCCACCATGTCGCAGAAGACCGCGCTAGAGGATGTGAAGGTCCTCGATCTGACCCAGTTCGAGGCCGGAACCTCATGCACTGAGGCGCTCGCCTGGCTGGGCGCCGATG
>JBKPAK010000129.1:0-41732 GCA_046726415.1 Candidatus Methylomirabilota bacterium
CACCTGCCCCACCGGCAACGAATCACCGCGCCGGAGCGCGTTGAGCTGCCTGATGCGTACGGGGTCGAGGCCAAGAGCCCGTCCGACGCGGTCCATCTGCGATTCGTAGGCGAAGACCATCTGCATGGCGCCGAAACCGCGCATGGCACTGGTAGGCGGGTTGTTCGTGTAGGCCACGCGCGCGTCGACGCGAACGTTCGGCACGCGGTACGGCCCCGCCGCCGTCACCGTGGAGTACAGCAACACGAGGGCCGAGAGATACGCGTAGGCACCGGAGTCCGAGAGCAGGGCGATGTCATGAGCGAGGATTTCGCCGGTGGCGGAGGCCGCCGTCCGGTAGTGCATGACGTACGGATGGCGCTTGGCCCGCGCGAGCAGCGACTCCTGGCGACTCCACACCATCTTCACGGGCCGGCCCGTCCGGAGGACGAGCAGGCCGAGATACACCTCGACCGTCACGTCCTCCTTGCCACCAAAGCCCCCTCCCAGATAGGTGCCGATCACGCGCACGCGGTTTTGCGGCACGGCCAGCACCTCGGCCACGTCCCGGAAGTGCTCGATCACCTGCGTGGAGAGGCGGATGGTGATGACACCGTCGGAGTCGAGCCAGGCCACGCCGGATTCGGGCTCGAGATAGCTCGAATCCACGAACTGCGTGCGATACTCGCCCTCCACGACGACGGCCGCGCGCGCTAGCGCCGCCCCCACCTCGCCGCAGGCGACCCGCCAATGGGCGAGCAGATTGCCGCCCTCGTGGACGAGCGGCGCCTCCGGGGCGAGCGCGGCCTCGGGGTCGAACACGCCGGGCAGCGGCTCGTAGTCGATCTCCACGGCATCTGCGGCGATGCGCGCATCTTCCTCCGTCTCCGCCGCGATCAGGGCCACGGGCTCCCCCTGATGGCGCACGCGATCCTCGGCCAGCACGTGGAGCCGCGCCCGCAGCGGACCGACGGCGGTGGTTTGGCCGGGGACGTCCGTCCACAGCGTGTTTCGCGGGACGTCGGCCGCCGTCAGTACCGCCACCACGCCCGTCATCGCCGTCGCGCGGGCCGTATTGATCCGTCGGATTCGCGCCGACGCGTATGGCGAGCGGACGACCACGGCGTGAAGCATCCCCGGCATCGCCCAGTCCGCGGCATACGCCGTGGCCGCTTGAACCTTATCGCGGGCGTCATGGCGGACCACGGGCTGACCCACCACGCGCAGGTTGGGTTGGCCGACCACAGGCAGATCGCGCTCGACCGTACGCAGCTCAACCATTGCAGTCCTTCTTGGCCGCGTAGGCCTCGACGGCGTCGAGGATCCTGGCATAACCCGTGCACCGGCACAGATTGCCGGCCAGCGCGGCGCGGATCGCCTCCCGGTCGGGGTGGGGATGCCGCTCGACAAAGGCCAGCGCGGTCAGCAACATGCCTGGCGTACAAAAACCGCACTGCACGGCGCCGTGACGGAGAAAGGCTTCCTGAAGGTGATGAAGTCGACCGTCGCGCTCGAGGCCCCGCAGCGTGACCACGCGCCGACTCCGCACGGTCGCCGTGAGAATCAGGCAACTCGAGATGGGGCGTCCGTCCAGCAGCACAGTGCAGGCGCCGCACACGCCCTCACCGCAGCCTTCCTTGGCGTCGAAGACGCCGAGCGTATCGCGCAGCGCGCGCAGCAAGGTCTGGCGCGGCGGCACGTCCACCTCTCGCCGCTGGCCGTTGAGGGTAAAGGTGACGATCATGCGATCTCGAGCGCACGGCCGACCGCCCGGGTGAGCGCGCGTCGACCCAGGACTTCGACGAGAAGCGAGCGGTAGGCGGCGGAGGCGAACGCGTCGACGTGTGGCTGCACGGCCGCCCGCCCCGTCCGCGCGACCAGCGCGAGGCGCTCCCTGGTCGGCTCCTGACCGATCAGGGCCTCCTCGGCTTGGGGGATCCTCGAGGGCCGCGGTCCCACGCCAGCGCAGGCGAGGCGCGCATCGTCGACCCGACCGCTCCGATCGATGCTCACGACAGCGGCGACAGCCACGAGCGCGAAGTCACCCACGCGCCGCGCCAGTTCCTCCACCGCCGTGCCCCGGCTTCGCGTGATCGGGACCTCGATCTGCGTCACCAGCTCGCTCGGCTCCAGCGCGGTCGTCAGGTACCCGGTGCAGAAATCGCGGGCGGCAACTCGCCGCGTTCCTGCCGCACTTCTGAGGGTCAGCGAGGCGTCGAGGGCTACCATGGCCAGCGGCAGCTCGGCCGCCGGGTCGGCATGAGCGAGACTGCCTCCGACCGTGCCGAGTGAGCGGACCCGGACGTTGCCGATCAGCCGCGCGGCCTCGCCGAGCACGGGACAGACTCGGGCGATCTCCAGCGATTCCTCGAGCTCCCAGTAGCGAGTCAGGGCGCCGAGGACGAGGCGGTCACCATGGACGCGAATTCCCCCGATGTCGAGTCGATTCAGATCGACGATAACCTGAGGCTGTGCGAGGCGGTAGTTGAGAATCGGGACGAGGCTTTGCCCTCCCGCCAAGACCTTGGCCGCCGCGCCGTAGCGGGCGAGGAGACCGAGCGCGTCGTCCAGCGTCCCCGGGTCTGCGTACTCCAAGGATTGCGACGGCACCAGTCGATCACACGTCCCAGCCGCCGTCGACGGTGACCGACTGGCCGGTCATGTTGCGCGAGTCGTCGGAGGCCAGGAAGCACACGGCGTTAGCAATGTCCTGGGCCGCCGTCACGCGGCGCAAGGCCATCTCGTCGACATACTCCTGGTACACCTGCTCGGGCGTCCAGCCGCGCTTCGTCGCCTTTTCCCGGCACAGCTTGTCCATGCGGTCGCCGCCGACGATACCTGGGTGCACGGCATTGACATTGATGTTGTGGGGTCCCACCTCGAGGGCCACCGTCCGCGTGAAGCCACGAAGCGCCCACTTCGACGCGGAGTAGGCGGCGCGGTTCTTGTAACCGCGCAGGCCCGAGGTGCCGCTGATGTTGACGATCTTGCCGTAGCGCTGCGCGATCATCGACGGCAGCACGTGCTTGGTGGGCAGGAACGTTCCCTTGAGATTGGTGGCGAGCACGGTATCCCAGTCCTTCTCGTCGATCTCCCACACAGGCGTCTCGATGGGACCGGTGATGCCCGCGGCGTTGACCAGGATGTCGATCCGCCCAAAGGTGCTCAGCACCCGTGCGACCAATGCCTTGACGGCATGGTCGTCGGTGACGTCCGTCGGCTGCACCAGCGTCCGGCGGCCGAGCGCTTCGACCTCACGGGCCAGGTGCTCCAGCGGACTCGCCTCCCGCGCGGCGAGCACCAGATGAGCCCCCGCGTGGGCCAGGGTCCGACAGATCTCGTATCCCATTCCCTTGGCAGCGCCGGTCACGATCGCGATGCGATCCTTCAGATCCTTCATATGTATCCTTCCCCGCGCCACTCGGGTGGACGCGCCGCGGACGACCCGTAGCCCCCGCCTCCCGCAAGTCTCCACCAGCACCAGATCCCCCGGCGGAGCCGAATCGCTTCCTTCCCAGCGACGGTGCGGGCGGCGCGGGGACCCGGGTTCAGGGTGACGCGGAAGGGCCATCCGTCGCGCCCACCGAGGGCGCCCACGGAGCGACCGCTCGCTGTTCGAGCATGCTCAGGATGAGGTCCATCGCCTCCCGATCGAGTCCGGCGGCGCTAACGAGTCGCACCGGAGAGATGCGCACGCCTTCCCGCTCGACGATGGCGTTGGTCGCGACCGTGGTGCCGTGATCGGGTCAGGTCAAGTGGCCCGCCCGCGCCGCGAGGATGGCCAGACCGTGCTCGACGCCATCGGCGGGACGCATTTACTTGGGAACGATATTGGCGTTGAACCACTCCTTCCAGGCGGGCAGCATCTTGGCGCGCGTCTCGTCGTCGATGATGTAACCGCGCTCCTTCCACTCGGACGCTGTGGAGAAGACGCCGGGCTGCCCCTTGAGCTTGGCCGGGACGATCGCTTTCAGGTTCGTCGGGCCCGCCTTGAACGTCGCGGCCAGCTGCTCCTGAATTTCTTTGGACAGAGCCAGATCGATGAACTGATAGGCGGCGTCGGCTTTCTTGGTGCCGGCCATGATGGCCATGCAGTCGATGCCGACGATGCCCGGGCGGTCCGTCGGCTGGACAACCTTCACATTCAACCCCTGGTCGATGAGGTGATACGCATTGATCGACAGCATGACCTGGACCGGGGCCTCCCCGGTTTTCATGAGGTCCTGACTGCGGGCGTCGGTGGAGAAGAACGCGGCGATGTTCGGCTTGAGGCGCTTGAGCCGTTCCTGGCCCTTCTGCCACGTGGTCTCGTTGCCACCCTCCAGAAGCGCGCTGATCACGATGATGTGCGAAGGATCGAAGTCGGGCATGGCAATCTTGCCCTTGAGCCGCGGGTCCCAGAGGTCGGCCCACTTCGCAATCTCCGCGCCGCCCGCGAGGTCCGGCCGATAGGCGATGGTGTAGACATACGACCAGGCGCCCAGATGCGAATCGCTCCTGATGGCCTCGCGGGCGAGGTCGCCGCTGCTGGGAATCTTGCCCAGATCGAGCTTCTGGAAGAGCCCGTCCGACATGTAGAGGCGGCCCACGTGCGAGGTGGTCAACGTGACGTCGACCAGCGGTGCTCCCTTGGAGACGCGAGCCTTGGCCAGTCGGTCGAGCGTTCCGCCGACCTCGAACTCCACGGGGATCGCCGTCTTGGCTGTGAACGGCTTGGCGATCACGCGGTCCACGGTATCCTTCCAGTTACCGCCCCATGAACTGACGACGAGCGGCTCGGCGGCACCCGCGCGCGAGGTGGGGATGGCCAGGGTCGCCAGGCCCGAGACGAACGTCCGTCTGCGCATCGATAAGTCCTCCTTGAGGCCCACGCGACGTTGCGACCAGGCGGGATGATGGCGGACTTTAGCGCACCCCCCTTCCCCGCGCAAGCGGTGCCCCCTATCGGTAGAGCTCATCGAGGGCGGCGCGATACTTCTCGGCCACGACTTTGCGCTTCACCTTAAGGGTGGGCGTCAGCTCGCCGCCCTCCTGGGTGAAATCGGCGGCCAGGACGGAGAACTTCTTCACCTTGGCGTACGACTGGAGCTGGGTGTTCTTCTCCTCTACCGTGCGCGCCACGCGCTGCACCACCGTGGGATGTTTGGCCAGGACGGCCGGATCGGTGGCCAGGATGCCGTGGTGGCGAGCGAACTTCGACAGCTCGTCGGGATTCACCGTGATGAGCGCCACCGGGTAGGGTCGGCGATCGCCGTAGACCATCGCCTGACTGATGAACGGGTCGACCTTGAGCAGGTTCTCGATGTTCTGGGGCGCGATGTTCATGCCGCCCGCGGTCACGATGAGGTCCTTCTTGCGGTCGGTGATGTAGAGGAAACCGTCGTCGTCGAGGCGTCCGATGTCGCCGCTGTGAAACCAGCCGCTCGGCTCGAAGACCTCCGCGGTGGCCTCGGGTTGTTTGTAGTAGCCGCGGGTGGCCACGTTGGCCCCACGGATCAGAATCTCGCCGTCCGGCGCGATCTTCAGCTCCACGCCGGCGAGGGCCTGGCCCACCGAACCGAACCGGTAGTTATCAGGGCGATTGAAGGTCGCCGCCGGGCATGTCTCGGTGAGGCCGTATCCCTCCAGGATGAGGATTCCCGCGGCGTGGAAGAACTCGGCGATCTCGCGGGCCAGCGGAGCGCCGCCGGACACCGCCCACTGGAGCCGCCCGCCGAGGGCGGCCTGCAGCTTCGAGAAGACGAGCTTGTGGGCGAGTCGCCGCTTGAATTCCAAGATCGTGGGAATTGGCTTGCCCCGCTGCTGTAGCCGGCTGATCTCGCGTCCGACGCCGAGCGCCCAGTGGAAGATCCGCCGCTTGGCTGGTGAGCCGGCCTCGACGCCCGCGAGGATCCTTCCGTACACCTTCTCGAAGACCCTCGGCACGCTGAAGATGAAGTGAGGGCGGACTTCGCGCAGATTCTCGCCGAGCTTGTCGAAGCTCTCCGCGAAGGCCGTCGTCAGGTTTCGGTGAACGCCGCTGAACGCCTCCAGGCGCCCGAAGGAATGGGCGAGGGGCAGGAATAGCAGGTGCACCCACCGCGCCTCTATCGGCGTGGTCTGCTTCGAAGAGTTGAGGGCAGCCATGTGGTTGCCGTGGGTCTGGACCACCCCCTTCGGCGGCCCTGTGGTGCCGGAGGTGTAGACGAGGGTGGCGATGTCCTCGGGCTGGGTGGTGGCCACACGCTCGGCCAACGTGCTGCCGTGGACCTCGGCATGATCCCGACCGAGGCGGCGCAGGACGTCCCACGTCATGACGATCTTCGGTGGCTCCGGCGCTCCGTAGCCCGTCATCACGATGATCTGCTCGAGGTCCTGTATGCCGTTGCGCGCCCCCAGAACCTTGGCGAGCTGCAGGGGATCCTCCACGATCAGCGTCTTGGCGCCCGAATCGTTGACGACGTAGGCGATCAGATCTGGCGGATAGCTCGGGTAAATCGGCACCGTGACGCATCCCGCGCTCAAGATGGCGAAGTCGGCCTGGACCCACTCCGCTCGACTTGTCGAGAGCAGTCCCACCGCATCGCCCTTGTCCCGGCCGAGGGCGATCAGCCCGAGCGCCACCTCCCGCACGATCTCACCGACTTCTCGCCAGCTCAGCGTGAGCCACTCCGCTCCATGCTTGAACTGCTGGGCGGGCATCGCGCCGTTCGCTTCCACTCGGCTCCAGAACATCCCGGCCAGGGTGTCTGCGGCCATCGCCTTCCTCCTCATCGTTGGGCAGGAATAGCCATGTTCTCGTGAATTTTGGACCCTACCATCGGCGACCTGACGCAGTGCAATAATCTTCTTGCAGTGGGCTAACGCGATGCGTTATCCTCGAGCCTATGGAGCGCCAGGGGAAACGGCGGTCGAGCACACGTCGCTCACATGATAGGCCAACGAAGGAGGAACCAGCCATGCAGCAGCAACCGAACCCCAACGAAATGTACAGCCAGTTTGCGGGCAAGACGGTGGAGACGGTCAGCCTGTGGGCGGAGGCGAACCAGCGCATCATGAAGGAGATCGGCGACTTCACGGCGGGCACGGCCAAGGAAGGCGTCCGCCTCTACGCCGAGATCCAGCAGAACGCGGTCAAGGCGCTGAGCGAAGTGCCGACCACCCTGCCCTGGCAGCCGGGAGCCTGGCAGGAGGGCTACCAGAAAGCCTTCAAGCTCTTCGAGGGAAACATCCAGGCGGTTACCCGATCAGCCGAGCGGTGGCAAACCGCGGCCGAGCAGGCCGGCAAGGGAATCCAGGAAGCCCTTTCGGCAGTAGCCGAAAAGTTCAAGGGCTCTTATACCCAGAATTGAGCAAGGCAGCGGTGAGGGCGTGGCGTGGGCCGCGCCTTCACTTGGCCTCGGTCTTCCGCTTCTCCAGGCGCTCCTCGAGGGCTCGCAGTCGCTCCCGCAGGAGCGCCACTTCCTCCCGGAGTTTCTCGGCTTCGCGCGGGCGGTCGGACGCCTCCGGCTCGCTCCGCGATTCCGCCCGCGGCATCGCGCCGCCCCAGCCGGCGCGCGCGGCCCACTCCCGGAAGACGCGATCCATCTCTCGCTGGCTGCCGGTGACGTTCTCCAGACTGCTTCTGAGTGAGCGCTGGATGAAGTCCTGCCAGGCTTCTCCATGCTTGATGAGCTGGTGGAGGAACGCGGCCGGCAGATTGCCGCGATGGGTCCGCTCGGCCTCGAGGATGATCTGGGTGAGCGTGACCGACGTGAGATCTTCGCCGGACGCGGCGTCGACCACGGAGACCTCTCGGCCCGCGCGGATCATCTCCTCGATCTCGTCGAGGGTGACGTAGCGGCTTTCCTGCGTGTCATACAGCTTGCGATTCGAGTAGCGCTTGATGACGTAGGCCATGCCCTTGCTTCCCTCCGCATCGCCGCGGACGTCGCGGTGAGTCTAACACTGCGCGTCAAGGGCGACAAGGGCGCGCGTGCTAAACTGGCGACTTCACAACCCGCAGGAGGCACTCCGATGAAGCTCACAGGCCGGACGGCGCTCATCACTGGTGGTTCGCGCGGAATCGGGCGCGCCATCGCTCTCGCCCTCGCCGAAGAGGGCGCCGACGTGGCCATCAACTACGTCTCCAGCGAGGCCGCGGCGCGCGAAGTGGCGGAGGGGGCCCAGAAGATGGGGCGGCGGGCTATCCTCGCTCAGGCCGACGTCGCGGACTACCCCGACACCTTTCGGATGGCTCAGCAGGTTTTGCAGGAATTCGGCCACCTGGACATCCTGGTGAACAACGCAGGCATCAACTCCGACAAGACGTTCGTCAAGATGGATCATGCCTCGTGGCGAAAGGTGCTGGCCATCAACCTCGACGGCGTCTTCAACTGCACCAAGGTCTTCCTCGACCAGATGCTCAAGCAAAACTATGGCCGCGTGGTCAACATCACCTCGGTCATCGGGCAGATCGGCAACTTTGGCCAGGCGAACTATGCCGCCTCCAAGGCCGGCGTGGCCGCCTTCACCAAATCGCTGGCCAAGGAGCTGGCCGGCAAGGGCATCACCGTGAACGCGGTGGCGCCGGGATTCATCGAGACGGAGATGGTCGACAGCATCCCAGAGCGCGTCCGCAACAAGCTGCTCGACCAGATTCCCCTCAAGCGATTCGGGCGAGTCGAAGAAGTTGGTCGCTCCGTGATCTTCATCGTCTCCTCCGACGGCGACTACATCACGGGCGCGGAGCTGTCGATCAACGGCGGTCTGCTGATGTAGGTGCGCGGCGGCCTCGGCCTCAGGCCCGACGCCCGGCCGCGGCCAGCATGGAAAGACTGAGCGTTCCCCAGAAGGTCAGGGCCTGGGCGGCGAATTTCCACGGCTGCAGCGCGAGCGCGGCCAGTGGGGCCCGTTCCGCCTCCTCGTAGACAATCGCCGTCCGCGACGGCATCACCCAGGCCTCTCCGGACAGCACCTCCTCGCCCCGCTGGTTCGTACAGACCGTCACCAGGCGCATGCGATTGCGCTCCCGGATGACTTCCGCCACTTCGACCCGCGCATTGATGGTGTCGCCGAACATCACGGGCCTGATGAACTTGAGACTCTGCGAGAGGTAGATGGCGCCGGGGCCGGGCAGCTGGGTGCCGATCACCGCCGAGATGAGGCCCGCCGTAAAGATGCCGGGAGCGATCGGCGTCTTGAACATGGTCGTGGCCGCGTACGCGGGATCGCTGTGGACAGGATTGTGATCGCCGACGGCCTCGACGAAGTGGGCTACATCACCGCTCTCCACGACGCGGGTGATCTGCGCCACGTCCCCCCGCGCAACTTCGGCGATCGTCTTTCCGATCACCGGGTGCCTTCCCGTGGGATCGCCGGTCCGATCACCGGGTGGGGGCCCCTGGTGCGGCCGGCCGGACCGCCTCGTCGATACGCCGAGCCAGCCCCGCGAGGCGGTCGTCGAGGCGATCGAGACGATCCTCTAGCTCGATGATCTGCTTCGCGACGCCCGCCACTTGCGCGCGTGACGGCAGGTTAAGGGCCTGCAGGGCCGCCTCCACCGATTGCTCCGCGACGCGCTTGGCGGGGGCCTGGGTCACGAGCCACTGATCGAGGGTCTTGCCCATCATCTGTGCGAAGGCCTCGGTGCTCATGGCCTCGCTGAGGGCCCGAGACCATGCCTCGATGGACTGGTCGAGAAACTGCTTCCACTGTGTCATCAGCGCCGGGGTGACCGGCGTCTCCGCGAACACGCGCGCCCACTGGGCAAGTCCCTGCTCGAACATGGGTTTCCACCAGAAGGCCGCGGGATCGGGCGGGACGGGAGCGGCCCGCTGGGTCATGATCTGCGCCCACGACTTGGCGCCCTCCTCGAGTTGGCGCTTCCACGTCTCGAACAGCTGTTGCGACGGCGATGGTTCAGTCATGGAAATCACCTGTCACCGAATCGTAGCATGACGCTGCGCGCCATGCACGACACGGCCTAGGTCAGGAGCGCGAGGCCAGCCAGCCCGACACCTGGGGCCAGCAATGGATCGCCGCCCCGCGGCCGGCGATGAGCGAGATGTGGCCTCCGGGCAGTTCGACGTACTGCTTGTCGTGGCTTCCCACTGCCTCGATCAAGGCGCGCACGCAGGCCGGTGGCGCGATGTAGTCCTCCTTCGCCCCGACCCCGAACACCGGACACGTAATGGCGCCGAGGCGGACCGGCCGGCCGCCGACGACCAGCTCACCACGGTAGAGCTTGTTATCCTGGTAGAAGTCGCGCACCCACTGCCGGAAGAATTCGCCCGGAAAGGCCACGTACTCGTTCGCCCACTTGCTGAGGGCGTTGAACCCCTCCACGTATTTGTCGTTCCAGAGGTTCCACCAGAGGTTCAGGTTGGTGGAGATGTCCATGGTGGGCTTGATGAGCTTGAAGCCGGCCTTGACCACGTCGGCGGGCACCGCGCCCAGGGTGTCGACGAAGCGGTCGACGTCGAAGAACCGCTTGTCGAGCCACAGCCCGAACAGCCCGATCTTTGCGAAGTCGATCGGTCCCGCCATGTCGATGAAGTTGCGCACCGGGTATTCGGGATAGGCGGCCACGAAGGACGCGGAAAGCGGCGCGCCCATGCAGTAGCCCAGCACCGATACGTCGCGCGCGCCAGAGACGTCGAGCACGTTCTGCGCCACGCGGGGCAAAATCCTCGTCACGCACTCCTCGACTCCGAGATCGTCGTCCTCCGGACCGAAGACTCCCCAGTCGAGCAGGAAGAAGTCGAAGCCCTGCCTGGTCATGTACTCGATGAAGCTGCCGCCCGGAAGGAGGTCGAAGATGTACGGCCGGCTGATCCCGAGGTTGGGTACGAACAGGACCGGGGTGCGGTGTGAGCGCGGCGAGGCGTACCGGTAGAGCCGAGTCTTGTTCTTCTTGTAGACCTCTTCACGCGGCGTCTGCCCGACTTTCGGGGTGGCCGGATGGAGCATCATGTCAGTCAAGTTGCGGACGCGCTTGACGTTCCGCTCGAACTCGTCCTGCCACTGCTTCACCACGTCAGGGGAGCCGGGGAGCTCACCGTTAAGGTCGCCGCGGGTACCACCAGTCTCAGCCTTGGAATAGCCGCGGGTCACGCGCTCCGCCACGTCCGCAGATCGCTCTGGGGCCATCAGCCGCTCCTGTCAGCTTCAGCCGTCACATCGAGAACATGGAACCGAGCTTCATGGCCAGTCCCATGTCACCCTTGACCTTGAGCTTGCCCGACATGAAGAGCATCTGTCCCCCCTGCTTGCCCGCGGTCATGTCGAGCCAGTCTTGCGCCCCGATCTGCAGCGTGAGGTTCGGACTGGCTGCCGCGCCATCCCGCACCGTGCACGTTCCGTCCTTGATGACGGCATGCCAAGTCCCGCCGCCCTCACCGCTGATGTCGTACTGGATGGTGGCGTTGGTCCCCGTCGCCCGGTCGGCGCGGAACTTGGCGGGCATCGCGTCGAACGTTTCTTTCACCGTCGGCATTGCGCTCCTCCTTCTGAGCTATCTCCTGGCTCGCCTCGGACGGCGGACCTCCGCCCCGGATGTCCTGCGGCTCGCATAGCTAAAACGTGAACAGGTCCATGCCCCCAGTGACCGTCAGCACGGCGCCCGTGACATAGCGCGCGCGCTCCGAGCAGAGGAACGCCACGGCATGCGCCACGTCTTCGGGGGCGCCCTCCCGCTGCATGGCGACCCGCTTGACCATGCGCTCGTACATTGGGCTCAGGGTGGCGTTGGGGCCGATGATACCGGGGGCGAGCACATTCGAGGTCACGTTGTGGCGCGCCCCTTCGAGAGCTACCGAGCGAGCGAAGCCGATCACCCCCATCTTGGTCGTGGCGTAGGCCGCCTGCCCGAACCCGCCCATGAGGCCCGCGATGGAAGCCATGCAGATGACGCGTCCCCAGCGTCGCTCGCGCATGCCGGGAAACACCGCTTTCGTCACATTGTACGTGCCGGTGAGGTTCACCGCGAGGTTCAGCTCCCAGTCCTCGTCGCGCAAGTCCTTGAGCTGCCCCAGCGTGTAGATGATCCCCGCGTTGTTGATGCAGATGTCTATGGGGCCTAAATCGCGCTCGATCTGCCCCACCACCGCGGCCACCTGGTGGGCCTGGCGAATGTCACACTCGTAGCCGCGCGCTCGCCCCCCGGCCGCCTCGATGCCCTGCGCCACCTGCGTGGCGCCCTCGGCGTTCAGATCGACGATGGCGACCCGGCAACCCTCGCCGGCGAGGACCTCGGCGTCTGCCCTGCCCAGGCTGCGCGCCCCCCCGGTCACGATGGCCACCCGATCGCGAATTCCGAGGTCCACCGCGCTACCGGCCCTTGAATTCGGGTTCCCGCTTGGCGAAGAAGGCCTGGATGCCCTCGGCGGCATCCTCCGTGCGCAGCGCCTTGAGGAAGGCGCGCACCTCGATGTCGAGGGCCTTCTCGATCGGCGCCTCCAGCCCCTCGTCGACCGCCTCAATGATGAGACGGGTCGCCACCGGTGGTCGCTTGGCGAGCTGGCGCGCCAGGGCCTTGGCCTCCGCCAACGTCTCCCCTTCCCGGCATAGTCGGTTGACGAGCCCGAGAGCCAGGCATTCCTCGGCGGGGATCTGCGTGCCGAGGATGAGGAACTCCAGAGCCCTGGCGCGGCCGACGAGTCGCGGCAGGCGTTGCGTGCCACCGTAGCCCGGAATGATGCCGAGATTCGATTCGGTTTGCCCCATCCTCGCCCCCTGCTTGAGGAGCCGGAAGTGACAGGCCATCGCGATCTCGCAGCCTCCCCCGAGGGCATGACCGTTCATGGCCGCGATGACGGGCTTCGGAAAGCGCTCGATCCGGCGCACCACGCCGGTTCCGAAGCGCACGAAGCTCTCGACGTCTCCGCCCGCGAACGCTGATCCGAGATCGGCGCCTGCGCAGAAGATTCGATCGCCGGCGCCAGTGACGATGACACTGCGCACGGCATCATCGGTCTCGAAGCCGGCGAGAGCGGCGTTCAGCTCGCGCATGAGCGCCTCGCTGATGGCGTTGGCGGGAGGACGGTTGAGCGTGATGAGGCCAAAGCTCTCCTCCGTCGCCACGACCAACGTTTCATATGGCATGCGCCGACACCCCTTTCAAGAAGATGGCGGCCACCGCGTCGGCCGCCTCGGTCAGACGGTACTGGCGCTTGCCCAACACCCAGGACGTGGCGAGCTGGTCCATGGCGCCGAATAACATCTTGGTGGCCATCTTGATCGGCACGTCGTGGCGGATGTGGCCGCTGGCCATACCTTCCTCGAGGGTCGAGGAGATCAGCTCGAAGTACGCGGAGACCTCCCGGGCGGAGGCGCCACGGAAGAACTTGTGTCCCTGGCGAAGCTCCACTTGCACGACCTCAGCCAGGTCGGGGTTCCCCTCCAGCACCTGAAAGTGCAACGCCACCAGCCGCCGGATCTTGGCGACCGCGTCGGCCTCGGCGGCGATTTCACGCCGCACGTGCGCCACCCACTCCGCCATCTTCTCCCGGAAGAGGGTCACGAGGATCTCGTCCTTGGTTTTGAAGTAGAGGTAAATTGTCCCGCTGGCGATGCCCGCCTCGCGGGCGATGTCGGAGACGCGCGAGTTGTAGTAGCCACTGCGGGCGAAGACGCGGACCGCGGCGTCGATGATGGCCTGGGGTTTATCCGGATCGCGCATGATGCCTGAATGAACCGCCAGTCATGGTACGGGCCCAATCACGCAGCTGTCAACGAACGCCTCCAGCGGCGCGCCCCACTCTTGTCCCCCAGACGAGGGGCTCGGCATCCTCGCCGCTCACACCTTGAAGTAGCGGGCCTCGGGGTGGTGGAAGACGAGGGCGGACACCGACGCCTCGGGGTCCATCATGTAGCTCTCGGTAAGGGCGATGCCGATCTGCTCCGGGGCGAGCAGCTTCCAGAGGATCGCCTGATCGGACAGGTTTGGACAGGCCGGATAACCGAACGACACGCGGATGCCGCGGTAGCGACCCTTGAGTCGGTCCGCCACGGTGACCTCGGGAGCATCCGGGAAGCCCCACAGCGTCCGGAGCCGCGCGTGCAGCATTTCTGCGAAGGCCTCCGCGCCCTCGATGGCCAACGCCTGCAACGCGTGCGAGCGCAGGTATTCACCGCGATCCTGAAGAGTCCGCGCCCGCGCCCGGACGCCCTCGCCGCACGTCACGGCCAGCATGGCCACGTAATCGTCGACGTCGTCGCGAACGAAGTCGCTCAGGCACCGGCCGTCTCCCTCCCGCTGGCGCGGGAACTCGAAGCGCGCAACCTCGTCGCCCGCTTCGTCCAGGATCCTCAGTGCGTCACCCGCCGCCCGCGCGCGGAACCACTGGTAGACACCCTGGGCCCGCAGCAGCCGCTCAGCGACGGCCTCCCGCTGAAGGCCATCGACCAGCGCGCGCAGCTCCCGAGCCCGGGCGTCGCCCTCGGCGAACAGACGAGCGACCAGACCGCGCAGCCCGAGGTGCTTGCCATAGAGCATTTGGAGGTTCAGGTAGGGATAAATGTGGGTCAGGGGCACATCGCGTAGAAGGTGTGGGTCGAGGTCGGGGGGCTTCATCACCGGGGTACGCGAGACCCGCGATGGAGGCGCCACGGGTAAGGGGGAAGCCGCCGGCGCCTCGGACGAGGCGTCACCCCTGGCCAGCACCGCGTGCTCACGACCGATCCGCTCGACGAGGGCGTCCCGGGTCGCGGGCGAGAAGAGCTGGTTCGCGAGCTCCAGCCCGTCCATCGCGTCGCGCGCGTACAGGGTGAGGCCTCCGTACTCGGGCGCGATGCGCGTCGCCGTGAACTTTCGCGTGAGGGCGGCTCCGCCCACGAAGAGCGGGATGTCGATGTCGGCGTTTCGCAGATCCTGGGCGGTGACTACCATCTGCTGGGCCGACTTGACGAGCAGACCGGAGAGGCCGATGGCGTCGGGGCGGTGGGTATGATAGGCGGCGATCAACTCTTCGGGCGGGATCTTGATGCCGAGATTGACAATCCGATAGCCATTGTTCGCGAAGATGATCTCGACGAGATTCTTGCCGATGTCGTGGACGTCACCCTTGACGGTGGCCAGCAGGAGGGTGGCACGGCTGGCTGACTCCGTCCGCTCCATGAATGGCTCGAGAAAGCCCACCGCCGCCTTCATGGCCTCGGCCGACTGGAGGACCTCGGCCACGATGAGCTGGTTGTCATTGAAGAGGCGGCCCACTTCGTCCATGCCGCGCATGAGGGGACCATTGATGATGTCGAGCGGCGCCGCCTCCTGCAGCTTCAGGGCGAGATCGGCGGGCAAGCCCTCGCGCGAGCCCTCCACGATGTAGTGGGCCAGCCGCTCATCGAGGCCGAGGGCGTGAGTCACCGCGGCGGCCTTGGTACGGCCTCGGAAGTGGGTCGCGAACGCCGCCACCGGATCCGACCCACGCCAGAAGATGAGGTCCTCGGCGAGCGCGCGCTCCTCCTCGGGGATGGAGGCATAGCGCTCCAGGCGCTCGGTGTTGACGATGGCGTAGTCGAGCCCCGCCTTCGTGCAGTGGTAGAGGAACACCGAGTTCAGGACCTCCCGACCGGCCGGCGGTAGTCCGAACGACACGTTGGAGATGCCGAGAATGATCTTGCTATCCGGGAAGCGCTCCTTGATGGCTCTCACACCCTCGATCGTCTCCGCCGCCGAGCCGATGTAGTTTGCATCGCCGGTTCCCACCGGGAACACCAGCGGATCAAAGATCAGATCGCGCCCCGGGAGTCCGTACTTCCCAGTCAGCAGCGCATGCGATCGCTCGGCCACCGCCAGCTTGCGCTGGCGCGAGACGGCCATCCCCTGCTGCTTGTCCTCGTCGATGCAACCGACCACCACGGAAGCCCCGTAGGTCGCGAGCAGAGGGGCGACGACGGCAAAACGCTCTTCGCCGTCCTCTAGGTTGATGGAGTTGACGATGGCCTTGCCCTGACAGTGGCGCAGCGCCAACTCGATGACGCGAGGATCGGTCGAGTCGATCATCAACGGGACCTTCACTCGCCGCGTCAGCTGGACCATGAAGCGGTCCATATCCATCGCCTCGTCCCGATCGGGATTGGCGAGGCACACGTCGAGGACCTGGGCGCCGGCCTTGACCTGGGCGCGGCCGATCTCGCCGGCGTCCTCGAAGCGCTCGGCCACGACAAGCTCCTTGAAGCGCCGTGAGCCGATCACGTTGGTGCGCTCGCCCACGAAGACAGGTCGGTTGTCGTCGCTCGGGAGGAGCAGCTCGACGCCGCTCACGGCCACCAGATTCGCGGAGGCGGGCCGGCGAGGCGGCCGGCCGCGCACCATCTCGGCAATGGCCCGGATGTGCTCCGGCGTCGTCCCGCAGCAGCCGCCCACGAGGTTGACCCACCCCTCATCCACGAAGCGCCGCAGCTTGAGGGCCAAGCTCTGCGGCGTCTCGCCGTACTGCCCACGCTCGTCTGGAAGGCCAGCGTTGGGATACACGCTGACGAAGCACGGGGTGAGGGCGGCGAGGGATCGGAGATGATCCGTCATGAACTCGGGCCCGGTGGCGCAGTTAAGGCCGATCGACAGAGGCCGGAGGTGCTCGACGGAGACCGCGAACGCTTCGACAGCCTGCCCGGCAAGCATGGTGCCCATGGGCTCGATCGTCGCGCTGAGCATGAGCGGCAGATCGACACCAGCCTCCCGCATGGCTTGCCGCACCCCGATCCCGGCCGCCTTGACGTTCAGGGTGTCCTGCGCCGTCTCCAGCATGAGCGCGTCCACACCTCCGTCGATGAGCGCGGCGGCCTGCATCGCGTAGCCGTCCCGAACCTCGTCGAAGGTGACGTTGCGGGTTACCGAGATCGATCGCGTGGACGGCCCCAGCGCTCCGACGACCAGCCGTCGTCCCGCCACCTCGCGAGCCAGGCCGGCGGCAGCGCGTGTGATCTCGTAGGCGCGATCGGCCAGACCGTACTCCGCGAGCACCCAGGGCGCACAGCCAAACGTGTTGGTGGAAATCAGATCGGCGCCGGCCTCGAAGTAGGCGGCGTGAACATGGCGGACGATATCGGGACGGGTGATGTTCAGATGCTCGTTGCATCCCTCGAGGGAAGGGCCACCAAAGTCGGCCGGGGTCAGATCGGCGTTCTGGAGCATGGTGCCCATCGCGCCGTCGAGGACGAGGATCTGCTGGAGGAGCGCTTCACGCAACCGATGATGAGTCATAGCTCATCGTGGCCCAAGGCGGGCCAAGATGCCAACAGAATGCCAAGTGACAATCTCGCTCGATCCATCGAGCTCTTCGCCTGAGTGCCCGTGGACAGTCTTAGAATATGATCTGGATGTCACATTGTAGGCCAGAGTGTGCAACGGTGAATCCCGCTCGGGATGCGACGGCCACGGAGGACAGTCGCGACCTTATGTTCGGGCCGCCGCGGCCTGATCGGTGCAATCAGCGTCCCCTTTCTGCCCCAGGGTTCCACGGATTCGAAACTTCTGGGCTTGGCACGAGCCTTGTATGCTGGACCGAACGCCGTCACGACGGCGATCTTGAAACCACGAGGATCAGCATGCCAGGCCAAGAGACTCACCGCTTCTCTGACGATACCGCATCGCTCCTCAAGCCTCTTGCCGACGACGAAGTCGAGCGGGCGGTCACGCGCGTTCTGGAACGCGTCACGCTCGGCCAGGAGGTCGAGCGCCTCCGCGCCCAGCTGACCGCCGCGGGGCGACGCCGACGGCCCTCGCAGCTGAATTACGAGTGGCCGTTCATGAACAGCATGCGGATGCACGCGGTCAAGGACATGATCGACCGCGTGGCCGGCACCGATGCCACGGTCCTCGTGTGGGGTGAGAGCGGAGTCGGCAAGGAGCTGGTGACGCGGGCCATCCACGACAAGTCGCCCCGGCGGGACCGCCCCTTCGTGAAGGTGAATTGCGCGGCGTTGCCCCTCGAGTTGCTGGAGAGCGAGCTGTTCGGTTACGAGCGGGGTGCCTTCACCGGCGCCCACCGGCAGAAGCCAGGGAAGTTCGAGCTGGCCAACCACGGGACGATCTTCCTGGACGAAATCGGGGAGATGCCCATGCCGGTGCAGGCCAAGCTGCTCCAGGTCCTTCAGGATCGCGAGTTCTCCCGCCTCGGAAGCCAATCCGACATCCGGGTGGATGTGCGGGTGATCGCCGCCACCAACAAGGATCTCGCTCGCCTCGTCCAGCAGCGGCACTTTCGCGAAGACCTCTATTACCGGCTCAACGTGCTCAATATCCATGTGCCGCCGCTGCGCGAGCGCCAAGAGGAAATTCCCGTGCTCGTCGAGTACTTCCTCGACGTGTACTCTCGAGAGTACGGTCGCGCGCGCCAAGAGGTCACGGCAGAAACCATGACGCTCTTCATGGACTACACTTGGGGGGGGAACGTCCGCGAGCTCGAAAACATCATCAAGCGAATCGTGGCGTTGGGCAATGAGGTGCACGTGGTCCAGGAGCTGACCCGGCGGCCGACGGAGGTCATCGAGGCCCCCGCGGTCGGCGCGCCGGTCCCGCCCCCGTCCCCGGTCGCCCCGGGACCTCCTGTCCGCCGGTGGGACGAGACGCTCGGCCTGCGCGAAATCGCTCGCCGCGCGGCTCGTGAGGCAGAGGAGATGGCGCTCAAGGAAGTTCTCGATCGCGTGCGGTGGCATCGCATGGAGGCTGCCCGGCGTCTCAGGGTCAGTTACAAGACATTGCTGCGCAAGATGCAGGAATGCGGCTTGGCGAGCTGAGGCTTAGCGAGGAGCGAGGTGCGATGGATCTGACGGCGTCATTGCGCGAGCGCATCGTGGGGGGCACGGCCCGGGTGAGTGTGATGGGACTGGGCTATGTGGGCCTCACCGAGGCCATGGAGCTGGCCCGAGCAGGATTCCCCGTCACCGGTTTCGACATCGACCGCGACCGCGTCGATGCCGTGCAGGAAGGACGCTCCTACCTTGTCGATATCTCCGACGAGGAGCTGGCCGCAGTCGTGCGATCGGGCCAGCTGACCGCCACCGACGACTTCGAAAGGTTGGGGGATCAGGATGTTTTGCTGATCTGCGTGCCGACACCTCTGAGCAAGAGCAAGGCGCCAGATCTGTCGTACATCATCGGCGCAGTGGATTCCATCCGACCGCGCTTGCGGCGCGGTCAGCTTGTCGTCCTGGAAAGCACCACCTATCCCGGCACGACGACCGAAGTCGTGCTCCCTGCGCTGGAATCGACTGGACTGCGGGCGGGCATCGACTTCCACCTCTGCTTCTCCCCCGAGCGCATCAATCCGGGTGACAAGGTCCATTCCCCCGCAACGATCCCCCGGGTGGTGGGTGGCGTGACCCCGGAATGCGCGGACCTGGCCAGCCACCTCTATCGGCGGATCGCTCCAGATGTGGTGACGGTCTCCCGGCCCGAGTCCGCCGAGATGGTGAAGCTCCTCGAGAACACGTTCCGGGCGGTCAATATCGGTCTCGTCAACGAGTTGGCTCTCATGTGCCGCTCGCTCGCCATCGACGTGTGGGAGGTCATCGACGCGGCGGCCACCAAGCCCTTCGGCTTCATGCCGTTCTATCCCGGCCCCGGCCTGGGAGGTCACTGCATTCCCATCGATCCTCTCTACCTGTCGTGGAAGGCGCGGCTCAGCGGCTTCGATCCGCGCTTCATCGATCTCGCCCACCATGTCAACAGCAGCATGCCTCGCGTCGTGGTCTCCGTGGCCACCGACGCGCTGAACGATCGCGGCAAGAGCCTGAAGGGCTCGCGCATCCTCGTCCTCGGCGTGAGCTACAAGAGGGACGTCAACGACGCGCGGGAGTCACCGGCCCTCGAGATTATCCACGAGTTGGACCGCCGTCACGCCCTCGTGGACTACCACGATCCGTATGTGCCGCGCCTGACTGCGGCCGGGCGGGCCATGGCGTCAGTCCCCCTCGACGACCAGCGTCTCGCCCAGGCTGACTGCGTGATCATCGCCACCGACCACACCGGCATCGACTACAAGCGGGTGGTCGACCTCGCCCGGCTGGTGGTGGATACCCGGAACGTCACCCGCGGGGTGGCGCCCTATCGAAACACTATCGTGAGGCTGTGAGCATCGAATGTCCGACTCCAGGAGGATAGGCGAGAGCGCAGCGCTCCGGCCCCGGGCGACCCGTGCCCGGCGCCGGGCGACGGCCAAGAAGGTGCTGGTCGTCAACGACCACGTCGAGGTGCGAAGCGTGGTCACCGAGTTCCTGCGGCAGCGCGGGTTCATCGCCATCCCCGTGCGCGATGCCGACAGCGCGCGGGTCATCTGCGAGCGTGTCGCCCTCGACCTCGTCCTTCTGCACGTGGTGCAGTTGCAGTTGGAGCAGCCGGAGACCAGCTTGATCCGGCAGGTCAAGCTGCTGCATCCCGCCACCCCCATCGTGGTGATCTCCGCCGTCGTGACTCCGGAGATGGAGCAGGAATGTCGGACCCTGGGCAGCGACGGGGTGCTGAAAAAACCGCTCGTCCTCCGGCGGCTCGATCGGGTGATCGGCCGCCTGCTGCGGACCAGCGGGGGCACGCCCTCCTAGAACAGAGGGGCGCCCCGCTCTCGGCCTCCCGCACGCCGCGCTCCGGGCGCCTCGGCACACCCGTGCGCCCCTCGGATTTGCCCATCAGCCGAGGGCGTAACGGGACCGACGGGCAGCCGATGCGGATTTCGCAACTGGACGTGCTGTGCCGAACGCGCGGGGCCCACAAGCTCCCCGACCACGGCGACGAGATCGTCGATGGAGAACGGCTTCTGGAACGTTCGGACTGCCCCCAATCGTTCGGCCGCCTCGAGATTCGCCGCGCCGCTCCCCGAGATGGCGATGATCTTCACTCCAGGCTCGGCGCGAAGCCGCGCGATGACCTCAAGCCCCGAGAGCCCGGAGACCTGGAGATCGGTGATGATGAGCGTGGGGCGATGAGGCTCGCAGAGCGCGAGGCCCAGGGCGCCATCCGCGGCGATAAGCACCTCGTAGCCGGACTCTGTCAGGATCTCCGCGAGAAGCTCGCGAATCTCGGTGTCATCCTCGATGACGAGGATCTTGGCCATGCCCTCTTCCCCCTCGGCGGACCAGAAAGTGTCGTGAGGCAAGGCCCGTGGTCGTTCCAGCACTAGCTCGCTCATCGTTGGTCACCGATCCGCTTGTAGATGAGAGGCCCGCCACTCCCGCTGGCGTCTCTGAGCCCCGGACATTACCTGAGCGCATAACCGGCGCCAGCGGTGACAAGGGGGAGGAGTGTCACCAGTCCTGGCGCCGGCGGGGGATCAGAACCCCCCGATCGCACACGCCGGTCCGCGCTCGCAGGTCGATACAGGGCCCCGGATCGGCCAAACAACGGGGGACTGGCCAATCATAGCGAGCCAGGTTCTACCTGATATCGACGGGGAGACGGCACCGGCTATTCGCTTCTCGATGTCGCCGTCCCCTGCATGGAGCAATTCTCAAGCTCGCCAAGCCTGCTGTTCTCACAGCCGAGCAGCCGACCGGCTTCAGAGCGGACGGTGGTGGCTGTAACTCGCTGATTTGGATGGTGGACGATGCTGGACTCGAACCAGCGACCTCTGCCATGTGAGGACGCCTTACGTCCTGGAATCACTCGGGAATTCGCTGGGTTTCCGCTGGGTTTTCTACGTCGTCCGATTGGCTCGTGCTCCCTCCCCCTGGAGTATCCTCGGCCTGATGGGCTCACGGGCGGGCACATAAAAGGGAAGGACGGCTATGGCAGGACAAACCGATCAGTTACGTTTCACGCAGATCGCGGCAAGCGGCGATCGTCTTTACGGCCTCACGTCAGACGGGCTGGTCTGGTACTACGAGCAGGGGGATGCTGGCTGGAAGCCGATCCCGATGGAGGCCTTTGACATCGCGCATGCACGAGCTAGCGACGAGCTCCGCAAACTCCAGGAAGGCTGGGCGGCCGCAGCTGATAAGCCACGCAAAAGGTAGACTGATGCTCGCGGGCTAGGCGCCGACTTGCTACCAGGTGCCGGACGGAGCGTTTTCCTCGGCGCTCCTGCCCGCGATTACCTTCCGAGGGGGCTCGACGAGGAGGAGCCGCATGGCAAAGAAGGTTAGAGGGGAGTCCCACCCGAAGCCGAAACGCGCGAGCTGGCCTGCGTCTCGCGATGAAGAGACTCCGGAGGACCGCGCCCACCTTGACGCCAAGCTCGCCCACCAGTTCGCGGAGTTCGCACGCCTCGATGCCAAAGCGGCGCCGCTCATTGTTGAGGCGGAACGCGTCGTGGAGGATATGACCCTCTGCGCCACATCCTCGGCCCCCGCGGCCGCTCGTCGGGCGGCCGCTCGTCGGCTCGGGTGGTATGTTCCAGTCCGACTCTTGCCCGAGGAGAGGCAAGCACTAGGACTCATCGCGCAGCGAATGCGGACGGACCCTAACGGGTTTCCCCGCGATCTGATCGCCTCGATGATCTATCTCATCGCCGGAGAGGCTTTCCCAGGGGGGATAACCTTCGGCCAATCCCTGGTCAGGCTCCAGAAGCACACGCCTCGCGAGATTCGCAAGTCGTTGGGGGCTGAGGTGCGTCGCTCTGGACGACAGATGCCGCTCCGGGACGACGACCACGCCCACCACGCCCCGACCGCGGACGAAGCCCTAGTCATGGCCATAGCGGAGCAGCAGGTCAAGACACTACCCCTCGCAGATCTCCTGTCGGCTTTAGGTCTCCCTCTCGCGGCTCTCACGTCCGCCGAGCGCCAGTACTTGGAGGCCGTGAGGAAAGACCCGGAAGCGACCGATGCCGTTCCACGTAGATAGCCGCCACCTCACCTTCCGAATCCGGGATGACTCTGTAACAAACCCATCCCTGGCGGGCGCCTTATAGAGGGGTACTCGTAACCCGGTGCCCGCGCGCCGAACATCAGCCCTTCAGAAGGAGAGGCGGCTGCATGGCGATCTACCTCACGCTTCAGGAAGGACCGACGCCGAACGAGTCCCGCGTGCTCCTGGCGTCGAGCGACCCGCTGCTCATCGACCTCGTGCGCCGGGAGCTGTCGAGCCGACTGGCGGCCGGGTGCGGAGACTTCGCACCCGAGTTGCCCCCGAGGCGGGCGGGTGATCCCGCCCGATGGCCACGTGATGCGCGATCCTGACGCCGCCACGGCCTATACCAACGGGCTCCGCGCCGTGCAACCCACACTGTTCGACCTGTCAGCGTGCGTTTCAGACCGGAAACGCACGCCAGAGCACGACGAGGCGGAACCGAAGATCGATGTGGCGGAGATCGTCCACCTCCACGAGGCGAGGCCTCCCCGCTCCGCCCGCCGCAAGTACGCGCGATGGGAATTGGCGTGGGTCAGGGCCTGGCACATATCCATCCACGGTCTCCGAGGCTGAGTTCGTCTGCACGCACGATCCGGCGCGCGCCGATCGCGTGGTCTAGGCGATATCGACCTCGCGACCGCCGCCAACATCATCCGCGACGGGGAGCCCAACGCGTGATGAAGGCCCCGACGCCGCAGGACCACCTCGAGTTCCTCCTATCGCCCACCTATGACTCAACCCGACTCGATCATCCCCAGCATCTTGCCGACCTGCGGAAGTCCGGGCTCACGGACGAGACGATCAAGCTGCAGAAGATCACCGACGTCCCGCCCCAGATGATCGGTCAGCTCCTCGGCTTCTGTCCGGCGCCCGTGCGGTCCGCGCTGCTGTTCCCCTACCCGGACCCTCGCGGCGGATTCATGCCACACATCCGCGTCAAGGTGTTCCCGACGATCAGCGAGGGTGCGAACGGGCACACGATCAAGTACCTCCAGCCGCGGGGCTCCGCCATCCGCGTGTTTTTCCCGCTTGCCACGTTGCCCGCCGTACTCGATGGGGATGCGCCGCTGTTCGTCGTCAAAGGTGAGAAGAAAGCGCTCGCGGTCGCGCAGCAAGGGCTTCCCGTCGTCGGCATTGCCGGCGTCGAGGGATGGCATGCACGCGGCTCGCGCTCGCCGCTACCGGACTTCCAGCCGATCAGGCTCATGGGTCGCCTTGTAGAAATCGTTCCTGACTCGGACTACCGCACGAATCGCGCTGTCACACAGGCGGTCAGCGGGCTGGCCACGGCTCTCGCCGTCCGAGGGGGCTCAGAGCCGTGTCGTGCTCCTGCCCGACGGGGTGCCGGCGTGAGTCTCGGGACCGATACACACATCGTCGCCGGTGGAACATTGGAGGATCTCCCGCGGGTCGAACCACCGGCGCCACACTGCACCGACCTGGGGAATTCCGAGCGGTTCGTCCGCCAGCACGGGGTGGACGTGCGCTACTGCTACCTCTGGAAAACGTACCTGGAGTGTCCCGTGCCCTACGAGCCGACCGCACGGTGGCCGCGATTCGAGGAGTTCCTGCTCACCATCTTCGCCAAGGACAAGGTGCTGATAGCCTGACTCCAGAAGCTGCTCGGCGCGGCCCTCGTTGGGCAGACACTCGAGCAGCTCCTCCTGATTTTCTGGGGCACCGGCGCAAACGGTAAGACGACGCTGCTCAGGGTGTTGAGCCGTGTGCTCGGCGATGACTATGTGCGCCACGCCGCGATGGCCACCTTCCTCGCCAAGCACCAGGAGACGGCATCCCGAACGACCTGGCCGCACTCGCCGGTGCGCGCCTGGTCATCGCCAATGAGAGTGAGAACGGCCGGCGGCTCGATGAAGCCACCGTCAAGCACCTGACCGGCGGAGACCTACCGACCCACCGACGACGCCACCGTCTGAGGTTTACATCGTGGCAGCCCGGCGTGCCGGCAAATCTCGTTTCGCGGGTGCGTTGGCGGTGCGTTCTGGAATTCGTCGCTACAAGTTGGCGCCCGGGGAGCGGGCCACCGTGGCGATCGCTGCCGCCGACAGGGACCAAGCGAGGGTGTTACTGGGGTACGCCGTCGCGCCGTTCGAAGAGCGCGAGGAGTTACGCAGCAGGGTTCAGAAACGCTCGGTGCTGGAGCCGCAGAGCGCGGACCTACGAGGCAGGCGCTTCATCGCCCCGGAAGTGTACCATCGCGGCCATGCAGACGACGCGGTCGCGTGTGAGTGGTGCAGGAGGCCGATCAAGGAAGGTGAAGCCAGGCTTCGCTTCTTTGCCATCGCGTATCACCTTGGCTGCGGGGACGCCTCGGTGGAAGCCTTGATGCCGCCACGGCGGCAGGAGTAAAAGCAGTGGAGCTGCGATAGGCTTGACAACTAATATAGCTGGAGGCTATATTGGCCCCGAAGAGGCTGAGTAGGGTGATTCGCGTGTTGCGAGAGGAACGAGGCATGACGCAGGTGGAGCTGGCCAGGAAAGCCAGAATTACACAGCCGTACCTAACCCAGATCGAGCAGGGGGCGCGAAAAAACCCATCCCTGGATGTCCTGAAGCGCCTCGCCCGCGCCCTCGGCGTGCCGGTGACGGAGCTGCTGGAGTGACGAGCCATGAACGCTAACAAGTTTCATGACCAGGCCCTCGCAGCACTCGATTCCCGAAGTGGCAAGTGGCACTGCGTGTCGTGCTGGGCTCAGGCTGCTGTCCTGACGTCGCCTGAGGATCAGCAGCGTCTGGGCGCTCTCGCGCGTTCGTTTCTTGACAGCACCGACGCCGAAGCGAAGCGCGGAGGTACCTGCGACGCCGGGCAGCATCAAACCGGGGGCCTTCTAGTACGAGCGGCAGCTCGCCGGCCCGCCGCGGAGCGTCGGTAGAAGACGCCCCCCAGGTGGGCGAACACAGGGCTACTCGGGGAGTGAGTGAAGGGAGAGAGAGTTTGAAATGGCAGATCCAAGCAAGTTCGTTCAGATCACCGCAGTCCCTAGGCCTCCTGGCGGCGGGGCTGGGGATCTCACCATTTTCGCACTCGACGCACAGGGCTTTGTCTGGCGCCTCGATCCGCCGAATGCGACCTGGCAGCTTCTTGCGAGCGAGCGTGGGTAAGTGACAAGACGCCCCCGCGCGTGCTGGTAACACGCCGGAGGCTGTGGCCCATCACCCTTACCCCAGGAGGCAGAGAGGATGGAAGGTCGTGAGTCTGACGCCGAGGGCGCGGACGGGAAGTGGGGCGAAGCGGGTGAGGTTGCTCGGATGAGGATGACAGCATGGCGGATCAGCGGCCAACCTACTGGGGGGCGCTACTGGCGTGTCTGCGCGAGGGCTCCACGACGATCTTGACGTGGCTGAGGAACCTAATCGGGGGACGCTGATGACCTCGGAGATCATCGGCATGAGCAACAGGACCTATCCATCCCGAACACCCGGTAGTGGGTGGGTCAGTTTGAGGGCTTCCTGCCCACGATCCGCTGGGCCAGCGTGCGGCGGGCCAGATCGAGCGTCATCGCGTGGGTCGCCAGGAGGTGGCACAGCATCGCGTCCACGTCCCGCGCGTCGTAGCCGCATGGGATCTGCGGCCGGCCATCCGGGCCGGTCCAGCGATGGCGAGTCGGGCCGTAGGATTGGGGCTCGGCGAGGAAGGGGCCGGTGGGTCGGTTGCACAACATCATGCGAGGTTCTTGAGCGCTGCCTGCGCGGCCCACTTCGTCAGGGGAGGGGTGACCATCGGAAGAAGTGTACCAAGGCGGCCGGTGGCCGCCGAGGGCGGGGACGTGAGGGCCCGGCAGGGCGCAGAAAGGCCGAATGGTGCTCAGGACGGGAAGCGGAAGCGGTGAACGAAACGCTGACCGCATCTCCCACACTCGCAGTCCTCGGTTCTATCTCCCTCCGCGACAACGACCGTGTTCTTCTGAGTTCGGCACGTCGGGCATTGCCTCGAGCCCACCTCGAGGCGGTGCTCTTCCTCCTGGAAGCCGGGACCAGCGTTACTCCACTGGATGACCGTGTTCGATATGGATCGGCCTTTGTCCATTCGGTTCGCGACTTGGTAGTGGTCGAGCCAGGCTTTGATCCCGGTCGGATGGGGGATGTCATCGAAGAACCGCTTGCTGACGTCCAGGTCATAGTGGCGAGCTCGACGCCGAACAGTGAACTTGACGGTACGGCCCATGACGGCCCGCTCGACGAGACCCCCTTCGAAGTGCTCTCGCAGGTACTCCTCGACAACATCCACCAGGTCCGGATCGGGTTGCCACGTCGCCATCGTTCCCTCCGTGCCGGGTTCAGGTCTCGGTAGTAGGTGTTCACCTGGAGGGTGACCTTGGCGTCGTACGAGGGCGGATTGGGGGGGCGCTCATACTTCGAACTATGCATCAGCGATCGGCTTCTAGCCAGAAGGGCGAGGGACTGGGACGAGGGGGAATTGGGGTGAGCGAGAGCGAAGGCCCCCCGTGACGGTGGAGACGAAGCAGGTCTACGTCCCGATGGAGGAGTGGAACATCGACGAAGCACGGAAGCGGCACGAGGCCGCGTGGCTCCGCGAGGGGTGGCGGCGGGCTCACGTGGTGTCGGTGCCGGGGAAGCCCATGTACCTTATTACGCTGGAGCGCGACGAAGGCTGAGAGGGAGACCGTTGATCATCGCCGCCATCTCTATCGACCCGTTGGCCTCTTCGTCGAGAACGCCAGCTCGGGCTGGTCGCTGGCGCGTAGACGTCCGGAAGAGCACCGAGCGTGAAAGGAAGACAAGAATGACTCCTCCGGAGCACCCCTTTCTAGGGCCCTCGGCGGCGGTGGGACGAGATCTTTCCAGACATCCGTACGTTTCAGGTCGTGGTCACGGATCGCTCTGACCCCTACCGCCAGGAGTCACGGACGTACAGCTTGGGGACCGATATGCCAGGCACTCGTTTCGAGTGTACGAATTCGCATTGCAAGAACGGCGGAATCGACGTCATCGAGGTAACCCAGGTCCTCGATCGCATGGTGCGGACGCGGGAGCCGGAAGAAACGCTTGATACCTACTGCAAAGAGCGCGTTGGGCGCCGTGGATCGTCCGATCTCTGTGCGCGCACGTACTCCGTCAAGTACAAAGATCCGCCAGCAGGTGGGGACAACGCCGCCTAGCCCCGGGTTAAGGGAAACGGATGGCGGAGATGTTACGCGGACGCAGGAAGGGCTGGGGCGACATGATAGGAGGGCAATTCTGATGGCTAGCAAGTTCATTCAGATTCAACCAATCGCTCATGGGTCAGACATGCTGAACCTGGCTGCGGAGAATGGGAAGCTCCTACGCGTGCCGAAGATCCCCAAGCCACCGGATGGCAAGCCGCGTCAAGGATTTCTTGAACTAGACCAGTGCGCTGCCGTGGCCAGGTATCTCGCGCCGCACCTCCAGGTGGCGACCGCAATCGGCTACACACTAGGATGGCGGACCCAGGAAGTCTTGACGCGGCAGCGACAGCACCTCGACCTCGAGGAAGGGACCGTACGGCTCGGCCCGGACGAAACGAAGAGCGGTGAGCCGCGCGTCGCGTACCTGCCCCCGGAGCTGATCGGGCTCCTACGGGATCACTTGGACCGCGTGACCGCCCTGGAACAGAAGACCGGACGCTCCATCCCCCATCTGTTCCCCCACTTCACCAACGGACGGCGCCACCAGGCCGGTGACCAGCCGCGCGACTGGCGCAAGGCGTGGGTGACCGCCTGCAGGAAGGCCGGAATCCCTGGTCGTGAGCCCGGACGACCTCAAGGAAGCAGCTCGCAAGATGGCAGGCCCTCGCCAGGAAAACCTGTCTCGTAAGTCTAACGATGCTGTCGGTTTTGCCGATGCTGGGCACACTGGGGGGCCACACTGCCACCTTGAGGACCGAAGGGAGCGAGGTAAGTGCCTGATTTGCATGGTGGACGATGCTGGACTCGAACCAGCGACCTCTGCCATGTGAGGGCAGCGCTCTAACCAGCTGAGCTAATCGTCCGCCTCAACTGACGCTTGGAAATCTACTCACCGCGGGCGCTGCCGTCAACCCCTGGCACCGCATCAGCCCTCTCCCGGCACCCGCTGGTACCCTTGGCGCATGTAGTCGTCGAGGCACCGCATGTGAGAATCTTTCGCGGTTTGATTCGCCAGGCCGATTAACTCCCACGTGTAGTAGCCACCTCGGCCGCGATTGACACGGCTCATGCGTTCTCCTCGTCGCGAGCCGTGCTTCGTCATCAGATCCACGGTTGCTGCGGCCATCCGTTCTTCACAGATCCACGGCGGCCATTCGACGCTCGGGCATGCGGGGGCTCGTGGGAGCGTCTTCACGAGGGGCTACTTCTGCTCGGTGAACTCGTACGAGTACGGGCCATAGTCGGATCGGCCCTGACCGACGAGCACCCGCTTGCCTGCGCGCTCCCGAAGAACGGCCGTCGAGGCGAGGAGCACAGTCGTCGATGGACCGGAGGCTCCCGTTCGCGTAAAGCTGACCTTCCCGTCGCTGACCGTCAGGGTCCCGTCTTGAACGTTCGCGCCAATGCGTGAAACCCAGGTGCCGTCGGGGTTGATGGTGAGCTCTATGGCCTGTGGGGCCCCCGCCGCCAGCCCTATCGCGTATCCCAACCACTTGCCGCTCAGCGACGTTGCATCGTGGACCGTTAGGGTGCGTTCGGACGGAGCGCTCGCGCACCCGATCGCGGCGCCGAGCAGCATGACAAGGACGAGTCGCGCGAACCGCGTCATGTCGCAGTCTCCTCTCGGATCCCGCTGCCGTCTCCCAAGAGCGGGATCATTGTCCCTTCACGAGCCGCCATCGGATGAAGTCGCTCCGACTCCGCGATCAGCGGCCGGCCGCCGAGGCTGGACGGCAAGGGTTGTCCCCGGTGTGGTAACAGATGGCCCGGACCTGTCGGGCGGGATCGACAAGGCCAAAGACCCGATATCTCCAGCCCCAGGATTTCCCACTTCGCTTGAGCTCGTCCTTGAGGCGAACGCGGCACTCGCACTCCTCCTCGTACACGCCGAGCGCCCGGACGTGGTGGATCCAGGTCCTCGGGGCGCCGTCGGGATGTGGCTCACTCAGAAGGAATTCCTGGCACAAGGTCCACGCGAGGAACGCCGCGGTCATCTGGAGACATCGCGTCATGACCCCGTCCTTTCCGCCATCTTAGCGCGTCGGGCGCCCGGCGATGACGCTCTGGATCTCACCCAGGATTCTGTTTTCCCAGTTCTGCCAGGTGATCTGCCCCCGGTATTTCCCCTTCCGCACGACTTCGATGGTGAACGCCGTGGGGCCGGCACCGGTGAGGTAGATGCCGATCCATCCCTCGCCGCTCCCTCGGCGCTCTCCGCGAATGATGCCCTCGGCCTTCGATTCGTCCAGGATCGCGAGGTGCGCGCTGGCGACCTGGTAGGCCGCGCTCCACACCTCATCGTAGGTGTGGTCGGTGATGGTGGCCCTCCGGCCGGGGCCGGGCTGGACGTCGGCCATCGTGTGACATCCCGCGAGCACGACCAGTAGGACCAGAAGTGTCCCTGCCCTGGCCGCTCGGCGCCGATGGCCTGTCCCAGAAAGCATGCGCCCGTGAATCGCTGGGCTATCGCCGCGCCCCTCATCATAAGACGTGGCAGCTCGGCTGCAACCCGCCGACATTGTCGAACACCTTCCAAGGAGGCGATATGAACCCCTGGTTTGTCGCCGTCGCATCCTCGATCCCCGTGGCCGCGATGCTCTTCGTCCGGATCCGGCGCTGGCGAGGGAAGATCCGTAGCCGGCAGAGCATGTCGGCGATGGATCAGCCATTTTCGTGAGGGGCACCGCGGCCTAGCCCGACGACGCCTGCGTCCCTCGTCCAGCCCCGCATTCCGTTCTCCGCCGTCCTCCCCGGTGAGTGCCTCCCGGCCGCGCGGGCACGCGCGCGATCTGATCGCCAACGGGCGCCGGACGCCATGGAGACATGGCCGCAAGTCTCGTTCTGTCACAGGGCTCGGGGTGATTATCGCCCACAGGTGTCTGATGGAGTGGCCGGGGAGTGTCGAGCCGCGATACGATGAGGCCGTTCACGGTGCGAGTCTGCATACCGGAAATGGGTGAACCGTCCCGCCACAGGCCATGCTGGTGATCGACGTCGTCGCCGCGAGTCGTCGCGCGGACCAGGGTTTGGAGCGGACGTCCGCGCGATGACCGGGCGGACGGGCCGTGGGCTCGCGCTGACCGGTCTGGCCGCCTGGGTGGCCTATGCGTGGCTTCCCCATCTCGCAACCTTCGGCAGCATCCGGCGTGGGGCGCAAACCCAGCGCCGGATCGCGCTGACCTTCGACGACGGACCGCATCCTCGATGGACGCCGCGCGTCCTGGACGTCCTCGCCCGACAGGGCGTCCGAGCGTCGTTTTTCCTCGTTGGGCAGCGAGCGCAGCGCGCTCCCGACGTGGTGCGGGCGATCGCGGCCGATGGACATGAAATCGACAATCACAGTTGGTCGCACCGGAGCCTCTGGCTCTGCGGCCCCGGCCGGACCCGCAGCGAGATCGTCCGGGCCCACGAGACGCTCGCGGCCCTCGTCAATCGCCCGCCGCGCTTCTTCCGGCCGCCCTGGGGTATGGTCAACGCGGCGATGCCGGCGGCCCTGCGCGCCTGTGGCGAACGCCTGATCTTCTGGTCGATCCAGCCCGAGGGTCTTCGTCCAGTGGAGGCTGCAGTCCAAGTGGACCGCGTTCTTCGGCGCGCTCGCCCCGGCGCCATCGTTGACCTGCACGACGCCGAGGGAACCTCGGGAGCGCCGGATCGCCTGCTCGACGCACTGCCGGGGATGATCGATGGCCTGCGCGCCGCGGGCTATTGTTTCGCGAGCGTTGGTGAGTTGCTCGAGGCCGAGGCCCCTGCGGCGGATGGCCAGGATGTCAGAGGATGAGCGACGTGTCGAGCGCGCGTTGACGGGCCGAACCAGCCCTTCATGCGTCTTCCCTCCTCACCGTTCCCCTCTGCAGCCGGTAGATTGTGCCCAGACCGGTCAGGACATCGGGCCGGTGACTCACCACCACGACGGCGCTTCCCTCGGTCGCCCGCCTCCGCAAGGCGGCCAGGATCACCCGGGCATTCGCATCGTCCAGGTTGCCGGTCGGCTCGTCGGCCAGCAGCAGCGGCGGATTGTTGAAGACGGCGCGACAGAACGCGACGCGTTGCTGTTCGCCGCCCGAGAGCTGCGCCGGGTAATGATCCCGTCGCTCGGCTATGCCGAACTCCTCGAGCAACCCTTCCGCTCTGCGGCGCGCCCCCGCGCCCCGCCGCCCCACGTACCGGGCGGCGAGAAGGACATTTTCCATCGCCGTCAGCGACGGCAGGAGCAGAAACGACTGGAAGACGAGACCCACGAAGCGGCCTCGGGCCTGGCTCTTGGCCGAGCGCGAGAGCGTGCTCACGACGCGCCCCCCGTAGGCCACGACCCCAGAGTCGGCCTCCTCGAGGAGCCCCAGGACGGCGAGCAGCGTACTCTTCCCGGAGCCGGACGCGCCCGCGATGACGGCGAGCTCACCGCCGGCCACCGAGAGGTCAACCCCGGCGAGCACGGGAATCAGCGTTCCCGCGGGAGCGCGAAAGGACTTCCGGATTCCCTCGGCGAGGAGCATCAGAGGCCACGCCGGATGGCCTCGGCGGGACTCACCCGAACAACCCGGAGCGTCGCATAGGCGGCCGCCAGCGCGCCCAATAGTACAGCGAACACCAGGGCGCCGACGAGCAGCCGCGCGGAGAAGAGGAACAGCTGCTGCCCGCTGCGCGCCGCATAGACCTCCACGGCCCCGCCCACGGCCAGAGCGAGGGCGATCCCAACGAGCCCGCCGGTCAGGGTCACCACGAGGGCCTCGCCCAGGATCTCTCGCCCGAGCTGGCCATCGGTGGCGCCGAGCGCGCGCTTGATGCCGAAGTCGCGAATCCGCTCGAATACCGCCGCGGTAATCGTGTTGGCCAGGGACAAGCCGCCGATCACCAGGCCGAGGGCGCCGATGCCCACGATCAACGCCGAGAAGAACGCGGTCGAGCTGCGCAAGAGATTGCTCAGCTCGCTCGGGAGCTGGACGTTGATCCCTGGGACCTGCTCGCGAATCCGCCGAGCCACCGCGTCGGGGTCCTCGCCCTCTCGCCAGCCCACCGCTGCGCCCGTGTTCAGGTCCGCTGCGGTCAGGGCGAGACCCCCCGAGGCGAGGGCCGTCCGCAGGAGGGGATCCTTGGTCACCCACAGGACCCGCGCGTCTGCAATAGGTACGATGACGAAGCGGTCCGGCGCGGTGAGCGTGGGCTCCAGCACGCCGACGACCGCAAACGATTGACCATCCAGGGGCAGCGCGTCTCCTACGCGGAGCCCCCGCGAGGCGGCGAACGACGCGCCGAGCACGGCCACGTGCCGGTCGCCGTCCCGCAACGGGCGCCCGGACTGCACGGGCAACACGGGAAAGGATCGGTTCGGCATGGGGACGGCGAGATCCAGTCCGAGGATCAGCTCCTGCGTGAGCGTCATGAACTGAGAGACCGAGGGATTCAGGGGAAGCATGACCTGGGCCTGCACGCCGGCCACGCCCGGTACCTCCGCAAGGGCGCGGATGGTCGAGGCCTGAAGCAAACCGCCGGCGGTGAAGCCCGTGCCCATGCCCATACCGCGACCGGCCACCGAGATCTGCCCGAGCACGAAGCGATCGCCCCCCTCGATGAACCGGACGATCCGCTCGCTCATCGCGCCGAGGGCCACCAGTCCCGCCACCCCGATGGCGACGCCCGCGATGGTGAAGGCGTACTGACGGATGCGGACGCGCATGGCGGGAACCTCGCCGCCCGCTACCACTCCAGACGCGATGCGACGGGCCGGCCGGTGCGACGACGCACCCACCGATTGATCCGTGCAACCCCGAAGAGAATGCTCAAACTCAACCGCGTGCGCCACGGCATGGTGAAGAAGGTCCCGCCCGAGAGGACGTGGAGCACAGCCTGGTAGATCCCGAAGATCGATTTGGGGTGCATGAGCAGATCGAAGAACGCCGGTTCGTAGTACTTGTGGATGAAGCGGAACAGCGGCGCGGTGCCGCGGCGCACGGCCCTCTCATAGCCGGTGAATCGCGCGGCCCGAAAATCGCCCGCCCTGAATGCATGCACGATGGCCTCGGCGGCAAGCTGGCCGCTTCGCATGGCGATGAAGACACCCCCGGAAAAGATGGGATCGACGAACGCCACGGCATCGCCGACCGCCACGAATCGATCCCCCACTACTGGAGTGTTCAGGTAAGCGAAGTTGCTCGCGCGATGCACGGGGGTCACCCGGCGGGCCCCGCGGAGGCCCGCGGCCACGCTGGGACAGCGGCGGATCATGTCTGCGTAGAGGTCATCCATCGGCAGCTGGGCCGAGCGCACGGTGCGGGCATGGAGAACACTGCCGACGCTGGTGAGGTCGTCGGCGAGCGGGATCCACCAAAACCAGCCGTCGTCGACGACGTAGATCCGGATGTTGCCCTCTTCCTTCCCCGAGCGGCGGGCGGCCCCCCGGAAATGCGCAAAGAGCGCCACCTTGCCGAGATTCGGAATGCGCGCACGGCGGCCAAGGCAGGAGGCGAGGAAGCCATCGCGGCCACTGGCGTCGACGAGCATCCTCGCGCGGACGGTGCCCGTCACGCCATCGTGCTCGACGGTCACGGCGACGCCGTCGGTGGTGAAGGTCGCCGACTGCACCGTGGCCGGCTGGTGCACGTCCACTCCCCGTGTGCGCGCGTTCTCCAGAAGGATGGTGTCGAACTCGGCCCGCGGGACTTGATACGTGTAGTTGGGCCAGGGCCGGTCAGGCAGGAAGTAGAACGTCTGCTCCTCCCGCGCGTTCTCGTCGACGAAGCATGCGCCGTACTTCACCTGGAAGCCGGCCGCCTCGACAGCCCCGCGGGCGCCCACCTGCTCCAGGATGAGCATCGTGGCGGGCATGAGCGACTCGCCCACGTGGAAGCGTGGGAAAACGTCGCGCTCGAAGAGCCCAACCCGCAGGCCCGCGGCCGCCAGGAATCCAGCGGTCGTCGAGCCCCCCGGTCCACCTCCCACCACGACGACGTCATAGGAGACGGTCGAGTCAGCGCAATGGGTCATGGACGGCTCAGCCGTGAGGTCGCGAGGGACGCGTCGAGATTGGCGACGGCCACCCGTGACGCCGCCGGCGGAATCGCCGGACTGACCAACTCGGGCGAATAGAGCCGACGGACCAGCGGGCTCACGAGATCGAATCCCAGGGGTCCGAGGCCGGTTTGCAGGAGGACAGCGGCCAGCACGACGGGGGCGGAGACCGTGGCGGCCGCGGCGGCCTTCGCCCGACGACGACGCGACGCGTTCAAACCGGCGCCCTCATGATCGTGAAGGTCGAAGGCGATCTCCTGAACCCACCGGGCCACAACCTGTCCCGCGAGATATGCGCCGATGGCGACGCCGTCTCGAACCGGCCGGAAGCGGCTGCGACGTCGCGCGGAGGGTATGGCGGTCACCGCGACCTCGCGGACGCGCCAGCCGTGCCGCGCCGCCGCGATGAGGACCTCGGTCTCGAAGACAAAGCCGCCACGGCAGACGCCGACCTCCTCGAGGAGGGCCATCGGATACACGCGAAAGCCCGACTGCGTATCGCGTACGCCAAGCTCGGTCACCCACTCCACGAAGAATCCAGCGACGACCATCGCGTTGAGGCGGGCGCGCGGAAAGCGGGCGGTGTCGGTGAGGCGGTTGCCCACGATGATCTGCTCGGGCGTCTCCCGCGCCGCGCCGAGGAGAACGGGCAGATCGCCGGGCGCGTGCTGTCCGTCCCCGTCCATCGTGACCACAGCGGACGCCCCGAGCGCCCGCGCAACGGCGATGCCGGTTCTGAGGGCCGCCGCCTTGCCCCGGCGCTCGGCGTGCCGGACGACCTTGGCGCCCGCCCGCACCCCTGCCAGCCCGCTGCCGTCAGAGGATCCGTCATCGACGACGATAACCGGGGCGTAGAGGGAGGCCCCCGTCACCACGCTCGCGATGGCGAGCATCTCGTTGTAGACGGGAATGACGATGACGGGCGTCATGCAGCCGGCGCAGGCCCCACGACGAGAGCAGCCTGGGCGCCACCACGCGCGGCGCCATGCACCAGGCCGATGCCGGGTGGCACCCGCATCACTCTCACCCCAGGGTTGATGGCGTCCTCGCCTGAACCGACGATCGCGGGCAGTAGGCCGGAGCGGGCCGTCCATGCCGCCGCCGCCACCCGCAGTGCCCCCAGGGCCGAATGATGCCCCCATACTCGGGCCAAGGCGGCGATCGGTGGGCGGTACGGCGCGAGGGCCGTTTCCAGAAGCGACTGCTCCCACGCGTCGCGAGCGGTGTCGCCGCTCGCCGAGGCGTACACCCACCCAACCGCTTCAGGGGAGCTGCCGGCCCGTCCCAGGGCGAGACCGACGACGCGCGAGCGACTGGTTCGACCCACGCCCAGCGGGCGAGCGGGAAGCGCACCGGTCGCGACCCCGAGGATCTCGCCCAGCACGCGGGCCTCTCGTGCTCGTGCTATGCCCAGGGATTCCAACACTAGGAACGCCGCGCCCTCCCCCCGCCCGCGCGCGTCGACCCCCAAGGTGCCGAGGATCTCCACGGTGTACGGATCCAGCTCATCCACACCTCCCGCGAGCAGACGGTCGGCTCGCCCCGCGGCGATCAACGTGGCGGCCCGAACCACGGCCAGTTCGCCCGGGATGCCAGGCGCGTTGATGGTCAACGACAGGGCGTGCGCCCCGAGCACCATCGAGGTCGCGGCCGCCATGGTGTTCATGACGGTGTTGGGAAACAGCAGCGCCGAGAGCCCCGCTTGCCCGCGCGCCAAATAGCCATCAGCAAAGTCACGGGTTGAGCGGAGGTCACCCAGTTCCGTGCCGACCACGAGGCCCAGGCCCTCCGAATCGCAATCGGCATCTCGCAGGGCCAAGCGGGCAGCGGCCACCGAGAGTTGGCACACGCGCGAGAGGCGCCGCACATCGACGCCGTCGACGAGGCCGACCAGGGCCGCCGGGCCGAGCGGTCCGAAGCACGATTGCGGACGCGCCAGCGAGGCCCCGAGCGCCGACGAGCCACCGCTGAAGGCGCCCTCGACGGCCCCTACCCCAGTGATCACGACCCGGCGGCCCCCGTCCCGGTCGCTCACGCGGCAGCGCGACGGAACAGCAAGGTCACGTTCTGGCCGCCGAATCCGAAGGAATTCGAGATGGCATGCTCCACCGCGACGGGGCGCGCCTGGTGCGCGACGCAATCGAATGCCACGTCGGGATCCTGCGAGTCGAGGTGAACGGTGGGGGGGATGATGTCGTGAACGAGCGCGAGCACGGTGGCCATCGCCTCGAGACTGCCGGCGGCGGCCATGGTGTGCCCGATCATCGACTTTGTCGAGGACACGAGCAGCCCCTCTGCGCCGAACACCGCGCGCAAGGCCTGAGCCTCGACGCGATCGTTCTGCGGGGTGGCCGTGCCGTGGGCGTTGGCGTAGCCGACGTCCGCCGCCGTGAGGCCACTGCGCGTTAGCGCCTCGTCCATGGCCCTTGCCATGCCCGTTCCGTCCGGATGCGGTGCGGTGACGTGATAGGCGTCGGAGGTCATGCCGTAGCCGGCCAGTTCAGCGTAGACGCGGGCGCCACGCCGGCGCGCGTGCTCGGCGTTTTCGAGGACGACGAATCCGGCACCCTCGCCGATCGACATGCCTCGGCGGTCGCGATCGAACGGCCGACACGGTTCCGGGTCCAGGAGTTTCAGGGCGTTGAAGCCGAGGTAACACGTGCGCGTGATCGCATCAGCCCCCCCGGCGAGTACGACGTCGGCGACGCCGGTGGTGACCATGTCGGATGCCACGGCCAACGCCGCGGCGCCTGAACTACAGGCAGTCACGAGCGTCTCGCGGGGCCCGTAAAGGCCGAGACGGTTCGCCACGACTTCCGCGTGCGACCACGGAAGGACGGCCGCGAGCGCGCGCCGATCGGGCGCTCTCCCGCCGCGACGCGCCTGTCGCCAGTACCACGCCTCGGCCTCGAACATCCCACCACCGATGGCGCCCACGACTACGGCCACTGCCGAGCGCTCCGCGCGTTCCAGCCGGGCGTCGTCCAGGGCCTCCGCCGCCGCCGCGAGGGCCAGCCGGTCGCCGCGCGACCGGCGCGGGGACCCTGGCACGGGGTCCGGGATCTCCGCCGCCAGCCGGCTCCGGAGTCCCTCGGGGTCGAGTAGGGTGATGGGTCGGATCGCACAGAGGCCTTCGGCCAGGCCGTTCCAGTACGGCTTGACCCCAACGCCAAAAGGGGTCATCGCACCCAGGCCGGTGACGACGGCGCGCCTCATCCGCCTCCCGACCGGCTCACGATGAACTGGCACAGCGTGTCGAGCGACGCGAAGTGCGGCGCCAGATCCTCCGCCTCGTCCATCACGAGCCCGAACCGCTCCTCGATGGCGATGGCCAACTCGATGAAGTCCAGGGAGTCGAGCCCGATGGCCCCGTCCAGGCCCTTGGGTAGCGGGGTGTCGGCGGTGATCTCCGCGGCCCGACGCGGATCGAACTTGAGACGGGTCACCAGAATTGCCTTCAGCTCGTCGAGCACTTCCTTGGCCTGCATCAGCCTCCCGCCCTTGTCACGAGATCGATCCCTGTACTCGACAGTCCGGCTGCGGCCAATGCGAGCGCGATGAGGGGGGCGCAGGCGAAGGTTTCTCCGGCGCGCTGGGACACCGCAGGCAACAGCGGCGCCACAACCTGGAACGAATCCGCATCCGTCTCGCGTCCGGGCACGAGCAGGACCGCCACCGCCGCCTCGACGAGCGGCCGCCGGGTGAGCCAGCGGCCCCGCGCGAAGAGATCCGCGCAGTCCTCGACCGTTTCCACGGCCAGGACCAGTGCGCGCTCGCAGACGCGCTGGCGCAGCAGTGTCGCGCCTTGCCAGAGGGCGTGGATGGCCGTTCGAGCGGTACCGATGAAGATCAGGTACGGTCCCGTGAGTCCGAACTCGATGGCCACCTCCCCGGGCACCGCACTTGGAGCAGTATACGGGAAGTGCAGCGTACCCGCGCCTCCCGTCTGATCGATGAAGGCCCGATTTGCCGCGGCGTAGGCGGTCGTCGTGACATAGATCAAAGCCGTCCCGCTCCCGCGCAGAGACGCCCGCGACACGTCGCCGTCGACAAGCAATGCCTCCACGGCGGCCACCCCGAGGAGGCACTCGCGGGTCGCCCGCCGGAATCGGTCACCGACGAGGACCGGCCGGGGAAGCGGAATCATACCGCGCCCGTTCGCCGCCTGGCGCGCATCGGCGGGCAGCGCCTGCACCCCTCGGCCCCATCCGGTGAGCACCCCAGCCGCGGCCACGTTCACGCCGCGCCCTCCAGCACCAGCGCCGCGTTGCAGCCTCCAAAGCCCAGCGAGGTACTGAGGCTGATTCGAGGTCGGCACGAGCGGGCTGCGCCCAGGACATGGCCCAGCTGACAGGTGGAATCGACCTCTTCCAGCCCGACGGTTGGCGGCACCACGCCGTGGCGTGGCGCGAGCAGGCACATGATCGCCTCCAAGGTCGCCGCCGCTCCCATGGTGTGTCCGAGCGCGCCCTTGATGGAATTCACCGGGACTTCGAGCGCCCGCGCGCCGAGGATCCGCTGCAGCACCGCGGTCTCGATGCGATCGTTGAGGATCGTCCCCGTGCCGTGCGCGCTCACCAACTCCACGTCACCAGCCTCGACGCCCGCCTCGGCCATCGCCGTTCGGATGGCAAACTCGAGGCCACGCCCTTGGGGATCCGGCGCCGCGATGTGCGAACCGTCGCTCGCGCTGCTATGTCCGAGGAGACGACCCAGACGAGGCCCCTGGTGAACGCCATCGCGCGCCATCGCCACGAGGGCCGCGCCTTCGCCGAGGAGGAGGCCGCTGCGGCGGCGGTCGAAGGGCCGCACGCGGTCCCGCGTCAGCGAGCGAAGCGCATTGAAACCGCGCATCACGAATCGACACAGGATGTCGTATCCGCCCGCGACGACGAGATCGGCGCAGCCATCGCGCAACAGGTCTGCCCCCACGCCGAGGGCAGTAGCGCCGGAGGCGCATGCGGTCGAAACGGTCAGCACTGGCCCGCGGACGCCGAGATGGCGCGCCAGCGCGTGCCCGGGGACATCGTAGAGCGCGCCTGCCGCACGCCTGAGCCGCCGGTCTCCGAGCGCATGCTCGCCCTCTTCCACGCCCCCCAGCGCTGTTCCGACGACGACGGCGAGCCGCGTTGACGGAACGTTCAGCTCGATGCGGCCGTGCAGGTCGTCGGCGGCCGCCAGCAACAGCTCGGTGGCTCGCCCGCCCCGCACAGGCCGCCGGCGAGCGAATGCGAATTTCTTGATCTCGCCTCCGCGAGGCACGTGCAGATCATGGACCGGAAAGCGCTCGATGGCCCCGATGCCATCGGCTCCGGTGACCAGGCTCGCCCAGAAGGCGTCGAGATCCGCCCCGACCGGCGTAATGACGCCGGCCCCGAGGATGGCGATCGGTTCACGCCGCAGAGGAGGTCCTCCCGCCATACGTGGGAGGCGGGTAGCGCGCAACGTCCCGGGTTCCCCGGGGCGCGGCGAGCAGAGAGGGCTGGGGGGGCCCGTTCGAGGCCCCCCATCTCATTAGAGCCATGGTGAATAGTACATGCGGAACACGCGGATGACGCCGGGCTCGGTGTCGTACACACGCGTGGCGAGGAATTGTCGCTGCCGCCGGTCGAAGGTAAGCTGGCCCGGCCCCGCAGAATCGTTGGGATCCCACGTTGCGAACTCGATGGTGCCGGCCCCCTCCTGGAATTCGTAGGCCACCACCGTGTGGTTCAGCTCGGGCTTCGGCCAGTTGGTGACGAGGAGCTGGACCAGTCGACCGGCGGAGATCTCGTCCATGATCGCTCGCGCGACCTCGGCCTGATGTCCGGCGGCCAGCGGAAACACGACGCGCCAGTTGGTCCAGTGGACCCAGGTCCAGAAGCGGCCGCCAAGGGCCGCCTTGACCGCGGGTTCCTTGTCGCGCGACAGATCCCGGAGATTGGCGTACCCGGGAATGACGACGCGCTCCGCCGGTGAGAGCGGGGACTCCCATGCCGGGCGCGCCACGATCTGACGGATGCGCGCGACGTATCCGTCGTCATCGAGACGGGGCGCCGCCGGATCGAAGCGAGCGAAGGCAAAGAACTGGCGAAGACCCCGGGCTAGCACGAAGCAATAGTTGGCGTACAGATCGTCCTTGTCGGGATGCCGGGCTCGGATGTCATTCCGAAAATCGAAGGTGTCGGTGGCAAACGAGAACCCGGCAACCGATGTCGGGGGGGCCACCCCGCCAGGCGGCGGGAGAAGGGAACGGGCCGCGCACGCCCCGGACACCAGCAGCGCGCCGAGGGCGACACTGAGCGCGCTAGCGCGTTGAGCGACCCGGAACCTCGAACGACCGGAAGTCCAGACGCGCGAACTCACGTGGCCCTTACCCTAACGGCGCCTCATCGCGATCGTCAAGCGCTCACCGCGATGTGATACGCTCGCCCCGGTCTCGCGAATGACGCGGGCGATCGCGCGCTTCTACCAGAGCCTCTACGACCACGTCCTGTGCCGCCTCCCCGAGCCCGTCGCGGTTGCCCTGGGGCAATCGATGCTCCGCACGCTCCCCTTCGACCGGCTCGGTCGCGTCCGCCTCGAGGATCCTCGGCTCGCCATGGCACTCGGGGGCGTGTGCCTCGCGAATCCGCTCATCCTCGCCGCGATGTACTACGAGGCGACGATTCTGCGCCGGGCCATGGGCCTCGGCTTCGGCGCGGTGACTGGGAAGTCGATCACTGTGCAGCCGCGGCCAGGCCACCCTCGGCCGAACCTCGCCCGCGTGCGCACGGCGGCCGGACCCGGGCTTGTGAACTGTAATGGGTTCCAGAATCCCGGACTCGAGGCGTTCCGCCGGACCTTGGCCCGCCTGCCTCATCGCGTCCCCTTCATCGTGAGCGTGGCCGGCGAATCAGCGG
>JBKPAK010000130.1:0-18162 GCA_046726415.1 Candidatus Methylomirabilota bacterium
AGGTGGCCCTCCCGCATCACCACCGGCCGCGGGGCCGCGAAGTAGAGAGGGACGATGGGTATCTGTTCCTGGTGGATGTACTGCCAGACGTCGATCTCCGTCCAGTTCGACAGCGGGAAGACTCGGATCGACTCTCCCTTGTTCACCTTGCCGTTGTAGAGGTTCCACAGCTCCGGCCGCTGGTTCTTGGGATCCCCCTGGTGGAAGCGATCCCGGAACGAGTAGACGCGCTCTTTCGCGCGGCTCTTCTGCTCGTCGCGGCGAGCGCCCCCGAAGGCGGCATCGAACCCGTACCGACTGAGGGCGTCCTTCAAGGCCTGGGTCTTCATGATGGCCGTGTACTTGTTCGAGCCGTAGTCGAACGGATTGATGCCCTGCCTCACCCCTTCCTGATTGATGTACTCGATCAGCCGCAGCTCGTGCTCCCGGCAGAACTGATCGCGGAAGGCGATCATGTCGCGGAATTTCCAAGTGGTGTTGACGTGCATCAGCGGGAAAGGCACGCGGTCGGGGTGGAAGGCCTTCTGAGCTAGGCGCACCATAACCGAGGAGTCCTTCCCGATGGAGTACAGCATGACCGGGTTTTCGAACTCCGCAGCCACCTCGCGGATGATGTGGATGCTCTCCGCCTCGAGCTGCTGGAGGTGGGTCAGGGTGTAGCTGTTGGCCATTCGGTCCCCCCGCCGCCGCTATCCTATCCCTGAAAGGTCGGCCGGCCCTCGTCCCGATTCCAGAGGCGAATCAGATGGCGCTTGAGCGGCGCATCTTCCCAGTCCTCGAAGGCCGTCCGGCTGTGAGCCAGACCGTGATTATTGAGGTACTGGATCTGACCGCGGTCAATGGTGAACTCCACGCGGCACGTCGGGGCCTCGGCGATCTCGCGCATCGCGGCCAACGCCTCCCGACCCTCACCGTCGAGGGCGCAGCCGGCCAGCGCTTCGCCGTTCAGAATCAGGGCCTCGTTGTAGCGGGCGAGCAAGCCCTGGCCGCCGCGCTGGAATACGGGCTGCCAGGCGACCTTCTCATCATCGGGGGCGTGCTCGGCCTGGCGATCCCACGGGAACGCCCGGTAGAGCCGCGGGAGTAGGTCAGGATGACGGCGCTGCAGCTCGTGGTGGACTGTGATCAGGCTGACCATGCGGCTCACGCCACCCTGGCGCGCCGAGTTTACACACACGAGACCGACCAGCTCGGGGGGGAGCGGCAGCCAGGGCGCGTCGGTATGAAAGAGCAGTTCCAAATTGGTCACCGAGCGCCGCACGCCGTAGGCCAGCGACTTCCCCGTGTCGCGCACGTCGTAGATCATGGTGCCGTCCCACTTCTGGGCGACCAGGCGCCCGAGCAGGGAGCCGAGAAGCCAGGCGACGGCGCGGTTTTCCTCGAGGGTGAATCGCTCGACCGGGATGCGGTCGATCAGCGCGATTCCCGTGCCCTCGCGCAGCTGGCGGGCCGCGGTGCGCATAACCCTGGCGCATTCCGCGAAGGGGAACTGTCCCGGCGACAGAAGGAGCACGGGGAACGGATCTTTGCGCAGCGCCAGAACGACGTCTTCCACCTCAGCGACGGCCGCCTCTGGCAGAGGGATCAGCCAGTCCGTGGGTGAAATGGTGTCGTGGGTCCAGCACCGCTGGTCACTGAGTCTTGAGGCGAGCATGCTCTCCTCCCGCGCGGCGTGTCGGCTGCGCCGCACCGGCCATTATGATCGCACCGACCGGAAACGAGCTGCCAACGTCAGCGCGAAGGCTCCTATCCTTGACCCGCCACGGATGGGGTGCCGAGCGTCACGGCGAGAAGTCGAAATGCGCGTGCTCTCGTAGGGCAGGGAGAGATCCCAGCGGTCCCGCTCACGCATAAGCGCTCTGGGACGTCAGCTCAGATGTGGACGCCCCTCATCTGAGGCTCGGGATACCGCAAGCCCGCCGCCGCGCCCGCCGGCATCGCCTCGTCGATCCCCTGCAGATCGCTCGCCGATAGATGAACGTCCAGGGCGCCGATGTTCTCCTCCAGGAAGGCAATGCGCTTAGTGCCGGGGATCGGGACGATATCGTCTCCCTGCGCGAGCAGCCAGCCCAGGACGAGCTGCGACGGCGTCATGCCCCTTTTCCGCGCGATCTCCTCGATGCGCAGCACGAGTTTGCGGTTGTGGTCGAAATTCTGAGCCTGGAAGCGCGGATGCTGGCGCCGCCGGTCGTCGCCCGGCAGGTCGGCGTCCGTCTGGATCCGCCCCGTGAGGAACCCGCGCCCCAGCGGAGCGTAGGCCACGTATGAGATGCCCAGCTCCCGACAGGTGGGTAGCGTCTCCTCGGCCGGGTTCCGGTAGAGCAGCGAGTATTCGCTCTGCACCGCGCTCAGCGGGTGCACGGCGTGCGCCCGCCGGATGGTGGTCGGCGCTGCTTCGCACAGCCCGAGATACCGCACCTTGCCCTGCTCGATCAAGCGCTGCATGGCGCCCAGGGTGTCCTCGATCGGGACCTTGGGATCGACGCGATGCTGGAAATAGAGATCGATGACGTCGACCCCCAGACGTTTCAGGCTCGCGTCGCAGGCGCGCGCCACGTAGGCGGGACTGCCGTCGACCAAATTGCCCTTGCCGTCCGGGCTCTGCACCTGGCCGAATTTGCTGGCCAGCACCGCCGGCTCGCGCCGCCCTTTGAGCGCGCGGCCCAGCAACTCTTCGTTGTGCCCCCAGCCGTACATGTCCGACGAGTCGAGGAAGGTGATGCCGCGATCGAGCGCGCGATGAATCACCGCGATCGACTGCTCGTCGTCGCTCTTGCCGTACGTGCCCGACATCGACATGCATCCCAGTCCGATGGCGGATACGGTCAGATCGCTGTTCCCGAGCTTGCGATACTCCATGTGGTCTCCCCCCGCGATATTCGACGTCCGCTCGAATCTACCGTGCCCATCCCGTTCCCGCCATCCCCGCCGCCGGAACACCGAGGTCCGCGACATGCACGGCCTAGGGGGCGCGATACTCCTCGATGATCTTGAGAATGCGTTCTCGGGCGACGTTCCTGAGCGCCGGATCCGAGAGGTCGCGATCGAGGTAGTCCTCCTCCACCTCGTACATCTTCATGAACCGCGGGGGCTGGCCGGCCGGCGCCGTCTCGATGAAGGGACCGCGTCCCGTCAGGACACCCTCCCAGGTCTCGCGCAAGAGCGCCCAGAACGCCTGTCGCGGGCGAGCGAACGCCTGGCCGGCGGCGCACTCGGAGTCCGGCACGCGCACGTACCAGTTCTTTCCGGTTTCCCTGGCGAGCGGGGTGCGACCCGTCTCGCCGTGGATGGTCTTGACGTTCTCCTGCCGTTCGAGCCAGCTGCCGCCGTAGGCGATGATGCGGGTGCCGCGCGCGAGGGCGTGGTAATCGCCACGGCCCATGTCGCGCGTCTCGCGGCCCGGGATCGGAGCGTAGTTCGAGCACGACCACTCGGGATAGACCGTGTCCGCCCGCCACCGCGCCGCGCACTGGTAGCGCAGCCCATCGTCGAGGTTCGTGACCCGTCGCGTCCACAACCCGGGAGTGGCTCTCAAGTCCTTCACCTGCCAATGCCGCGGGGCCACGAAGTCGTACAGGTACGGCGCATCGTACTCCCAGTCTTCCGACTGATGCCGGATCTCGCTGCCCGCCCGGAGCTCACCTCGCAGATCCGTGGCGAACAGGACGCGCTGGAGCCGGATCCGCCGGGGCGACAGGAGCTCGGCGGAAATCCACTCCTTGACCGACTTGTCGCGGTTGACGTCGTAGACGCGAGCGTCCCGGACGTACCCGGGGCGGAGGCTCTCCGTTTCGGCGTAGCTGTAGTCCACGAGGTAACAGCCCGCCATACTGCGGATGGCCTGCCGCCCCCGGTCAAGCTGGTCGTCGGCCGCGCTTGCGGCAGCCACAGCGCCAGCCAACAGCATCAGAACAGCGAGGATTCGCGCGAACGTCGCCAACCTCTCCTCTCGCGAAGATCCGACGGCCTCGAGTTAGGAGTACCTAACGCGGCCCCGCTCGTCAACCGGTGAGCGGTCAGCGCGAGAACAGCTCGCGCAAACGCTGCCACCAGTCGCCGATGCGGCCCGGAAGCTGGCCGTGCTCGTCGCAAGCCGGCGGCTCGGTGCCGGTCAGGAAGACCTCGCGCGTGACGAGCGGGCACGACGCACTGGCGCGCTTGCCCGAGGTGGGGTCGATCTCGGCAATGCTGAGGCCGGGAGGTATCGGGAAGGGCGGCGACGGATAGGCTTCGAGCGCCTGCTTCATGAAGTCGGCCCAGATGGGAAGGGCCGCCTGCGCACCGTTGAGCCCGTGGGCGTCGTCCTGATCGAAACCCACCCATACGACCGCGAGCAGTCGCGACGAATAGCCGACGAACCACGCGTCGCGCCCGTCGTTGGTCGTGCCCGTCTTGCCGGCGATCTCTCCGGGCACGCCGAGGGCTTGCGCGGGAGCACCCGTCCCCGAGCGCATCACGCCGCCCAACAGCGACGTCATGAGATATGCCTCGGCAGGAGAGATGACGGCCTGAGGGGGCCCCTCGTGCCCGCCAGGGACACGGGTGGGATCGGCACCGGAAAGCGCGCGCACCGCCGTGACGGCTTCCGGACGGACGCCGCCATTGGCGAAGGCCGCGTAGGCTCGCGCCAACTCCAGCGGAGTCACCTCGAACACCCCCAGGGCGATCGCCGGCACCGGCGCCATGCTCCCCGCGATGCCGAGCGCGCGCGCCGTCTCGAGCACTGTGGCGGGACCGACCGCCTGCGCGAGGCGAACGGTGGCGCTGTTGAGCGACTGCTCGAGCGCGCGCCGCACGCTGACCCGCCCCTCGTAGCGGTCGTCATAGTTGCGAGGACTCCAGGGCTTCCGATCGACCTGCAAGGTGAGTGGCGCATCATCGACGAACGAGGCGGCGGTGAAGCGCGGGGCACCGTCGCGGGCGCGAAGGGCGGCGAGGTACACGAAGGGCTTGAAGGCCGATCCCGGCTGTCGTCGAGCGTGGGCCGCCCTGTTGAACTGGCTCGCTCGGTAGTCCCGGCCGCCCACGAAGGCCCGGATTTCTCCGGTGGAAGGATCGAGCGCGACGAGAACGGCCTGCAGGCGAGCGCGCTGGTCCGGCCGGCGCAACCGCGGCGCGCTGGTCTCCAGCCGATCGAGGCCTCGAGCGATCGCGTTCTCTGCGAAGCGCTGGAGGGGCGGGTCGAGCGTGGTGAAGACGCGTGTGATCTGCCCGTCCTTCAGAGTGTTCTCGTCGAACCGCCGTTCTATCTCCTGCCGAACGTGATCGGCGAAGTAGGGGGCCATCTGGCCGGGCCCTGGCTGGGCGAAGGCCCGGATCGGCTCGCGCTGGGCCCGCGCATGGGCGTTATCGTCGAGCATGCGTAGCTCGTGCATGCGCGCCAGTATCGAATCCCGACGGTCCCGCGCCCGCGCCGGGTCGACCACTGGAGAGTACGTGTTGGGGGCGCGGAGCATGCCGGCGAGCAACGCGGCCTCACCGGCCGTGAGCTGGTGGGGTTCCTTGGCGAAGTACGCGCGCGCGGCGGCTCCCACCCCGCGGATGGCCAGCGTGCCACGCTGGCCGAGATAGACCTCGTTCAGGTACGCCTCGAGGATCTGATCCTTCGAGTAGCGCCACTCCACCAACGTAGCCAGCCAAGCTTCCTGGAGCTTCCTGGCCAGGGTCCGCTGCGGCGTGAGCAGCCGGATCTTGACGAGTTGCTGGGTGATGGTACTGCCGCCTTGGCGCACCCGCCCGGCGCGAAGGTTCGCCCACCCGGCGCGCGCCAGGCCGTAGACGTCGAGGCCCCTGTGGTCGAAGAACCGATGGTCTTCCGCCGCCAGCACGGCATTCACGAGGAGGGGCGACAGGTAGGCCAGCCGGATTGGCCGATGATCTTCTCCCGACTGATCAGCCCCGCCCGTGAGCACCTCACCCTCTAGCTCCAGACCATCGACGGGCTGAGCGTTGCGGAGCACGCGGGCGATCCTCGGGCCGTCCATCTCGAGGCGGACGCGTTCCCCGTGTCCCGTCTCTCGCGACCCCTCGCCGCCCCGAGGAATGATGTCCCACACGGCTTGCCCGCGGCGGAACTGACCGGGTGCGCTTGGTGTGCCTCTCACCTCGGTATATCCCAGTCGGCCCAGGGTGCCAGCGAGGTCGATGAGGCGAACGTGGACTCCGGGCGCCAACCGCTGCCCGGCCATATAGACGAAGAGGCTGCGGCGCGCCTCAGCCCGCGCAAAGCGCCGCAACTCGAGCGTGGAAGAGACAGCGGCCGCGAGCGTGGCCAACACAGTGAGCCCGGCCAGCCCGATCAGGACTGTCCGAGCTTTCGGCAACTTTCGCAGATATTCCGGCGTCACCCGCCGCCCCTGGTCCGGTCTCCCAGCAGCTACCGTGCCAACCATATCTCGAAGCGGAGGCGGACATCTGTGCGACGTCCCGCAGAACTTCGCGGATTGGCGATGCGTTTCGGGTCGCGAGGCGCGGGCTGGGCGCTGGTCGGCTCTCACAACCAAGAAGGCAATTCCTACAAGGCAGTTCCTGCGCGCTCCGAGACGGTGCCCCGCCTCCGCGGGCTCGAGATGGAGCCGCTGGGGCACCCCATCTCCGCTAGGATACGGGACAGGATCTCGTCTCGGGGCGCATCCGGAGCGTGGGCCTCGCCGGCCGACGTGCCGAAGGGTGACGGGGGTCAGGATGAGCATGAGCGCTCGTGTCGCGACGCCAGCGGACGCTCCGGCCATCGCGGAGATTTACAACCACGGGATCGAGGAGCGCGTCGCCACCTTCGAGACCGAGCCACGGACGGCGCAGCAGATCGAGGCGCAGCTCCGAGAGAAGGGCGACCGTCATCCGACGATCGTCGTCGAGCGCGATGGGGTGGTGGTCGCCTGGGCCAGTGCGGGCCCCTATCGCGCGCGTCCCGCCTACCAGGGCGTCGCGGAGCACTCCGTCTACGTCCATCGGGCCGCGCGAGGCACGGGTGCCGGACGCGCCGCCCTCGAGGCGCTCTGCCGCATCTACGCGGAACGCGGCTTCTGGAAGCTCGTCTCGCGGATCTTCCCGGAGAACGTCGCCAGCCTCGTGCTCCACCAGCGCGCCGGCTTTCGCACCGTGGGCGTGTACCAGCGCCACGGCCAGCTCGACGGCCTCTGGCGCGACTGCGTTATCGTGGAGAAGCTCCTCGGCGACACGGCTGCCGAGCCCGGTCCGAGGTCACCCTGACGCGCGATCGCGCCGTCCGCGCTTGGACGAGGGGCGCGGATTCGACAGGTCGCGCCGGTCACCCGCTCGTTCGAGCGCGCTCAGGCCTCGGACATGGCCGCTCAGGCCGAGGCGAGCGGCAGAGCGACACCGCAGCCCGTCCCGCTCGAGAGCAGCGCGGCCGCGAGCACCTCCTGCACGTCGCGACCGACCTCCGGACCGCACAGTCCCTCCACGGGGCGGCCATCTCGGATGCGCGACAGGAAGTAGCTTGGGCCATCGCGCTCGTCGGGCGGGAGCAGAGGTGGATCGCAAACGCGGCTGCCTCCCGCCGTCACCAGCTGGACGTGACCGGAGCCGACCCTCTGTCCCTCGCGCGTCATCCGCGACTGGTGCACCACCAACGTTCCGGCGTCACCGTAGACCAGCATGGCGAACGCCGGCTCGGCGCCCACCTGCGTCCAGCTCGCCTCGAGAAGCCCGAGCGCGCGGGGATAGCGGAGCACGACGACGACATTGTCCTCGGCCTCGAGATCCGGCTTGCGAAGGCGCGCCGCCACGGCCGTGACCTCCTGGGGTTTACCGAGAAGGGTCCGGCAGAGCAGGGCGCCATAGCCGCAGTAGTCGACGAGCGCGCCGCCACCGTTGCGGGCGGGATCGTAGAGCCACTCGCAGAACTGCGGCGAGCATCCGAACTCGCGCGGACCGGCGTGACCTCCGCGATGACTCACCTGGACCGGCTCCCCCACGGCGCCGTCCTGGGCGAGGGCCAGCCCGTGGCGGAGCGCAGGCCGCCACACCGTGGGCCAGTTCACCATCAGTGGCCGCCGCGCGACCCGGGCCGCGGCAAGCAACGCCTCCGCCCCCGAGAGGTCGGCCGCCATCGGCTTCTCGACCATCACGGGCAGTCCGCGCTGCAGCGCGCGCACACCCAGTTCGGCCGAGGTCCGGTTGTCGGAGAAGACCAGAACGGCGTCGAGGTTGCGGCGCTCGAGGAGCGCGTCGTGCGCAGCGAGCGCAGGGACCCCGCCGTGGGTCTGCTCCAGGCGCTGGCGGAGCCGGGGATCGGGATCCGCCGCCGCGACGAGCTGGCCGAGATCGCCCGTCGCCACCGCGGCGAGATTCGACCACACGTGGTCGTGGCTCAGCCCGAGGACACCGATGCGCAGGCGAGGCGTCACGCGCGTCGCCTCAACCCTTGAGGCCGCCCGCTCCCCAGCCGGCGATGAGATAGCGCTGCACGGCGATGAAGAAGACGAGGGCGGGGATGGTCACCATGACGCCGGCGGCCATGATCAGGCCCCAGTCCACCACCGCCATGTGGAAGAACTCGTTGATCCCGATGGCCAGCGCCACACGAAGACCGCGATGACGGTGGGAATCATGTAGGGGAAGAGGGCCACCCCGCGCAGGAAGTCGCAGCCCGCAAACCGCTTGTGCAAGATCAGCGCGCCGGCCACGCCGGCCACGATCTGCAGCGCCGTGCTGCCGATGGCGTAGACGGTGGCCAGCCAAACGCTGCGCCAGAAGTCGGCGTCGGCGAGAATCTGAAGGTAATTGCCGAGACCGACCCACGTGCTGGTGGCCCGCAGCGAATGCTTGGAGTAGAAGCCGAGCCACACATTGTAGGCCACGGGAAAGATGGTGAACGCGAGGACCAGCGCGGCGGAAGGCAGGAGCAGGCCCATGCCGATGACGGCCTGGCGCCACCGGCGCGAGGCCGGCCCCGACGCGAGCACCAGCGTGTCAGCGCGCACACTCATGGAAACGTCCGCGGGCGGCCCAGCACCGGGCGGGGAAGAGCGCCGGCCACCCGCACCGTCGCCGTCCTACTTACTCTTGGCGATGATGTCTCGCTGAATCTTCTCGCTGGCCTCCTTGGCCGCCGCCCGAGGGTCCTTTCCCTTTTCCACCACGGCCATGGCCATGTCGGCCAGGATCGGGGCCGCGGCCACGTCGCCGATCCAGGGGATCAGCCGGTCTTGCGGATTGCACACCAGCAGCGGATGCGCGCGACCCGTCCCTGGCGAGCCCGGTTGGGAGACTATAGTCAAGCCTCGAAACCGCCACAACCGAAAACACCGCCTCGAGGGGCCCCTGTTCCAGACGCTCTCCCAGCGGCGCCTGGTTGCGCCCTGCCAGGCGCGCCGCTATCCTCGGGCGAGCACAGATGGCGGCCAGCAGCGATGCTCGCACGACCACCGCAGCGAGGGAGACCATGAGCCAGACAGCGAGAGCGCGATCGGCGGCCGAGGATCAGGTACTGGCGATGGCCGCGCGCCGCCTTCCGGGCGGTGTGCTCGGCTCCACGCGGTACGCCGACGAGGCCGCCTTTATCGTCAAGCGCGGCCAGGGATCAAAGCTCTACGACGTGAGCGGCCGCGAGTACATCGACTATCTCCTGGGCTCCGGCCCGCTCATCCTCGGCCACGCCCATCCGGCGGTCGTGGCCGCCGTGCGCGAACAGCTCGAGCATGGCACCACGTATTTCCTCGTGAACGAGCGCATCGTGGCCCTGGCCGACGAGATCTGCCAGGCTGTTCCCTGTGCCGAGCAGGTGCGCTTCACGGTCTCCGGCAGCGAGGCGACGTTCTTCGCGCTACGGGCCGCGCGCGCCTTCCGCCAGCGCGAGAAAGTGCTGAAGTTCGAGGGCGGGTATCACGGCAGCCACGACTATGCCCTGATGAGCTCCTCACCGCGCACACCCAAGGCCTTTCCCGCCGCCACCGCGGACTCCGCGGGCATCCCGCACGTGATCGAAGGGGAGGTGCTCATCGCGCCGTACAACGACCTGGCCACGGTCGAGGCCCTCCTCGCGGTCCACGCGGACGCCCTGGCCGCGGTGATCGTCGAACCGTTCCAGCGCTTGATCCCGCCCGCGCCGGGATTCCTGCAGGGACTGCGGGAGCTGACCGGCCGCCACGCGATCCCCCTGATCTTCGACGAGGTGGTGACCGGCTTTCGCTTCGCCTACGGCGGCGCCCAGGAGTACTACGGCGTTGTGCCCGACCTCGCCGCCCTCGGCAAGATCGTGGGCGGAGGTTTCCCGCTGGCCGCGGTCTGTGGACGGCAGGACATCATGCGCGCCTTCGACCCACGCCTGGACAGTACGCCCGACTTCGTAGCCCAGGTGGGCACACTGAACGGCAATCCCGTCGCCGCGGTGGCCGGGCTCGCCACGCTGGCCGAGCTCCGAAAGCCGGGGACGTATGCGCGCCTGCGCGAGATCGGACGCACCTTGCGCGATGGTCTCGCCGCGCTGGTGCGCGATTCCGGGGTTCCGGCGCAGGTGGTGGGCGAGACTGCCGTGTTCGACGTGGTCTTCACCAACCAGCCGGTGACCGACTACCGCTCGATGCTCAGCGCCGATGGCACTCTCATGCGGACCTTTAACGACGGGTGCCTGCAGCGGGGCATCGTGAAGGGCGGGCAGAAGATCTACGTGTCACTCGCCCACACCGACGCCGACATCGCTCGCACCCTGGAGATCTTCGCCGATGTCCTCGCCACCTTGCCGCGGCCGAAGGGGCAAGGCGAGCTCGGGCGAGGAGCCTCCAGGACGTGAGCTGGCGCGTCGGCGTCGACATCGGGGGCACCTTCACCGACGTCGTTCTCGCCGAGGGGAGCGGCCGTCGCATTGCCGTGGTGAAGGTCTCCAGCACGCCGCGTGACTTCGGGCGCGGCGTGCTGGAGGCGCTGGCCACCGCCCTCGAGAGCCACGACCTCGCGCCCCGGGACGTGGCGTTCCTGGCCCACGCGACCACGGTGGTGACCAACGCGCTGCTCGAAGGCAGGGGCGCGCGGACGGCCCTCATCACCACGCGAGGCTTCCGCGACGTGCTCGAGCTGCGCCGCTCGGCGCGGGCGTCACTGTACGACCTCTTTCAGGACGCGCCCGCCGTGCTCGTGCCGCGCCACCACCGTCTCGAGGTCAGCGAGCGCGTCGATGCACAGGGTTTGATGGTGGAGCCCTTGAGAGAGGACGACGTCGACGACGCCATCGACTTCATCAAGCGCCACGACATCGAGGCCGTGGCCGTCTGCCTCCTCTTCTCGTTCCTCAATCCCACTCATGAGCGGGCGGTTGGCGCCCGGCTGCGCGCGGCCCTGCCCGACCGGCCGGTCTTTCTCTCGTCGGAGATCCTGCCAGAAATCCGGGAATTCGAGCGCACGAGCACCACGGCCGTGTGCGCCTACGTGGGACCGGTGCTCGCGTCGTACCTCGGTCGGCTCGAGGCGGCGGTCACCGGCATGGGGCTCCCGGCGCCCTACGTGATGGGGTCGAGCGGCGGCCTCTTCACGGTCAGCGAGGGGCTCAGCATGCCGGCCATGGCGGTGGAGTCGGGCCCGGCTGCGGGGGTCATCGCCGCCGCCTTGGCTGGCAAGCAGCTCGGCCTGCCCAACCTGATCTCCTTCGACATGGGCGGAACGACGGCCAAGGTAAGCCTCATCGAAGGCGGTGAGGTCAAGACGACGTCCGAGTACGAAGTGGGCGGCGGGGTCAACGCGCGCCGCTGGCTGCATGGCACGGGTCATCCGATCCGCGTTCCTGTCATCGACCTCGCCGAGGTGAGCGCCGGCGGGGGCAGCATCGCGTGGATCGACCCAGCCGGCGCCTTGCGCGTCGGCCCGCGGAGCGCGGGAGCGGAGCCCGGGCCGGCCTGCTACGGTCGCGGTGGCGAAGAGCCCACCGTGACCGACGCCGACCTCGTCTTGGGCTACCTCAATCCGGCGGCCCTGCTCGGTGGTGGGCTCCCGGTGCATCTCGACCGCGCGCGCGCCGCCATCGAGGCGCGGATCGCCCGCCCCCTGGGCCTCGACGCGGTTCAGGCCGCCGCCGGCATCGTGGACGTCGTCAACGCCGGCATGGCCGCCGCGTTGCGGATCGTCTCGGTCGAGCGCGGCTACGACCCGCGCGAGTTCACCTTGATGGCCTTCGGAGGCGGCGGGCCCGTCCATGCGGCGCGCCTCGCCCAGGAGCTGGAGATCAAGCAGGTGGTCGTGCCGCCGATTCCCGGGGGCTTCTCGGCCCTGGGCCTGGTGGCAAGCGACCTGCGGCGTGACTACGCCCGCACGTTCTACACGCTCCTCGAGGCCGCCAAACCCGACGAGGTTGCCGCGGCCTACGGCGCTATGGAGGCGGAGGCCCGCGAGGCGCTCGCCCGAGCCGGGGTGCCCCCGGAACAGCGCGAGATCGCGCGAGCGGCCGACCTGCGCTATCGCCGGCAGGCCTACGAGTTGACCGTCCCTGTCGGCGATGAACCCATCAGCGGCGCGACGCTCGGCCGGCTCGCTGCCCACTTCCACGACAAGCACCGAATGACGTACGGCCACGCGAGCCCGGATGAGTCCGTGCAGCTCGTCAACCTCCGAGTCTCCGCGATCGGCCGTCTGGATGGCTTCGCGCTCGATCGGCGGACGACCGCGACGGTCGGTCTCGAGGCGGGACCGACATCGCGACCGGTGTACTTCAAGGAGAGCAACCTCATGCACTGCGATGTGCTGCCGCGCGAGGCCCTGGCCGTCGAGATCGAGCGGAAGGGGCCGTTGATCGTCGAGGCTCGTGACAGCACCATTGTCGTTCCCCCCGGCTGGCGCCTGCGTGCCGGCGCGGATGGCTTCATCATATTGGAGGCCGGTCATGCGTGAGACCGATCCCGCCACGTTCGAAGTCGTCAAGAACGCGCTCTACGCCGCGGCCGAGGAGATGAAGGTCGTGCTCGCCAAGACCGCCTACTCCCCAATCCTCAAAGTGGCGGGCGACTATTCCTGTGGACTCTTCGACGTGAACGGCGAGATGGTGGCGCAGGGGCCAGACCTGCCCATCCACCTCGGCTCCATGCCTCTCGCCGTCAAGGCCGTCATCCAGGCGTGGCGCCGATTCGAGCCCGGAGATGTCTTCATCCACAACGATCCCTACTTTGGCGGCAGCCACCTGCCCGACGTCAACGTCGTGACCCCCGCCTTCCACGAAGGCGACGGCACGCTCCTGGGGTTCGCCTGCGTGCGGGCGCACTGGCCGGACATCGGCAGCGCCACTCCCGGCAGCTACGGCGCCACCACCGAGATCTACGGAGAGGGCCTGCGCTTGCCGCCGGTGCGCCTCTGCGCGGCGGGCGTTCCCAATCCCGACGTGGAGAGCATCATCTTTGCGAACGTCCGAACCCCGGACGAACGCCGCGGCGACCTTCGGGCCCAGATGGCGGCAAATCAGCGCGGCGTGCTGCGTCTTTCGGAGCTCGCCCGCAAGCACGGGGCCCCGCGCCTGCTCGCCATCATGCAGGAGGTCATGGACTACTCCGAGCGCATGATGCGCGGCATGCTCGCGCGCCTGCCGGACGGGACGGCGACCTTCGAGGATTTCTGCGATGGCGACGGCATCATCGAGGAAGGCGAGAAGGAGGACCGCACCTTCCGCATCCGCATGCAGGCGACCAAGCAGGGGGATCGGCTCACCGTTGACTTCGCGGGCACGGACCGCCAAGTTCCGGGGCCCATGAACGCGCCGTTGGCCGTCACGGCTTCGGGCATCTACGCCGCCATCAAGATGATCGCCGATCCCGCCGACCTCGCGCCACCGAACTCCGGCTGCTGGCGTCCCATCGATCTCAAGGCCGAGCCGGGCACAGTCGTCAACGCGCTCGCTCCCGCGCCCGTGGTCTTCGCGAATCACGAGATCTCCCATCGCGTGTGCGACATGCTCTTCGGGGCGCTGGCCGCCCTCGCCCCCCAGCGCGTCATGGCCTGCTCGCAGGGCACGTCGGCCATCCTGACCCTGGGCGGCGTGGACTACCGCAATGGAGATCGCTACGTCAGCTACGAGACGATCAAGGGCGGCTTCGGCGCCCGCCCCACCAAGGACGGGATCACGGGAGTGGCCAGCGGCATCTCGAACACCATGAACACGCCCATCGAGATCCTCGAGATGAGCTTCCCGGTGCGAATCGAGCGCTACGAGATCGTGCCCGACACCGGCGGCGCCGGCCGACACCGGGGCGGCTGTGGCGTCCAGCGCGTGTGGCGCATCATCGGCGGCCCCAGCCAGGCGGCGGTCTGCTGCGAGCGCACGAAGTCGCCGCCCTTCGGGCTGGCGGGCGGTCTCCACGGAGCGCCGGCTCGAGTCGCCGTGGTGGGGCCTGACCGGGTCGAGCGCGAGCTGAACAGCAAGGCCACCGTCACCGTTCCGCCTGAGACCGAAGTGTGGCTACGGGCCCCCGGCGCGGGCGGCTACGGCCCTCCCGGCGAGCGCGACCCCGAGCGGCTGCGGGACGACGTCATCAACGGCTATGTCTCGCGCGACGCCGCAACGGGAGACTATGGCTACCGCGATCGCTCCCTGCTGACGTGCCCCGCCTGCGCGAAAGGGCGTTGAGCGACGAGAACCACGACGGCGCGCCCAACGGCGTTGGCGTGAGCCGTCGCGTTTCCTGAGCGCAGTCCGGCGGCCGGCATGTGCTGACCACCGACAGTGCGGCGGGCCGGCATGTGGACAATGCGCCGAGGGGCGGCGTATAGTCGGCCTTGCGACAGCCGTGCGGCGGGTCCGCCGCGCGAATCGAACGCGATCTTCGCCCGGACGGGGCGTCAAGGCAGGAGTCGTTCATGCGCAGATACCTCGACATCGATCTCGACCGCCGCACGATCAACTCGCGCGAGCTCCACGGGGAGGACATCGTCAAGGCCGGGCGCTACCTGATCGCCAAAACGCTGCTGGAATTGGGGGCGGCCACCGTCGACCCGCTGTCGCCCCAAAATCCTCTCATCTTCTCGGCCGGCCCCTTCGCGGGATCCAGCTTCTCGAACGCCAACCGGACGAGTGTCGGCTGCAAGAGCCCACTCACCGGCGGCATCAAGGAGGCCAATGGCGGCGGCTCCTTCAGCTACGGGCTGGGCCAGCTCAGGATCGCCGGCTTTACCCTGCATGGAGCCTCGCCAGACTGGGTGGTCCTTCACTTCACAAAGGACGGCGACATCGACTTCGACGACGCCGCCCCGTACCTGGGCAAAGGCAACTTCGAGGCCCAGGACATGCTGCACAAGCGGTACGGGAAGAAGGTCACCATCGCCCTCTGCGGACCCGTGGGTGAGTACCAGGGGCTCCTCGCCGGGATCTCTTTCAGTGACAAAGACGGGCGACCGTCGCGTCTCTCGGCGCGCGGCGGGGTGGGCGCGGTGATGGGATCCAAGAAGGTGAAGGCGATCGTCGTCGACCTCGATCGCATCCCTCCGTTCCACGAGGCCAAGAAGGTCAACGCGTCCATCAAGGACTACGCCAAGATGCTGCAGGCCGACTCCATGGTGGCGAACTTCTACGCCAAGATCGGCACGATGGGCATGGCCGATCTGCAGAATTACATGGGCGGCCTCCCCGTGCGGAACTTCAGCGCCGGCCAGCTGGTCGACACCTCCACCGGTGAGAAGTTCAAGATGGGCGGCGAGTACATCAGTCAGCTCAACGTCTCGCGCGGCGGCGATCACACCCACGCGTGCATGCCTGGCTGCGTAATCCAGTGCAGCAACGTCTACCACGACGCCAGCGGCAAGGAAGTGGTCTCGCCGGTGGAGTACGAGACGCTGGGACTGCTGGGGACGAACTGCGGCCTCAGCGACCCCGATGACCTCGCCCAGATGAACTACATCGCCAACGACCTGGGCGTCGACACGATCGAGCTCGGGGCCACCTTGGCCGTGCTCATGGACGCCGGCCTCGGCGTCTTCGGCGACGTCAAGTTCATGACCGACTGCCTGGCCGAGATCCGTCGGGGCACCGAGCACGGACGCCTCTGGGCCCAGGGCACCGCACGCGTCGGCGAGCACTACAAGGTCGCGCGGGTGCCGGTCATCAAAAAGCAAGCTATCAGCGCTTACGACCCGCGGGTGATCGAGGCGACCGGCGTGACCATGATGGCGACCGCGCAGGGCGCCGACCACACCGCTGGCAACTTGCCCCGCCTCAAGACCCGCGAGATGGACGCGGAGTCGATCATCAGCCAGAGCCTCGCCCATCAGGCGCGGGTGGCCGCCAATGACTCCTTAGGACTCTGCATCTTCGGCATGAGCGTGACGAACCCCAACACGGAATTTCTGGCCAACGCCATCAACGCGGCGCACGGAACGAACCTCACCAAGGACTTCTTCGAGCCCCTCGGGCAGGAGGCGCTTCGCCTGGAGTACGAGTTCAACCGCCGAGCGGGCTTCACCGAGAAGGACGACGAACTACCCGAGTTCTTCTACCGCGAGCCGCTGCCTCCGACCAACCTCGTGGCGCGCTTCCACGCCGCCGACGTGCACGGCATGTACGAGCGCCTGCCGGCGGGATAGCGTTCCCGCGACGGGTCGACGCGCCCCACGGCTCAGGAGGGATATCCGAGCGTTCGGGGATCGGGGTGGCGGTGGCCATGTCGAGGCCCCCAGCGGTCAATGACATTGGCCAATCCCCACATCGACGAACGTCCGGCTGGCCACCGGGATGAACTGCCACTCGTACCCCGTCGGGTAGAGGGTCAGCTTGAGGACGCCGAACGTGTCGTCGCTGCGGATCTCGCTGTTGGCCATCGCCGGTCCCACGAACGAATGGTGACTCCCCCCTCCAGTGCCAACGACGAATTGCCGGAGGCCCCGATACGGATCCCGTGTTCCGTCCGGACGCTGCGCCGCGAAGCGCTCGTAGGTGTGGTCGTGGCCTCCCAGCACGACGTCGGCGCCTGCCTCGTAGAGGGCCTGCCAGAACGCGTCATAGGCCGTGTCGCTTCCGTGGGGTCCGGAGCTGAAGCGCGGATGGTGCCAGTACGCCAGCGTGCAGCGGCGCTGGTCCGCGCCGAGCACCTGGCGCAGCCACCGTTCCTGGGGTGAGCCCACGCCGCACCCGCCGACGTCGGTGCAGTTCGAGTTCAGGACGATGATGCGCCACCCGCCAAGCTCGTAATCGTAGTAGCCTCGGGCCGGGCTTCCCGCGGCCGCCCCGAAGTACTCGAAATAGCCGGACGCCCCGGGCGTCAGATAATCGTGGTTGCCGGGGGTCGGGCGGGTGCGTGCCTTGTGACGGCCCCAGCTCGGGTCGTAGCATGCCGCGAACTCGATGGGCGTCCCCGCCTCGTAGGCGTGATCTCCGAGCGTGAACACGACGCCGTCCACCACATCGAGCAAGTCCGCGGTGGCCTCGTCCCCGTCGCTGACGCAGGAGGCGATGTCTCCGGCACCGACGAGCACCACGGCATCGCTGCGCGACGCACCCGGGCGCTTTTCCACCAGCGCCTTCAGCTTTTCGACGAGATCCTCATAAGAAGAGCGCGCGATGAGCGTGGTGAACTGGCTTCGATAGTTGTTGACGAGGCTGATGCCGTCGACGTCGAGATCGTAGATCTTCCACTGATCACCGGGAGCGAGCCGGGTCTGGTAGGCCACGGGGATCTGACGTCCCTGCTTGGTGAACACCCGCGTCCTGACCAGGGCTCGCTCACCATCGATCGCTTCGCCGAGATACTCGAACCGCTGGCGATCGGCGAGCTGGATTCGCGACAGGTACGTCCGCTGAAACAGCTCGGCAAAGAGCCGGACGAACTCCGCACGCTCGGCGGCCGACCGCGCCTCCCAGTGCTGACCGAGAGTACGCTTGGCCATCTCGGGCCAGTCGAACATCTCGTCCATCACCTTGCGCGCCGCAGTTTGCCCTTCGGGCGTCGGGGTCCCCGGCCCGCCCAGGAGCTCGTAGAGCTTGTCGATGCGCGTCCGCAGGTAATCGGTCGGGGCCCCGGCCAGGGCCAGGGGTGGCGCGGCCACGGTGACGACGAGCAGTGGCCAGAGGAAAAAGAACCGTAGACGGAGCTTCATAGATACCTCCTGGACCAGCCGTTGAAGACCCGTCGGGGGAGCACGACCACGCTGATATGCCCAACCTTACGTGAGCGGCATGGGGGCGTCAATCAGGCCGGCGTCACCGAAACTTCACCGAACTGACAGCATCGCGCAATG
>JBKPAK010000131.1:0-14188 GCA_046726415.1 Candidatus Methylomirabilota bacterium
AGGCGGCGCCCGTTCAGCTGCCCCTTGAGGACCCGGTTCTCCTCCACCAGGTATTCGATGACGCGGTTGATCCAACCCGCGAGGGTCACGAGTAGCACCTGCAAGGGGGTAGACATCGGTCGTCATGAGCCGATCGTACCGTGCCTCAATCCGGCCCGTGTACCGAGTGAGGCCGGCTGAGTATTCGGACCATACGGGCGCCAAGGTCATCCTGGCTACGGCGACCAGCGGAGAGCGATGAGTGCCGTCCAGGGCGGCGTGGCCGTGAACGGGAAACCGCTTGGCCTTGTAGGCAGGGAATGCTCTGATCAGGTTCACGCTTCCAGACTCGCCCCCCTGAAAGGGTACGTATATGGCAACGGTGCTCATTACCGGTTCAAGCACGGGCCTTGGCCTCGCCACGGCCGTGGCGCTTGCCCGCGCCCGCCACGACGTCTACGCGACCATGCGCAATCCGGACCGCTCGCCCGAACTGCAGACCATCGCGCATCAGGAGTCGCTGCCCATCACGATCCTGCGCCTCGATGTGGACAGCGATGACTCGGTCATGCAGGCCGTCCAGCAGGTGTTGGCAGTGGGCGGTGGCATTGATGTACTCGTCAACAATGCCGGGATTCTCGCGTTCGGCGCGGTCGAGGACCTGCCACTCGACGTCTTTCGACGGACCATGGAGACAAACTACTTTGGCGCGCTCCGTTGCATTCAAGCGGTGCTGCCTTCGACGCGCGAGCGCAGGAGCGGGTGTATCGTCAATGTGACCTCGATCGGCGGCCGTATTACCATGGGCGCACACGGATGCTACACGGCCACGAAGTTCGCGCTCGAAGCGCTGAGCGAAGCGCTGGCGCAGGAGGTCAAGGCGTTCAATATCCGAGTGGCCATCGTCGAGCCCGGCATCATGCAGACAGCGATCTTCGCCAAGATGCCCGAAGATCCCCCTCCGTCGCATTATCCACACGAAGGACGCCTCCGGGCCCTCCATGCGGCCGGGCTCGTCAGTCCGATGTCGCCGTTCGTGGCGGGCGAGGCGATCCGCCAGATCGTCGAGAGCGACAGCGGGCAACTACGGTATCCGGTCGGCCCGGATGCCTTGCCGTTCCTGGAGAGGCGAGCCGCCATGACCGACGAGGCGTGGCTCAACTGGAACACCCCCCCGGACGACGACGAATGGTACGCGCAACTCGAGCGCGACTTCGGGCCGGACGCCCGGCCGTTTCGCGGGGTCCGATCCTTTGCGCGCGGCGTCTGAGCGGCGCGTGGGTGCAATAACGCCGATCACCGGTGCGGCGTCCGTCGCCGAACCAGGGTTAGCGTCGCAGGAGCGGTTCGGTCGGCCGCTCCGCCGCATCGAAGCGGCGACCGGCGTGCGGGCTCGATCTTGACGCGCGGCGGTCTCCAGAATCTTCACCAGCGTGGGAATCGCCGGCGGATCCTGGGTGGCGGCGATGACCCCCATGGCCTCGGTCCGGAACTGCAAGCTCAACCTCGCCACCTCGGCGGCGCTCGGCGCGAGGTCGAGCCGATCCGACGCACTGTCCATTGAGCCACCGACAAGACCCCGCACGGCCTCATCGCGCACTTCAGGATCCCTTGCTCGCCCCGAAAGCCATCAGGGCTTGCGCACTCTTGCGCTGCCAGAAGGAGATGCCCCAGGCGTCGAACTGGTCGCGCACGGCCGCGAGCAGGACTTGGGCGCGCGGGACCTCGCCTTTGGCGGCGAGCATCTGGGCCAGATAAAAGCGTGTCTGCGCGGCGAGCACCACGGCGCCCGTCGCCTCGTCGGCCTGCACGCTCTGGATCAGACAGGCTTCAGCCTGGACGAAATCAGGCAAGCGGCCCGCCGCCAGCAGGCGCCCCTGCAGGAGGGCGAACCTGGCCGTGCGCCGTTTCCCCTCTTGGTGGTAGCGTTCGGCGGCCGGCCGATCTCCCAGCTCGAGGCTGGCCCACGCCAGGTTGAAATAGACCTCCCCGAGCCCATCGTGGTGAGGGGTGCCGGCAATCGCCTGCAGAGCCTGGGTACACGCCTCTCGGGCCGCGGCAAAGTGCCCCACGGCAATGAGGGCGGTACTGTGAGCCACGTGAGCAAAAAATCGCATGGATGGCGAGTCGGTCTCGGCCGTGAGGGTGAGGAGCTGTTCGGCGCGGGCCAGGGCTCCGTGATCCTCCCCTAGCAGCACCGCCATCCGACTGTGCCACAGCACGCAATAGATCTTGGTGAAGAGGTTGGAGAGGCGCTCCAGCGCGGGCGTGTAGCCCTTGAGCAGCGCGTCCTTGGCCTCGGCAACGCGGCCCTGCAGGGCCAAATTGTATCCCAGGGCCGTACACCCATAGGCGTAGGCCAGGAAGCCCACCCCCCAATCGATCTCCTTGGTCTGCGACTGCTCTTCCTCCTGCGCACGAATGCTCTCGGCGAACAGGGGCGCGGCTTGTTGCCATTGGCCCTGGGCGTTGTAGGCCATGGCCAGGGCGTAGCGGGCGGTGGTCAGGGAGGCGTTCTCCGCGGTCCCGTTCAGGTACTCCAGGGCGCGCAGGAAATACGGTTCAGCGGTCTTGTACTCCCCTGTGAAGCCATAGCTGATGCCGTACCCCACGCACACTTTGCCCAGGCGCACCCGGTCCGACAGCGCGTGCGCCATGGTTTCAGCTTCCTGGCAGATGAACAGCATGCGCTCGAGTCGTCCTAGGAAGTGCAACGGCCACAGGCTTTCCAGGTTCAGATCGATCAAGGCCTCCTGCTGGGCGCGCTCCTCCGGGAGTTGCAGCAACCAAGCCCGGGCCTGTTCGAAGAGGGTGACGGCGTCCTGGAATTGCCCGAGCCGGTGGGCCCGGGCAGCGGCGCGGCGGCCGTAGTGCACCGCCTTCGGCAAATCTCCCGCCGCGGTGTAGTGATGGGCCAGCAATTCCGGCTGAGCCTCGGCCGTATTGGGGAACCGCGTGTCCAGCACCTCGGCAATGCGCTGATGGTATTGCTTCCGGGTGCTCCGGAGGAGCGACTGATAGGCCGCCTCTTGGAGGAGGGCGTGCTTGAAGTGATAGGTCGCCTCGGGTGGGACCCCTCGCTGGTAGAGCAGCTCTGCCGCGACGAGCTGCCGGAGGCCGTGCTGCAGCGTGGCCTCATCGAGGGGGGTCACCGCCTGGAGCAGGTCATACGCGAATGTGCGCCCCAGGGTGGCCCCCAGCTGGGCCACCGACTTGACCGTGTTCAGGCGATCCAGGCGCGCCATCAAGGCATCGTGGAGCGTGGTGGGAATGGCCAGGGTGGGCAAGGGACCCGTCAATTCATAGTGCTCTTCCGCCTCGTGGAGCACGCCGGACTCCACGATGGATTTGGTCAGCTCTTCGACGAACAGCGGCACGCCATCGGTGTTGGTCACCACGCGCTGGAGGACTTCCCTGGGCAGTGGTTTTCCCCCGGTCACCCGGGTGACCATCGCTTCGACGTGGGCTGCGGACAGGCGCTGGACGGACAGGGGCGTGAGGTCGGCCCCCAACTCCCAGGGAGCCTGGAAGTCAGATCGATAGGTCACGACGGTCAAGGTCGCTGCGGTGGGCCCCTGGGTGATCAGGAGCTGAAGGAATTCCACGGTCGAGGTATCGGCCCACTGGAGGTCTTCGAGGATCAACAGGACCGGGTGCCGTTCCGCCAGCTCCACGACGATGGCCAGGAGCGCTTCCAGCGTTTTCTGCTTCTGCTGCTCCGGGGTGATGGGCAGCGGCGCATACCGCGCCTCTGGAAGCGGCAGGGAGAGGACGGTGGCAAAGAGCGGGACCGCCTCCTCGAGAGGCAGACGGTACTGGGCGAGAGCGCGCTCAAGTTTCTCCAGCTTCGTGTCGGGGGCCTCATCCCGCTGGAAGTGCAGCACGCGTTCCATCATGTTGATGAGTGGGTACAGGGTCGTGTGCTGGTAATAGGGAGAGCATCGGCACTCCAACCGGGTATGCGGCTCGTCGGCGATGTGGTCCTTGAGCACCTGCACCAGGCGCGACTTGCCGATTCCGGCCTCCCCGCTCAGCGCGACGATGTGCCCCTGGCCGTCCTTGACCCCGGCCCAGCGGGCGAGCAGCAGGGCAACTTCCGCCTCCCGCCCGACCAAAGGCGTGAGTCCGCGCGCGGCGGCCACGTCGAGACGACCCTGCACCCCACTCTCACCGAGGACCTGATAGACGGGGATGGCCGTGGGCACACCGCGCAGGGCCTGGGGGCCAATGGCGTGGCAGGTGAAATGCCCCTGGACGAGACGCAGGGTGGCCTCACTGATGACCACCGTGTCAGGCCGCGCCAGACTCTGGATCCTCGCGGCGATGTTCGGCGCTTCCCCGAGCGCCAGCTGCTCCTGCCGGCCTCTTCCGCCCACGCTGCCCACGACGACCAGTCCCGTGTGGATGCCCACGCGGACCGCCAGTTGGATCGGTGGTTCCCGCTGCTGTAGCAGTTTGCGCGTCACGCCGAGGGCGTCGACGATCCCGAGCCCGGCCCGCACCGCCCGCTGAGCATCGTCCTCGTGCGCTTGGGGGTAGCCAAAGTAGACGAGCAGGCCATCGCCGAGATACTGGGCGATGTGGCCGTCAAACTGCTGGATCACCTCGGCGCAGGTCTGCTGATAGGCCTGGATCACCTCGCGCAGGTCTTCCGGGTCTCGCTCAGCCGCGAGCCCCGTCGAGTCCACCAGGTCGCAGAACATCACCGTGAGCTGGCGGCGTTCTGCCTCCTCGGTGAGAGGAGGGACGGGAAGCGGTGGAGCCTGGGGCGCCGGGGCGTGCGCCGGCGGCGCGCTGGTCGGCCTGCGCCACATTATGAGGCGGCCATCTACGTCAACCGCCACCCCCCGGGCGTCGATGAGCTCGGTCTTGAGGTCGTCGAGGCAGGGGTCATCGAGGTTGAAGCGGCGCTTCAGGGCCCCGTAGGACACGCGGCCCTCATGCTGAAGCAGCGCGAGAACCTCCACCAGTAGCTCATCAAACGTCATCTTCTCGCCCTTCCCGCGTGCGCGTCCGGCGGCCCGAAGCGGAGGATCTCCAGGGCCAGCGACTGGTCGAAGATGGGGGCGGCCTGGCGCAGCCAGTTATTCAGCGCGCGCCCGGCCTCGCAGCCGTCAACGAAATCGCAGGTGAGGGGGTCGTACTGGCCTTGACCATCCCGCACAGGGAGTGGCCAGATGATGGCGGCGTTGAGCACTTCTGACGGAAAGCTCTGGTGGCCAGCTCCTGTACGAGTTACCTCCCCGAGACGAACGGCTCCACGCACTTGTTACTCCATCCGCTAGAGCTGATCGAAAAGCTTTCGGTGCTAATTCCTTCGCCTCCGTTTCATGCGCTGCGCCTCTATGACTTGCTGGCCCCGCACGCCGCGTGGCGTTCGCAAATTATCCCCCGGGCCTGGGGAAGATGTCGACCTGAAACTCGGGGGGCACGGCGTCGTGTCCGGCGCGTCAGGGGGCTATCCGGCTGGCGAGCCCGCAAAGGGCAGGCGGGACCCACCCTGACTGGCGGATCCCGTTGGGGAATCGAACCCGTATTCCGGGGAGCGCCGTGCGCGATCACCCGACTGGAGGTCGTATCCAGTAGGTGTCTGGTGTCGTGTAGTGTCTTCATATCCAGCCCCCTCGACCAGCAACGGCTAAGGGTTAGCGGACGTCGCAGCCGCTAATCCCTTTCGTTTACCCGGGATCACCGGGGAAGTCGCGTGGCTGCGGACCGGGCGTCAGATGCGGGGCAAGCCAAGCTCCTCGGCGCCGATCTCCTCGCGACCGCGGCGCATGACCGCGCGCTCGATCACGGCGGAGAGCTCGCGGACGTTGCCTGGCCAGCGGTAGCGTCTCAACTGCGCCTCGGCGTCAGTCGTCAGCCGCCGGGCCTCACCCTGACGCTGGGCCAGCCTCGCCGCGAAGTGTCGGGCGAGCGGCAGGATGTCGTCGGGACGCTCACGCAGGGGGAGTAGGGTGAGCGTGGATCGCGCAAACCGATCGAGCAGATCCGCGCGGAAGGTGCTGCGGGACCGCATCGGCGAGATCGGCGTGCGTCGCAGCGATGACTCGAACGTCCAGCGACCTTGCCGCGACTCCGCCGAGGCGTTGTATCGATCTGTTCTCGATCACCGCCAGCAGCCTGCCCTGCAGATCGAGCGAGAGCGCATCGACGTCGTCCAGGAAACACCGTGCCGCCGTCGGCGGCCCCTGCTGCAGCGCTTGGGGCTCGGCCACCACTCCTCCCGTCCGCCCCCGAAGCCCTCCCGGTGACCGTGCCTTCCCGCTTCGCCGTCCCTCGCCTGGCCCGCGCCTCGCTGCTCGTCTGCCTCCCACCGCCGCTCGCCGCCCGGTCACCCTGATCGCACCGCGCTCGTCCGGGCACAGGGCCACGGTTCTCGCCCCTTCTCGCCTTCGCCCGCCCCGCTGACTGTCCCCCGCAGCCCTGGCCGGTTGCCGTCGCGGAGGGCGACCGGCTCGCGACCGCGGTGCAGAGGCAATGTTGTCCGGCGCGCCTCTTCGCGCAGGGCCTTTGAACCGCCTATCCCCTTCGGAATCCTCAGAGCTTAGCGAGGTCGGACCAAGAGGATAGGCTCTTGCGCCTAACGCTGCCGCTGAGCGGCGGCGGCGAGCGAATGCGAGCCAGCCGCCCGCTCAAGCGGGTTGTCAGGCAGCACTCGGCTAACTCCTGCCGCGTCGCGTCGATAGTCCGTTGGCCATGGCCTTGAAGTCTGGATCTCGCTTTCTCGACATGATCTCGGCGGCCGTATCGCCGTTCTCGTTTTTAAGGTCGCCTCGGGCGCCGTATCGAAGCAGCGTGCGGAAATGACGCTTGTCGCTGTCCTTCTTCAGCATGTAGTGAAGCCCAGTCATCCCGTGGCTGTCTTGAAAGTTCACGTTTGCGCCCCTCTCAAGTAACGCTTCCGCCGCACGAAAATGACTGCCCTTCACCGCGCTAAGGAAGGGGGTCTCGTCTTCGGCAACCGGATCTATATCGGCACCATGCTCAAGAAGCAACTTGATGGTTGCGATGTCGTCCTTGTGTGCGGCTGCCCACAGGCAATGATTCGCGTCGCAGCCGCGTTGCAATAGATGTGTGGCGAGCTGCAGATTCTGACCTCGGGAGACCGCGTACCACAGTGGTGTCGCCTTCCAGCTATGCTCGCTGAACGCCTCTTGATTGATATCGATTCCGGCGCTCAGGAGCGCGTCGGCGGTGCGAACGCTGTCGACCGGCGACAGCTTCTTCGACCTCACGTTTACCCCGCAGCAGATGTGAAGGAAGTTCCGTCCTCTGTCGTCTCGATATGCAATCAGCTTCGGCTCGGCTGCTAGACTCGCTTGCACGTCACGCCAACGTAGGCTCTTTACCGACTCCAGCACTTGCGTTCGCGATACCACCCATCCCTCCCTGATGTTCGCTTGTCCCGTGCGTCACGGCGGCTGCCTAACGACCAGCTCAGCAGCACCGGCCGCCGAGGGGGCTACACGTCGGGGAAAGCGACATGCGGCCGGTGTCTGCTGCAGCGCCTGGTTCGGCGTGCCTTTACTCCGCGGCCGCCACACGCTAATTAGGTCGCGTCCGGCTTCCGTTCGGTGGCGGGCGTGCCGCTGAAGACCTCGATGATCACGCCAAGATCGCGGTCGGTCGGGAGGTATGCGACCTTGGCGCCGCTGAACGTGCCGCTGAGCAATCAGCACGGCCGTGGCCGCGCGGCCGATGCCGGGCATGTTGTGGTGCTCGGCCAGCCAGAACCGCGTGTAGCCCCGCCGCTCCGCGTGCTGCGCCAGCTCCAGCGTGTGGCGGAAGGCCAGGGCCGGCGTGCCGCCTTGGACGATAGGAGAGAGATCCAGGGCCGAGAGCGGAATCATCCCCTGCAGGATACACGCTCGAGTGAGCGGTTGGCGGGCGGGGCAACCTTACCTCTACCCCCACACTTCTCGTTCCGAATTGAATTCGAATCCCGCCTCTGCCAGGCTCTGTGTCGTCCATCAACTGTGGCAAGTTCCTCTGCGCGCGGTAAGGTGGGCCGGATAGTCTTGCCAAAATTCCGTTTACGAGGGCGGCCCGGGCGGATGACCTCCGGCGGCGGCGGGCGACTGAAAGGCGCTCATACTCTGAGGCCCGTAGGTACAGCCCCGATCGTGCCCCCGCGGTGGGTACGGCCGTTTGACTTGGGTTGCGCCGAAGCATACGCTTTTGCGCAGCATCGAGGGTCTCACGACGGCCTTCCGGGAGGAACCAGATGAGCGCGCACCACCATACGCCCGAAGACATCCGCAAGAATCTCGACCACCCCGTCATCGACGGCGACGGGCATTGGGTCGAGTACACCCCGGTCTTTGCCGAAAAAATCCGCAAGGTAACGGGCGACCTCGGCGCCAACGGGTTCTTGCAGTCGCAGCGCCGCATACCCGATGCGCTCAGCCTGACCCTCGCGCAGCGCGCCGAACGTGGCGTCGCGATGGAGGGGTTTTGGGGCCGGCAATCGACCAACACGCGCGACCGCGCGACGGCGATGATGCCCAAGATGCTATACGACCGGCTCGACGAGCTCGGCATCGATTTCGGCATCGTCTACCCGACCGCCGGGCTCGGCATCCCGCGCATCGCCGACGACGCGACCCGGCGCGCGGTGATCCGCGGCTTCAACATCGTCACCCATGACTATTTCAAGGACCTCACCGACAAGCTGACCCCGGCCGCGGTGATCCCGGTGCACACGCCGGATGAAGCGATCGAGGAATTGGAGTTCGTCACCAATCAGCTGGGCTCAAAGGTCTGCATGTTCGGCAGCGGCGTGCGCCGGCCGATCCCGCACGCCAAGGGGGTCCCCGCCGACCTCGCCCGCTATGCCCAGAGCTTCGATCAACTCGGCCTCGACAGCGATTACGATTACGATCCGCTGTGGGAGAAATGCCGCGAGCTCGGCATTGCGCCGACCTTCCATACCGGCGGCCGCTCCTATGGCGAGCGCAACAGCCCGTCTAACTTCACCTTCAACCATATCGGTCATTTCGCCGCGGCCGGCCATAACGTCGCCAAGGCTTTGTTCCTTGGCGGTGTGACCCGGCGCTTCCCCGATCTGCGTTTCGCGTTCCTCGAAGGCGGCGTCGGCTGGGGCTGCCAGCTGTTCTGTGATCTGATCGAGCATTGGGAGCGGCGCGGTGCCAAGGGTCTGCAGAACATGGACCCGATCAAGCTCAACCGTCCGCTGCTGCGCGAGCTGGTTGACAAATACGGCTACGCCGAGATCGCCGCCGAGCTCGACAAGCGTGAGGGCTGGCCGCTCGAAGAGGATTTTCTCACCGGTGGTATGCCACCCGACGACTACATCCACTGCAACATCACCCAGAAGCAGGATTGGATCGACCTCTACGCTACGCCGTACTATTTCGGCTGCGAAGCCGACGACCGGATGAACTCGGTGGCGTTCGGCAAGGCGATGCCGCTGGGGGCGCGGATCAACGCGATCTACAGCTCCGATATCGGACATTTCGACGTCGTCGACATGCGCGATCCGCTGCCCGAAGCCTTCGAGCTGGTCGAGGCCGGCCACATCACCGAAGACGATTTCCGCGACTTCGTCTTCGCCAATGCGGTGCGGCTGTGGGGCACGCAGAACCCGCGCTTCTTTGAGGGCACGGCGGTGGCCAGGGAAGCCGCGGCGTCGTTGAAGAGCGGCGCCCCGACCTTGCGCGACCCGGCGAAATAACCGGAGCGCGGGCGTCTCGCGCGCCCTTCTACGCTCATGGCCGGGTCACGCCCGGCCATGACGCTTTTGGGGACTGCGACCAGGAAGACGCCGGCGCCACCGCCGACGTGGAGCAACGGCGCGGCGAGCAGCGGCCCCAGCAGCCGTGCGCCGTTCTGGTTGGCCTGGAGGGGGGAGACGGCGTTGAGCAGATCGCGTGCAGGGACTAGGTTCCCCAGCATCGCCTGCTCGATCGGCGTGCTGGACGAGCGAGACGCGCCTAGGATGAAGGAGACGAGGACGAGCGGCCAGGCGTTCTGGCCTCCCCTCCCATGCGAACCAGGCGAGCCCGAGAGCCGCGAGCAGACCGACCGCGTTCATGGCCAGCAACATCGTCCGCCGATCGTAGCGGTCGGCGAACACACCGGCGAAGGGGGTGATGATGATCGATGCCAGGAAGGCAGCGAACACGACGCCGACGGTCGAGTGGTGGTGCAGCTCGAACGCCACCCAGCCGCACGCCGTGAGCGCGGTTATGTAGGCGACGCCCGACAGGATCGACGCCGTCCACAGCGGCCGAAAGCGCTTGTACCGAACGGCTGAGAAAATGCCCGCCCGATCTCCGCCCTCAAAGATGTTGGTCGGCATCCGCTCAAGGCTGCGCCCGCTTGCCCCAGGGCGTCAAGGTGGGCATCCGGTCGGATCGCGTAGGAGTCGGCTCGATCTCATAGGAGTGGGCTCGATCTCATAGGAGCGATGCCGGGCTGCCGGCACACGCGTCAACGTCCAGATGAGCTCCAGCCGCAGGGTGTTGTCGATTGAAGCGGCCGGCTAGCCATCGTATACGACGGGCATGCCCGACGGAGATACCGGGACCGTGTGTAGCCCCCAACACCATCCGCGCACCGATCGAGGTGCCCGAGGAGACTCCCGTGCCATTCTATGAAAAAGGCAACGTCCGCATCCGCTACGAGGAGGCTGGCTCCGGCTTTCCACTGCTTGTCACCCCCGGCGGCGGCTTGAACTCCCGCGTGAGCAATTGGCCGACCGCGGTGTTCAACGCCATGGAGGCCTTCAAGAACGACTTCCGCTGCATCACGATGGATCAGCGCAACGCGAATGGCGGCGAGTCGACGGGGCCCATTCCGGCCAGCGATCCGTGGGGCGCCTTCGCCGACGACCAGCTGGGGCTGATGGACCACCTCAGCATCCAGAAGTTCTTCTACATGGGCTACTGCATCGGTGGGCCGTTTGGCCTCAAGCTCATCGAGCGGGCTCCCGATCGCGTCGTTGCCGCGGTGCTGTGCCAGCCGGTCGGGCACCGTCCGGAGAATCCCGACGTCATGTACAACTCCGGCCGCGACGGCTGGGCCCCCGAGCTGCGCGGGCGGCGTCCTGAGATCACCATGGAGAGCATCGAGGCCTACCTGCACAACCTCTACCGGGCTCGGCCCGACTTCGTGTACAGCGTTTCGCGCGACTTCGTGCGCTCCTGCCAGACGCCGGTGCTCGTGATGCCGGACGACACGCCGGCGCATCCGTATCAGACGTCCGTGGACATCGCCGAGCTCGCGCCGAAGGCCCAGTCGACGGTGTTTCCCTGGAGAGAGCCGAAGGATCTGCTCGAGAAGACGATCGACCAGGTGCGCGGCTTCCTTCGATCGCATCAGCCAAGATGATGGCCGGCCGCTGAGACGCCGCGCGCTTTTGCCCCCCGCGCGACCTCAATCGAGGGGCCTCGCTGGCGCGGTGCCCTCACGCCCGCCAGCCGGGGCGCCTTCGGCCCTAATGGGTACGGCGCCTCGCGGCCATCGGGACGTGGCCGCCGCCTGATCCGCTACGTGCCCGTGCGACAGCGGGTCTCGACGGCGTGTACAGGTGGCGCTCGCCCGACGCGGCGCCCGTGTTTCATCCCCTACCTCCACCCCACTGATGACGAGATCGCCGCCATGGTCTCGGCCCTGTTGAGCCCGCTGGTCAGCGCTTGATGGATCGCCGGGGGCCCACCCGCACCTCGGCCGCCGACGGCGCGGGGTTGGCCGGGGCATCATCCGCGACCGCGGGGCCCGGCGTGCGTGGCGAGGAATGCCCGATCGCGGACGAACCGCCCGGGCGCGAAGGCCTCGAGTGACCCGCGTGTCACGACCGAGGATGAGATCGGCGATCGAGCGTCCCATGGCGGGACCGTAGAGGATGCCCTTGCGGGCGCCGCCGGTCGCCATGTAGACGTGCTCGAGCCCGGGCACCCGGCCGAGCACGAGCAGTCCGTCCGATGCCACGGGCCGCAAGCAGGCGGTCTGGTGCGCGATCTGGGCGTCGGCCATCGCGGGCAGCATCTTCACAAGCGCGGCCCCGATCTCGTCGCGGGCCGCGGCCGTCGAGTCCTCGTCGAAGCCCGCCTCCTCTTCGGTCGTCCCCGCCCAGAGGAGGCCGTCGGTCTTGGTCGTGGCGTAGTTATGCCCCCAGCCGACCGAGCAGTCGACCGGCGGCCCGGGAGCCTGCAGGCGGAGGATCTGGCCCTTGAGAGGACGGACGTCGATGGGCACGCCGATCCCGTCCGACACCTCGGCGCTCCACGGGCCAAGCGCGAGCACCACCGTGGAGCAGGCGACCACGTCCCGCTCGAGAACCACGCCGGTGACGCGCCCGCCGTCGCGCAGCAAGCTGATCGCTCGCCCGTGCCGGACCCTCACTCCCAGGCCTTCGGCGGCCCGGGTCAGGGCCAGCACCAGACGATAGGGCTCGACGCCGGCGGTGTCCTCGATCAGCGTCGCTCCCAGCGTCTCGTCCGAGACACGCGGCTCCACGCGGCGAGCCTCCGAAGCGTCCAGCCAGCGCGCCCCGTAGCCCGGCTGCCGCTGCTGCCAGGGCAGCGCGGCCTGGAGTGGCTGGACGTCCGCCTCGCTGAAGGCCAGCGCGAGCGAGCAGCGGACGCGGAAGTCGACGTCAATCCCGGTCTCCTCGACGAGGCTCTCGCGCAGTTCGCGATGCAACCGCATCCCGTCCTGGGCGATCTCGGCCAGGGCCCTGGGATGCCGAAACCACTCAGCGGGCTGAGCCCCCCGTACGCGAAGCCGGAGGCGTGGCTGCCGATCGCGTCGCGCTCGACGACAACGCTCGGTACGCGAGCCTTCGCCCGGTAGTAGGCGGTGGTCAGGCCAGCGATGCCGCCGCCCACGATCACGACGTCGGATGAATTCTCGGTCATCGTCCGCCGATCCTGTCAAAGAACGCGAGAACGGTCAAACCGCCCGGAGCAGCGCGATATTCGCGACGCACACGAGCGCCCAGCGAGGGCATCAGTCGCGGGAACGGCGCCCCGTGAAGCACGGCGCCCGCTTCTCGCGGAAGGCGGCGACACCTTCCGCACGGTCCGGCGTGCGGCCGGCGATCGCCTGGTTTCGCGCCTCCATGTTCAGGACGTCCTCGAGCGACATGCCCAGTCCTTGGTAGAGTCCCGTCTTGGCCAGCCCGTACGCCAAGGTCGGCCCTTGGGCCAGCCGCTCGGCGAGCTTCAGCGTCTCGTTCTCGAGCTGCTCCGCGGGGACCACGCTGTTCACGAGACCGATTCGCAACGCCTCGTGGGCGTCGATGATGTCGGCGAGCAGGATCATCTCCATGGCCTTGGCCGTGCCGATGAGGCGTGGGAGGAAATACGTTCCCCCGCCGTCGGGCACGAGACCCACGCGCGCGAAGACCTCACCGAAACGGGCCGTGTCGGCTGCGATGCGCAGGTCGGTGGCCAGCGCGATGTTCAACCCGGCTCCCGCGGCCACACCATTGATGCTGCCGACGATAGGTTTCTCGAGCCGCTGCATGCGGAGGATACAGCGGTTCAAGCGCTCGACGAGAGCGCCCCCGAGGTCGCCGTCGAAGAACGACTGCTGGCCCTCGCCGGCGCGATCGCGCTTCTGATCACCGCCCGACGAGAACGCGCGCCCGGCGCCCGTCAGGATCACCGCTCGTACCGTGGCGTCGGCCTCGAGCTCGATGAGGATGCGCTCGAGCTCGCCCATCATGGGCTCGTTCATGGCGTTGAGCGTCTCGGGCCGGTTCAGGGTCAGGGTCACGATGCTGTCGTGACGGTCATACAGAACGGATCCGTTCGTCATTCGTGCGCTCCTTGCCCGGTAGAGAACGTCGTGGTCAACGCGTTGGCCGCGCCTTCCCGGATCACCATCCTACCTCCACCTGACCCTTGACGACCTCGCCGCGCCCGCTGATCAGATCGAGCTGGGCGATGCTCGGTCCTGTCCCTCGCCGAAACTCCGTTCGGCTGACATCGCGACTTAGCCGGATGCTGAACGGGCGACACGCCGCTGAACGAAGCTGGGCTTCACGACACGCTACGGGACACGGCGCGCCGTGTCTCGAAACGCGGCGTGGCTGCGCCAATGGCGGGCAGATCACGAGGAGCAAGCATAACGTGGTAATGGCAGAGGCGATGGTGCGCTTGGACGGCCGGGCGAAACGCAGCTATGCCGCTCGCCGGATGTATCGATGATGCAGGCCACCGACTTCGCGGATGGG
>JBKPAK010000132.1:0-11099 GCA_046726415.1 Candidatus Methylomirabilota bacterium
ATCTCGATCCACACCGTGAAGTTCCACATCGCCGCGATCCTCGACAAGCTGAACGCGCGTAGCCGAACCGAGGCGGTCACCACCGGCATGCGCCTCGGCTTGCTGATGATGTGAGGCCGTGCTCTCCACGACGTGAGGCTCGGTGCACGGGCTGGACGGCCTCCGCGTGGTGGACGCGTCGATCATGCCGACCCTGGTCGCCGGGAACACCAATGCCCCCACCATCATGATTGCGGAGAAGGCAGCGGAGCTGATCCTCAAGGGCTAAGCGAGGCAGACCTGCACAACGCGGTGATCCGCTCCGGTCGCCAAAGGGAACCGCGACCGTCGACTCCGTTACCTCCCACGTAATTGTCGTCGTTCGCTGGCTCTGTGAGTGTGGGCGGAGAGAGACATGTGCGTCTCCGGGGAGGTCTCCATGGCTGATGTCATCGCGATGGTGGACTCGTCACGCGTCGCTTCAGAGCCGCAGACGTTGCCGACGCATCGACAGCAGTGGGACCATGTCGACATGTCGGTAGGGCGGGCTCTTCTGGTCATCGCTGATATCGGGGGGTATACGCCGTTCATGCGCCTCCATCGAACCAGCCTGGCCCATGCGCAGGACGTGGTGGCCAGGCTGCTCGAAGCAATGATCGACGCCGCCCCCGCCCTGACTCTCCTCGAGGTCGAGGGTGACGCCGCGTTCCTCTACGCGTGGACCGCGGAGGGCCAGGAAGCCTCGACCATTCGGGTGGCCGTCGACCAGATGGTGGCGATGCACCGGGCTTTTCACGGCTGCCAGCGACACATCGATGTGCTGAACACCTGCCGCTGCGAGGGTTGCCGCCAGGCCGGTCGCCTACGAGTCAAGTTCGTCGCCCACCTCGGCGATGTCGCGGTCCAGCGCGTGAAGCACTCTTCGAAATTGGCGGGCCTGGACGTGATCCTCGTGCACCGGATGCTCAAGAACTCGGTGCCCATCCCGGAATACCTCCTGCTGTCGGAGGCCGTGTTCCGGCGTGTCGATGACCGAATTCGAAGTCGGGGCCAGGCCCTCGAGCAGGAGCTCGAAGGCCTGGGCGTCGTGCCCACTTACTTCATGGACCTCGCGGAGATCGCCGGCGCCGCGCCGCCGGAGCCGGCAGTGACCGCTGGCGGGAGGTTCCGCGAAAATTTCGGTGTCGTGCTCCGGAGTCTGCCGTACCTGGTTGGCCTGAAACGGCCGCGCTTCGCGGCCGGAGGCCTCACGGCCGCCTGACGCTGGCGCCCGCCGCCCAAGTGCGGCGCAGCGTTCTAGAGAACCCGCCGCCGGCCAAAGGGCCGCCTCAAGGTCTCGCGGAGCCGACTCTTCGCGACGGCCGCGCGGGAGGATCTCGGGCGGCATGCCGTCCCCGCCGGTGCGACCGAGGCGCGGAACAGGGCAATCCTCAAGGCTGGCCCCCTGCTCGGCCATCGCGTACTGGTACAGCCGCACGTTGGCGAGCGACAGCGTGCCGACCACGTCCTGGCTCATCAAGCCCCATCGCGACTGTGCGCGTAGCGCCTCCACGAACTGCAGGAAATCACTCCGATAGGCCACCACGGTCTGCGGGGACAGCCGACGCCCGCCCTCGCAGTACCGCAGGAATTTCTGGTGCAGGCCACTGAGTGTCATCTCCCTCCTCCTGGGCCTGCCCCGACGTCACGTTTTCTCGGCGGCATTACCGGGGAGGGGGCCAGGCGGAGCAACCAGATCGGTGGCGTTGACCGGGACGGATGGCACCCGCGGCGGACTCTGAGGGCCGGACTCGCCGCTCACCCTTGGCTCCCGGCGTTCCGCGGCTGTGAGCGTCGGGAAGTGGCCGGTTGTCCCGGACGTCAGCGTGAAGTTCTCGGAGCGGCCGCGGCCAGATCCGCCCCATCGCTTCGCGCGGATCACGCTCGCCACCTTCCCGAGCAGCTCGACGACGAACACGGCGCGCATTTCGGTGTCACCGGTCTGGTGGTGCATCACGCCAGGAATCGCCCAGAGCTTCTGGAACACGCGCGGGTGATCGGTGTGAATGGCCAGGGCAAGCCGCTGCGGGAGGGCGCACGACGAGCAGTTCACGCCGTCGCAGTGCCACTCGATCCGGCCGTAGCGACCGGGGATCATCGGGAAACCCTCGGCGTCAACGGTCACGCGGAATCGATACGGGGCGGCTAGGGCCTTGAGCTGCGTAGTCTTCGAGCTGTCATCGCGGGTCCGCTCGGTCGCTTCGACATTCTCTTCGCCGGTGCCGTACGCGAGAGTTCGGACACGAAATTGCAGTGAGCCGTCCAGCGAATCACACGCCACGTTGCTCGGCAGCCGACTCGAGAATCGGCAAGTCGTGGTGAATCAAGGCAATCAGGATGACGGCCAGCACGTGACGCGTGGTCGATCGGGATGGCCGCAGCGATGCAAGACGCAGCGGGGTGTCGCACGCTGCAGCGGTCTCGGACATGAGGAGTTCCACGAGCGCTACCCGGGTTGGTCCACCGTGCGGGGCCACGCTCAGTCATCAGCGCCGAGTGCCGCCGAATCGGATTGGCGGACCCAGCCGAGGCTCGACTTTCGACGGCGGGCAGCATCCATGGAATCTCCACGGAAGGCGGTCGACGCCACCTTGGCGAATCCGTCCGGCCCGCGATCGAGGTCGCACGCACGGCCAGGACTCGATCTGGCGATCCAGGGAACGTCATGTCACCCAGCTCTGCTGTTCTCTGGACCAAGCCATGACATGGCGCGCACGGCTCACGCGGGCCGGGTTCGGTCGCGTGAGGTCGGGGGTGCGGGCGGGCTGTCGGCGAGGACCCACACGGCGGACATGGGAGATCGAGCGGCGTACTGCGAGACGATCGGCAGGCAAGCGAGCGAGGATCTCAGTCGTGAAGCTGCGCGATCATCCTCTCAACATGCATCGGCACTCCCAGGTCGCGCTCAGACGAACCAAGGACAGGCCCGGCGAAGAATCGCAGCCGGGTCCGGCGAGCGGAGAGCTCGGATCGACCAGCAGGACCTGAGGAACGAGGGCGGAAGGAATGGGGATGGTACAGCAAGATAAAAAGTCACCTCACGTGGCACCTCACGTGTGGTGGAAGTCGGTGTCGCCGCGGAGAAAGTTGTGAAGCACGCCCGTTCCGGGGTACTTCGTGGCTTGCCGACAGACGCGCTGCACGTCCAGTGTCGCGCGGCGTGGCGTCGAAGATAAGCCAAGGGTGTTGTCCCCATGCTGATGAAGCCCATTCATCGTCTCGATTCCTGCCCACGGACGGAGGCGGCGCCGGCAGGACGCCGCCACGTCACCCGACTCCCGCGCTGAGATGAAGCATTCGCACGGAACGCACGAGTGTCGCGCCTCGCGAACGCCGCAGACGCGGCGGCTGAGCACGCCTGTCGCAGCGTGACGGTGGGCTCGCGGTCGCCATGCCTGTGCGCCGCCAGCACGAACGCCGATCGGCGACGACCTCGGCAATGGGAGCAAGCACGCCGACGGCATAGTGGACCGATGGCCCGACTAATGACTCCGAGTCAGCCTGCAGGGGCCGCGGCTGGCGCCGGCGATTAAAGTCGGAGCGTATCGGTGCAGGGATGTCTTGTAGACTCTTCGCTTCAGGACCTATGATGCTGGCATCGTGAGCCAGGAAACTGTCAGCGGTCTTCTCTACGGGACGACGGCCTCCGCCCCGTGGCTCATGCGCGAAGCTAGTCCACCCACACGCCCGCCCCGACTCCTCGACCGGGTCCGCGAGGCCATACGCTCCCGGCATTACAGCCGGCGGACCGAGAAGGCCTACGTCCATTGGATTCGGCGGTTCATCTTCTTCCACCGCAAACGCCACCTCGTCGACATGGGTGCCCCCGAGGTCACGGCCTTCCTGACGTCGCTCGCCGTACAGGACAAGGTCGCAGCCTCTACCCAGAACCAGGCTCTCAGCGCCCTCCTCTTTCTGTATCGCGACGTGCTCGGCGTGGACTTGCCGTGGCTCGAGCATGTCGTCGCGCCAAGCGCCCGCAGTACCTGCCCGTGGTCCTGACCCGCGAAGAGACAGGGGCCGTTCTTCGGCGACTCAACAGGGTGTCACGGATCATGGCGCTGCTGCTCTACGGCGCTGGCCTCCGCCTGTTGGAGTGCTGCCGCCGGCGTGTGAAAGATGTCGACTTCGCGGCAAACCAGATCGTGATTCGCGACGGCAAGGGCCGCAAAGATCGCGTCACGATGTTACCGGGGGCGGTCAGGACCCTGCTCGCGCAGCACATCGACCAGGTGCGGGCACAACACGAGGCCGACCTCCGTCGCGGCGCCGGCTGGGTCGAGCTTCCCGGGGCCCTCCTGCGAAAATACCCACATGCCGGGCGCGAATGGGCGTGGCAGTGGGTCTTCCCCGCCACGAGATTCTACGTGGACCGTCTGACCGGGCAGCGCCGTCGTCATCATCTCCACGAATCCGTTCTCCAACGTGCTGTGAAGGACGCCGTCCGCGCAGCGGGCATTCCCAAGCTCGCCACGTGCCACACCCTTCGGCACTCCTTTGCCACCCATCTGCTCGAGGACAACCACGACATCCGGACCGTCCAGGAGCTCCTAGGGCACCGTGACGTCAGCACCACGATGATCTACACGCATGTCCTCAACTTGGGGCCGGCCGGCGTCCGAAGCCCCGCCGACCGAATGTTCCTGTCATGACCATGCCGCCTTCGCACCTCGAGATGGGCGCAGGCGCCGCGGTGCTCCCCAGCGAGGTCTTGCAAGACATCCGGGCCCAGCCACCACAGCATGCCCCACAACGCCACGTAAACTCGTGCCTCGGCCAATGGCGAGGGCGGCGGCCAGCTGGGATATACAGAACTGTGCGAAAGCGTCGCCGAGTTCAAGAGAGATAGCGTTGGACGGCAGGAGATGGGAAACGGTGACGCCAGCCACCGGAAAGCACGGCTTCACACGAGTAGATGAAGAGGCGAAGCCTGGCGCCTGGGTCGACTGCCTCGACCGGCTGCACCGAGAACCGTTCTATCGGGCGTACAAGGACCGTGTCCGCGCGATCCTCGCCCCGCGGCCGACAGGCCGATATCGGGAAATAGGTGCGGGAGTCGGCGCCGATGCCCTGGCGGTCAGGGCGACGGTCATCGGCGTCGATCGGTCTCTGACGATGTGTTCCGAGTCCCGGGCGCGTGGTCTGAGGCTATCTGTCGTCAGCGACGCAGAGGCGCTGCCGCTCCCGTCTGGACTCGTCGACGGTTGCTGGTCAGACAGGACCTTTCAGCATCTCGCCCGCCCCGACCGCGCCCTCGATGAAATGGTACGCGTGCTGAAGCCTGGTGGAACGATTGTCGTCGTTGATCCCGATTATGGAACGCAGGTGATGGAGTTTCCTGACCAGAGCCTTGCCGGAAGGTATTGGACTTTCGCGCACATCACGCGTTACGAAACGGTACGCTGGCACACCGGATGGCGGGCAGATTCGTCGACGCGGGCTTGGAGCAGGTGTCCGTCGAAGCGAAGACGCTGATCGTCCGCGATCCGCTGTCGCTCGATGGCGTCCTCGGACTTCGCTCTTGGGCACGCGCGGCCTCCGCCGAGGGCATCATGACCGACGACGACGTGACGCGCTGGGAGATCCTGTACGACGAAACGGTTGCGCAGGGCAAGTTTCTCTGGTCGGTGACCTTCTTCATCACGAGCGGCCGGAAGCCTGCCGCCCAACATGGCGCTTGAGCGGACGGCTCGCTCGCATTCGCTCGCGGCCGCCGCTCACCGCCGGCGTTCGGCCCGCAATCTCCCAAAGAGTGGAGGTGAATATGATGCCTGAAGATCGAGCACGCAAACGGATCGATGCCACGCTAAAGATTGCATCCGACAAGTTCGCTGTTTGGAAGCACTACGAGGAACGCCCTGATCGCCTCGGGGATCAGCTGTGGTCTGTGGGCGCCTGGCTCATTGCCCTTGTCGGGACAACCGTTTCGGTCCCCTTTGTCGGAAGCCTGGTCAAGCATTTGCCTTCGCAACCGCATCTTCAGATCGACAACCGGGGTGCAGTTGTAGGTATTGCAATATTCGGAATTATGCTGTCGCCTACTCGTACATAGCCCTGCGAGATCTGCGTGATCACAGCGAAAGCAACTGGCGAAAGTCGGGGTACGTGTTGGAGGGCACTTGGCAGGTAGACTGGCGGGAGCGCAAGAGTCACGGATGGAGAGTCTTGTTGGGCATTGGAACCCTTGTCCCCATCGGCTTCGGGGCGCTCCGCGTTCTCGCTATCTGAAGGGGTCGGCTAACAGGCCGCTTGAGCGGCGCGTCATGACTCCGTCGCGGCCAACCGATCGCCCCGGCGCCGGTCGCTCAGCGCCGGGCCGCTGAAGCTGGATGGTCAGTAAGAACATGCGCGAAGACGGTGCCGAGTACTGCGAAGTGGTGATCGTTGGGCGATCACCAGAAACGGACATTTGGCTGGGAGACGATGAAGGCCATCTCGTTCAAAGAGGCGAGGGTACGCTCGAGACCAGTGTTCTCCCTGGGCTCTACACCGTCGAATTCGGCTTGGGCACAACGACATTTCCGTTGCGAGTAACAGGGAATGCTTGCTGGACCGAAGAAGAAATAGCAGCGGGCCCATCATGCCCGCGGCCGATTCCAAGTATGCCGCCGCTGGAGTCGGAATCGTGAACGCAGCGTGTATGATTCTGACCAACAGCGCGCTGCAGCCGCCGCGCAAGGACGTCCGTCAGCGCGGGTCGCGTCGCAGTACAAGCATGTCGACGGACGCGGCACGACCGGTACCGTCTCACGGCGAATCGCAATATCTCGCCGCTCCTCCTTCGCAAGATCGCGCGTGACAGCGGTCCGACGGTGGAGGAGTTGCGTGGCCGTCGCTCAAAAGCGAATCGTAGGGCCGATGAGCATCTACGCCACCCTCTAGGGGCTGAAGTTCCCGCGTTACGGCGACGACCACAGCGGCTGCGGGTGGATCGCGGTACTGGCTCAGGGCGTTCCGGCGCACGTCGGCAGATCGTCTCGAGGTCCAGGCCACGTGGAAGAGGACCCGTAGTACACTTTCTGCCGCCGGCCGGCACATGTCTGACCGACGACGATGGACAGCCGATGCGTGCCGTGGTCTTCGTCACGGAGGCGACCCCCAAGGGAAGCGCCCGGTCACCGCGGGAGTACGTGAGGCCCCCTCCTCGTACTCCCTGGACATGAGTACGCCACGATCCCATTCGGCGAGCTGCATCGGATGATCTGCGACCTCTTGCGCGGCGACCGCCCCCGACTCGCGGCCGAAGTGCGCAGACCAGACGGTGGAAGTCGCCTCCTCCTCGAGGACGGCAGCGTCCAGGTCACCGAGCTCGGTGGTGCTTAAAGCGCCGCCGCATCGACGAAACCGAGGCTGCACTCCCGCATCAGGGGCCGGCCTGCAGCCGCGCGTGATTCCAGGTGTTAGAAGGACAGCGTATGGCTGACGTGCCGAAACGCATCAAGCGGCTCCTGCGAGAGTACGCAGGCGCCGCCCATGAGGAGGAACTTCGGCGAGCCCTGCTCCCCGTCTCGGAGGCGTTTGGGCGGTGGGCGAGACGAGAGCTGAGCAGTGGCGATCTCAGCGAGATCATCCATCGCTTCCACCAGGGGCCGGCAAGGGAGTTGTGGGTCCGCTACAACACACGCCATCTGGAGATGCCGGTGGCGTTTGCGATCACGACCGGCGTGCTGGGTCGCGAAACGATTCCCGCTGAGCTCCTGGAGCATCTTGCCGGCGCCTTGCGATTCTACGAGGAAGAGCAGGCGGATGCTTCAGAAGATCGCGGCCAGGAGTTCGAGGTGCAAGCCCTCAACCAGCGCGAGACGTCGAGCATCGGGATGATGGCGACCGCTCAGGTCTACCAGTTCAAGCTGGCCCTCGTCGGGGTCGAGCCGCCCATCTGGAGACGAATCCAAGTACCCGAGGACTACAGCTTCTGGGACCTGCACGTAGCCCTTCAGGACGCGATGGGATGGCTCGACTACCATCTGCACGTCTTTCGTGTGGCCGGGCCCGGAGCGGACGAGGTGGAGCAGATCGGCATCCCGGACGACGATCCGTTCGAGGGCGACAAGCCCACGCTGCCGGGCTGGGAGATCCCGATCACCCGTCACTTCCTCCGCCCCGGTACAGCTGTTCCGTACGAGTACGACTTCGGGGACGGGTGGGAACACGAGCTGACGCTCGAGGCGATCCTGCCGCGGCAAGCGGCCAGAAGTATCCCTCTGCGTCGACGGCGCCAGGGCCTGCCCACCCGAGGACTGCGGCGGCGTCCATGGTTACGAGACCTTTCTGACCGTGATCCAGGACCCCACTCACGAGGAGTACGAGAGCACCCTCGAGTGGCTCGGTGGTCGATTCGACCCCGACAGGTTCGACCCAAAGCGCGTGAAGTTCGACGACCCTGCCCGCCGCTATCGGCTCGCGTTCGAGGAGCCTCGCGAGCGGGCTCCCCGGAGACGTCGCACGACAACGCCCGGTCGGACGCGTCGCAAGCGGTCGCGCAGAAGCACCGGCTGAACGAACCACCCCAAGTTACAGACCCCGTTGACAGCACTGGCTCACATTCGCCGGAACTCCCCGCGCGGATTGAGAAAACGCGACGGGGGGACAGAACCCCAGCTTACAGTATCCCGTGCTGGTCCGCAGCGCGGCGAGGTCACATGTCAGCCGCATCAATACCGTGGTCGTCTGCGTGCTGACGAACAACATTGCCCTGGCCAAGCGCGGCGAGCCGAGAAGCAGTGTTTCGTAGGTCAGCTTTCGCCTAGCAATGTGCGATGAGCGGTCGCATGCGCCGACGAGCGCCTCGGCCAGTTCGCGCAGCTGCGCCTTGGCATTCGTCGCGAATAGTGCTGCACAACCTCGGAGCCGACCACTGCGGCCCGCCCACTGGCGGGCGCACATACTGCTTGACAAGGTGCGTGCAGGGCATCGATAGTTCTGCCGCGCCGACTCGCCCAGGGAGGTTTCATGCCAAACGACGAACGCGCCGCAAGCCCTGGGACGATCCGCGTCCTCGTCCAAGTCGTCGTCGCGGCGAACGCCGATGTGTTTGGGATCTTCGCGATGGCGGAGGGCTGGAAGGAGTCGACCGGCTTTGAGGTCGACCGGACCTACCGTCCAGTCCGGATCAGGGTTCCTCAGGCGGGATACGCGGGAAAGGGCGCCCGAGCCGCCAAAGGTGAACGTCCGGGCGGGACGAGCGCACCTCGTGAATCGCGGGAGCGGCCACGAGTAGCGGCGCAGCGCACGGTCATTCTCAGAGGCCGGATCGCCCCCGACCGGACGGACGCCCTGAGGGCCATGCCCAACGTGCAGAGGGTGTCCGAGGATGTTCGGCTGGAGCCGTTCGCCGTGGGCAGGAGACTCGGGGTTGATTGCGCAACGCTCGGCCACCCCATCGGCGATGTGAAGCAACTGGCGCGAAAGCTCGGGGTCGACAGGATCTGGGCCGAGGGCTACGACGGTCACGGGGTCGTCGTCGGCGTGGTCGATGCCGGCATCACCGCGCGCGGGCGAGACGTCAATCCAACCGAGATACCGGCTATACCCCTGCCGCCGGCAGTCGGTCGCGTTGCAAACGGCCGACCGGACGATTGGGGCACGACCGCCGTGGGCTGGGGTCAGCACGGCAACATGATGGCTTTCGACATCCAGGCGGTGGCGCCGGCGGCGACGCTCTGGGACATTCGCATCTGGGAGCCCGGCGGAGAGTTCGAAACCTACCTGGGCAACGCCATCGCTGGGTACCGCGCGGCCATCGACAGCCATCGCCTCCGCGGCGAGCCCCACATCCTCAGCAACAGCTGGGGACTCTACGACAGCGCCAAGTCCTCCGAATATGCGTCGGATCCGGACAGTATGTTCGCTCTCATGGTCGAGGAAGCCCTCGACGAGGGAATCCTGGTGCTGTTCGCCGCGGGCAACTGCGGTCGGGCCTGTCCGTCCAACCGGTGCGGTTCTGGGAACACCGGGCCAGGGCAGAGCATCCTCGGTCCAAACGGACACCCGCGGGTGATGACCATCGGTGCGGCCGACCTGGATGACGAGTGGTGCGGCTACAGCAGTCAAGGGCCGGCGCTCTTGCCGCCAAATGCCGCCAAGCCCGATTTCTGCGCCTACACGCAGTTCGAGGGCTTCTTCCCTTCGGCAGACCCGATCTTGCGCGACTTCGACGGCGGCACCTCGGCGGCCAATGCTGTGGCGGCCGGCGTGGTCGCTCTCCTGAAGCACCGGCGGCCCGATCTCACGCAGGACGAGGTCAAGGCCGTGCTGGCCGAGACCGCCGAGGATATCTGGATCCCTGGCTTCGATCGGGACACGGGCGCGGGCGTCATCCGGGCGAAGGCGGCCTTCGACCTCCTATGAAGCCGACCCGTATCCTCATCATGGGCGCGGGCAGCGCCGCCGCCGAGAACCTGATCCAGTCCCTGCGAAGAGTCGAGCCGACGCTCGTGCTCCTCGGCTGCCACGAGGACCGCTTCGTCCTCAAACACTCCGCGGTCGACGCCCGCCACCTCGTCCCGTCGTCCGGTGCGCCCGATTTCATCCGACGTATTGTCGGCCTGGGGCAGGCGTGTCACATCGATCTCGTGATACCCACCGCCGATGCCCACGTTCTCGCCCTCTCGTCCGGCCGGCGCCGGCTGGCCGGCAAGCTCTTCCTTCCCGCACACTCCGTGGTGCAGCTCTGCCGCGACAAATACGCGCTGGCCGTCGTGCTGCGCCGCCGAGGGCTCCCAGCTCCCCTCACGTATTGCGTGAAGCGCCTGGAGGCGATCGAAGGGATTGTCGCGCGGTTCGGTCAGCCCTCGCGCCTGTGGTGCCGGCCGCGAACGGGGACGTGCGCACGGGGTGGTGGTGCGGTGTCGAGCGCCGAGCAGGCGCGGAACTGGATCCGCCTGTGGGAGGCCATGCAGGGCGTGCCCGCCTCGTCATTCACCTTGTCGGAGTACCTGCCGGGACGCGAGATCCTCTGCCAGAGCGTCTGGCTTCGCGGCCGGATGATCCTGGCCAACACGTTCGAGCGCCTGTCGTACTTCGGCGTGGACAACATCCCGAGCGGGGTGACGTCGCTCTCGTCGCTGGCCAAGACGGTC
>JBKPAK010000133.1:0-28788 GCA_046726415.1 Candidatus Methylomirabilota bacterium
TACACGCCGGCGCCCGGCGACCTTCCCCGGCTGCTGAGCGCGCGGCTGGCCGCTCAGGTCCGGCACGTTCTCGTCTTCCCGTACGACGGCGCCTCCTCCGGCGGCCTCTGGCGGCGCGAGGACGAGTTCGTGCGGTGCAAGCTCTTCCCGCCCGTGAGCGACGGCCATGGCCACACGATTCGCTACTACCAGCGGGCGGGAACGCCGCCCCGGCTCTACATCCCGGCTCGCGCACGAGCGGCGCTGGCCGATCCGAGGGTGCCGCTGCTGATCACCGAGGGCGAGAAGAAGGCACTCAAGGCGAACCAGGACGGGCTGCCGTGCGTCGGGTTCGGCGGCCTCTGGAACTGGCGCCACGAGCGCAGGCCGATCGCTGAGCTGGATCGGATCGACTGGTATGGCCGCGACGCGCTCGTGGTGCCCGACTCCGACGTGTGGACCCGAGCTGATCTCCTGCAACCGGTCTATGCCCTCGGCAGGGAGCTGGAGTCGCGCGGCGCCGTCATCGGCGTGCTGAAACTGCCGCCGGGACCGGAGGGCTCGAAGGTGGGCCTCGACGACTATCTCTGCGCGCATTGCGCCGCGGAGCTCGACGGCCTCCCGCGGCTTCGGCTCAAGCACACGTTCTTCAGCCGGACGGCGATCTGGTGGAAAGAGTGGGTTCCGCATAAACACTGGCGTGTCACCGCTGTCACCGGATGTCACCGGTTTCTGCCCGAATGGAGTGAAATGGACAGACTGGAGTGGAGCGCACCCCTGAGGTGGCACACGGAAACGGGTGATATTCGTCGAGGGGGGACGAATGCCCGGGAACCAAGCGCGTGTGTTCAGTCCAGAGTTCAAGCTGGCGGCCGTGCAGCAGCGGCTGGTGGCCGGGGAGAAGGTCAAGGCCCTGGCCGAGGAGCTCGGGGTGTCCCGCCAGTTGCTGTACAAGTGGTGGAACCACTACGAGCGCGGGGGCCCGGCGGCGTTGCGCCTCCCTGGGCGACCCCGGCCGGCGGCGGCGCCGGTGATCGTGGCCGCGAACCCGCCGAGGATCACGCGGGGCCGGCGCCGGCGGGGCCGGCCGAGACTCGATCTCAAGGGGCCCTGTCATCTGCCGATTCGTGCGCAGATGCGCGTGTGCCGGGGCGGTCGGGGCCTGGTCCCGTAGACCCGCCACTTCCGGTCCGGGGCGGCCGGCGTCCAAGGAGGGCCAGCTGGGCCTCATCGTGGACGAACATCAGCGCCCGGATCGTGAGGGCACCGAGCACGAAGATGATGACCAGCGCGAGCGCGAGGTCCACGGCGGTGACGTAGTAAATGTTGGAGGGCGTGAGAATTCCGCGAATCCCCCACACGCCCAGCACGAGTGCCCCCGCGTTGACCACGAGGTCGGCGAGCGGCCGGAGGAACACCGAGTAGGCCGCCGCGGCGGCGATGAGGATGACGAGCATGACGGCGAGGACGCGCAGATACGGTGGGCGCTCAAACGTCACTGCGAAAGCCTCGGCATAGTCGAACGGATCGTCGCTGGAGCGCAGGCGCTGGAGGTCGACCGGGAAAGGCCCCTTCATGAGATTTCGGGGTAAGAGCTCCTGAAGGGAGAGAAAGAGATGGTCCCCGGCCTGGGCTGTTGACAGCGTCTGCAGCGTCCCGTCGGGGTAGACGCGTTGGTAGGCGATTCCGAGGACCATCTGATAGCGATCGAACGGGTAGTGGATGGGATGACCGCGCAGAGGCAGCTGCACCGTCCCCGAGATCTCGACATCGCCCGCAACGAGCTTGATCTCGGTGGAGGGAGGAAGCCCGTCCGCCTGGACATCATCATCCGAGAGGGCCACCAGGAGCACCCGGCGATTCCAGGCGCAGCCAGCACAGCGATGGTGCCCTGACACGCGGATGGTGGCCAAGAGCTGGACCTCGTCGATCGAGGTCACGGCCAGGTGGAGCTTCGTGTAGTTCTGGTCGCGACTTCGCAGCCGATCCGCCAGCACCGTGTCCGGCACCCCGGGCCCCCGCGGCGTGATCGGGATGACGCGGCCAGTGGCCGGCCCCAGGACGTCATCGACGACGCTCTTCACAGAGAACGGTAGCGTCACCACAAGGGCCAGGGTCACCAGCGCCGTGACGAAGAACGCGAGCCGGTAGCGAAGCTGACGCGCCCTGGTTGGGACTCCAGCCATCAGCGCGGAGAGAGGCCCCCCTCAGCGCCTGACCAGATCGTGGCCAGCTCGACCACCTTGCCGGCCCGCAGCACGCGCATGCGAACCTCGCGGCCTGGCGGCTGGTCCCGGATGGCGCGAGCGGCCCGGATCAGATCCTCGATGGTCCGAACCTCGATACCCTGCGCAGCCAGAATGATGTCGCCGCCCAGGACGAGCTGCTGCCCGTCGATCGTGGCCGGGCGGTCCCCGCCCTGCAGGCCGAGTCGTTCCCCGAGAGAGCCCTTGACCACGGCCTTGATCAGAAAGCCCCCGGCCTGCGGCACGTTCAGCACCTGGGTCATCGGCTCGGATACGATTTGCCCATCGACGCCGAGGTAGAACGGACGCTTCTCGAAGAGGAGCTTTCTCACGGTGTTGGCGGTGATGACGAAGCCGAGCCCCTCACTGCCGCCGGACTTGGTGATCATGTGGCTGACGATGCCGATGACCTCGCCCGCCTTGTTGAACATGGGCCCACCGGAGTTCCCGGTGTTGATCGTGGCATCAGTCTGGAAGAATTCCGCCAGCGGGAACTCGCGGTTCACCGTGCTGGGCTTCCAACGGGCGCTCACGATGCCGCTGCTCAGGGAGTAGGTGAGCCCGTACGGAGCGCCAACAATGAAGACCGGGTCCCCCACCTCGACGCTGTCGGAGTCAGCGAGGGAGACCACCGGCGCATCGCGCGGCACGACATCGAGCTGGAGCAAGGCCAGATCGGCTCCGGGCTGGAACCCGATCATCCGGGCGCGCACCGCCTCCTGCCCGAGGAACTCCACCGTGATGTCCTCCATCCCGTGGACGACGTGGGACGCGGTGACGACCTTCCCGTCTGGCGAAACGAGCACGCCCGACCCGATCTCGCCGAAGCGCACCACGCCGCCCGAGGACACCTCCTTGCCCTTGGCGCGGATCACCACGACGCTGGGGCTGGCCTTGCGATACAGCTCGCCGAGGGTCTGCGGCCACGCGGGGACCGGTGCCGTGACCACGAACGTGAAGACGATAAGTGCAAGGGCGACAACGCGCATAGCAATATCCTCCAGTTCTTACTCGGGCGGGCGACGAGAGCGCCTGGCCAAGGGGTTCGTTGGCAGACGCCGACGATACTGCCTGCTTCGCGGGAAGGCCCTGACGATCTCGGGCCATCACCTCATACGGTATCGCGGAAGCGTCACTCATGGCTTTGGGGAGCATTGCCGTGCAGACGGTAGACGGCTCCCGTCTTGGTCGTTCCGAGCGAGATCCAATCACTGGCCGCGTGCTGAAGCGCGATAAAGAACCGCTCACAGCGTTCCCTGGCCTTGACGTGGACATCCTTTCGCCTCTCGAACTTGCACTGATACGCGAACTCTCCGACCAGGGGCTCATGTTCACCTCGGGTGCGCCACAACGCCACGTTGGCCTTGGCCACGACCCCTTTGCCGAAGTCCACTTTGCCGAGGTCCAAGAGCACCTCCTCCACAATCGCGCCGTTGACCAGGCTGACCTGTTCGCTCTCGGGCTCCCTCAGGCCAGACAGCGCGGGAAACACTCGGGCCAGGATTGACATCGCCGTGCGAGTCTCCCTGTGCAGCTCGCTCAAGCCGAACTCACAATTGTGGGAGTATAGGGTGCGGAAGCCCCCGAGTCGCTCGCGCAGCGGCAGGACCTCCGCCTTGAATTTGATCCGGTACCTTCCCGGGGCATTTGGTCGTACGTCCAACTGCGCCGCCTTCTGTAAGTCGGGGTGACGGAACTTGAAGACGATCTCCGGGTCGCCCACGGGGAAGCCGTCGGCGTAGGCGATGCGCCGCCGTAAGATGAAGGCGTTGTTGTAGAGGCCAAAGCCCGGAGTGTCCAGGAACACTACTTCCCTGACCGCTGGCCTCCCGCCGATGCTGGGGTCCTTGATGAACTCGACCTTCTTGACATCGCGGGCCGTGTGCCGCACAAGCTTGCCGAACTCCCGGAAGCTGTCCACCGACTTGAAGGGGTCAGCTTTCAGGATGATCTTGCATTCGAGATACTGGACCTCATCGAGCGGATGGCCGTCGCTGTAGTGCCCCGGCCTGAGACCAATACCCCGATCGGGCTGCGAATCTTCTTTCGCCATCGTTCGTCCTCCCCCGCCTCATGTGAGCGGCCACCACAGACCCCCAGGACGGGCTCCGTGCACATCTGTTCTTCATTTCCCTCACTGACTCCTCCCAGGACTCGTGTCGCCGTACGTCTCCTCCATGCCCTTACCAGCATGGCGTGATCACCATCGTCTGTGTACCGAACGTGCCGCTCAGCGGCCGGCTAGCCGGTCCGCTGAAGTGGCTGGTTCGGCATCACCTGAGTAGCCACGTCGTGTCCGACGGGCCGTGGCCCACTACCTGGATTACAACCTCGCCGTCCTTGGCCCGCGCGAAATGCGGGTGCCTCGCCGGCTCGGTGAATGTGCTCCCGGCGGGCAACGCTTTCATCTTGCCCTCATCGAATTGCTCACCATAGCCCACGAGCAGGGTGCCCGCGAGGATGCTCGTCAGAGTGAAAATGCGGGGGATTGCGGAAGCCCGCTGGGAACCGCGCCTGGTAGACATAGATGCCGGCCCTGTGAGGATCACCGACAAGTATCGCGTGCTGAGTCCCCCTCAGGGTAGGCTGCCAGGTGACCTCATCTGGCCTCACCAGTGCCGGCTGCAGCGGACCGGCCTGTACGGCGCTGGTGATGAAGAGCGCAAGCGCGGGTGCGTAGGCCCACCGACTCAGAGTCTTCATCCTTCCTCCGTACAAGCTGGGGCCGAACGCGCACGATGACCTGCGGCGGCTGAGCAAGGCGAAGCCGACGTCAGGTCGATCGTGATGTTAGACCGACGGCTCCGGCCCGTTGGAGATCATTCGGGGATCCACCGCTCACGCCGCCGCCGACTCCGGATCCTCAATCTGAGCCTCCGTGGCGCTCTCAGCATGCTCCGCCCAGCTTGAGAGCATCCATGCTGGAAGTTGATCATGGCGGCGCACCGCCACGCGAGCGTTCGGGTAGGGCATTGTTGGGCCAAGATGGTCCGGACAAGCAGGCTCCCTGGGTTGACCTGAACCGGTGCGATGAGATCGGGCGCAAGCGTTATGTTTTCGCGACTCTGAAGGTACAAGGGAACGAGGTAGTTCATACTCCCGTAGTACCAGTACGGCAACTGCCGACCACAGTCGATGGACCACTGAATCGCGCCCGAGATCGCGCACATCTGGGCGACAGGCGGCGTTCCTTTGAGAAAAGGACCCTGTCCCAATGGTCTCCGAGGATGTGATCGTGCTCATCACAATCTCCGCACCAACCGGGATCGGTGGACAAGGCAGAAGCCTGTGGGCTCGACACACTGTGGGCGAGCGACCACCTCATCATGCCCGCCCTCCGCGTGTCCCGCTATCCGGGACGAGCCGATGGACAGCTCCCCGATGGGTGGAAGCGGACGTACTATCAGCCCTTCAGTGTCCTGAACTACCTGGCGGCCCGCACCCGCCGTGTCCGGCTCGGAACCAGCGTGCTGATTCTCCCCATGCGGAATCCCATCGAGGTGGCGGCCCAGGTCGCCGAGCTCGACCCGCTCAGCGACGGCCGGGTCAACTTCGGCGTCGGGGTGGGATGGTTCCGCGAAGAGTTCGAGGCCCTCGGCTATTCCTTCGCGAATCGTGGGGCCCGAGCGAATGAGGGTCTGGCCATCGTCAAGGCGCTCTGGACCCAGCCGCGCACGAGCGTCGACGGGCCCACCTATCGGTTCACCGACGCAGAGCTGGGCCCCAAACCGGTCCAGCATCCCCACCCACCCATCTACATCGGGGGCAACACGGCGGCGGCGATCCGCCGCACCGCTCGCTACGGCGACGCGTGGCACCCGTTCAAAGTGACCCCCCAGGGGATTGCCGAGCTGCGTCCCGCCCTGCAGGCTGCATTGGAGGCCGAGGGGCGGTCCGCGCGGGAGTTTCCCGTGGCGCCGAAGGTGGTCCTTGCCTTTCAGGACACCTCTCCCCGCGATGGACAGGCGCCCACGGAAGGGCGGCCGCAAGACATCATTGATGCTCTCCGCCGATTCCGCGATGCCGGGGCGACGGAATTCTGCTTCGACATCACGACCGAGACCCGCGTGGTGGCTCTCGACACGCTGGATCGGTTCGCGAACGAGGTGCGCCCGAAGGTGTAGACAAGTCGGTCAAGCTCTCGGACCTGATCGGCCCGGTTACCTGATGAGGCATAATTGCCGGCCTGAGACGGTCGATGGGAGGAAATGGTTGGCCAGCTGACGGGACTCGAGCCGGGACCTACCGCGATGCACTCCGACGTTCGGGACCAGCAACTCCGGAGCTGCAGCGAAGTTGCCTTAGCTGCCGCCGTCAACAGGCCCTTATTCCGCTTAGCGCGGCCTTGGCCGCAACCACGCCAAGGCGACTCGGCCGCGTCGCTTCGCCTCGGACCGACCAAACATCCGATCTGGTTGCGGCCGCGAGCGTGATCGAACATTGGTGGGCGTCCCAGAACCGAGGCGGCTGACTCCGAGCGTGGCGATTAGGGAACCCGATGAGCCGCGCGTTTTGCCGAGTCCGTTGCGTGGAAGAAGGGATGGCGCCACCAGGCGCCGATCCTCCGCCGGCTGAGCAGGCTGTTAGGGAACCGCGTCTGCCTCCAACGGCTGGCCGCCCTGACCGAGTTTGCCGCAACGGGCCTGGCGCAGGGCCGCCCCGGATGGTAGTGTGCTGGCCCACAACACGCCTCGGTGCGCCTTGGCCGAGCAAGAGGAGCCCGCATGTCTGGTTGGTCTTGCATGCTCATCGTCGCGCTGCTCGGCTTTTCCCTGATGGGCGGACCGCTGCTCGTTGGCGCCGCGTCTATCCGCAACATCTATTTCTCCAGCGGGCAGACCGTTCCCGGACAGCGGTATTCCCGGGAAGAGCAATTGCCGGGTCCGACGACGACCTTCACGAAGGGCGAAAACAAGGTGGCCCGGCTCTTCATTATTTTTGGCGACGTGGATGCTCACAGTGTTCGCGGCGAGCTTAAGGCGAGCGACGGCTCGGTGGTCAGGCGATTCGAACAGAAAATTCAACCGTTCAATCACGTGGCCCAGTGGAGATCAGTGACGCCTGCGTTTTCTCTCGATGCGCTGAAGCCGGGTGAGTACGCCCTGGATTTGCAGATCGACGGCGAGCCCAAAGGGACCCATAAGTTCACCCTTCGCGCGCCGTGATCCTGGAAAAGATCCGGCTTCCACGCATCCCGGCGGTCCCACGCGATCCTGGCTCAAGGCGAAGGTGCCTGGAGATACGCTTCGTCGTGGGGGTGTCGTCGAGCACCAAGCGATGGAGCCGCGGCTGGGACCGATGCAGAATGACGGCTCCAGCTATCGGGGTCGTGTCCATTTCGGCGTAAGGCGGCGACTGGCGGACGCATTCGCAAGCAACGGATCAGTGCGCTCGACATCGCCATTCTTGGAACGCGTACCAGTCCGCGGCGTGGCTCGACCCGCGTCGGGTGGCCGAAGAGACTTACCGGGACGTGACACCGGCCGGGGTTTTACGCGCTCCCGTGTTCCGTGAGCTCGCGACGCGGGCGCCGTCCAGCTGACATACCTTCCGTAGGCGCCGTCGGTCCTCCCGCGTGCGCTCTTACTTCACGTGCACGGAGACCGTGCCGAGGTAGATCGTGCCTTTCAGTTGCGCCAGGGCAACCACGACTTCGCTCAGCCCTTGGCGTACTCGTCGTGGCGGCGCCACCAGGGGCTCGTCTCGTTGCGCCCCTTGGGTGCGCGGTCGAGCCACTGGTACGTCCCCCACAGGCCGTCCAGTCCACGCGCATAGGTGGAATAGGTGTGGTGGACGACGCCGTCCTCGAGCGCGAACGCGCTCATGCCCGGCCGCTCGCGCGTGTACGTGGCCACGTCGGTTCCGGTCATCGCCGCGAACTGCGCTTCGCCGGATGGGCCCACACCGAGCTCGGCCACAGGTCGTTCGACCGGCGTCACGTCCATCGCGTGGCCGCCGCGCCGGTAGTTGTATTCGGCGACCCCCTCGCGCTGTTGTTCCTCGGTGAACCAGACGTTGAAGTCGAAGTTGAAGTCGCTGCCGAACGAGGACGCCCAGGGAAACGTCCACCCCATCCGCCGTTTGTACGCCTGCAGCTTCGCGAGAGGCGCCCGCGACACCGCCGAAAGCGTGACGTCGTGGTTGGCCAGGTGGACGACGAAGCCGTCGAACCCGTCCGCGATCGCCGAGCAGGCCGGACACCCCGCCGTGTAGTCGGGCCCGAACATGAAGTGGTAGACGAGGAGCGGCGAGCGCCCTCGGAAGAGGTCTTTCAGCGAGGCACTCCCCTGGTCGGTGTCGAATCGATACTCCTTGTCGATCCGGACCCACGGCAGCTCTTGCCGCCGCCGCGCCAGCTCGTCGCTGCGCCGCGTGAGCTCCTTCTCCGCCTCGAGCAGCTCGAGCCGCGCGGCGAGCCACTCGTTACGTGTCCCAGTCATGTGCTTCGTCATCGCTCTTCTCTCCTTCCTTCCGGTGTCCTTCATCGTTCGTTCCCGTCAGTCACACGTTCGGTCGACGTCGCGGCCTCCTTCTGCCTCGCCAACGCGCTTCTCGATGTGACGTGGCGGTTGTTGGTCATGGGATAAATTTAGCGCCGGGTATCCGAACCGTGGGAGTGACAAGTGTGACGGGATTCCGATGGACTCGCTGATCACCGCCGCGGCGCGTGCCCTCGTGGCGGGCGATCCCCTCGGCGCATTGAAGCGGGTCGCCCTGCGCGACGACGCGCCGGCTCTCGCGCTTCGAGGCATCGCGATGGCGCAGCTCGGCGATCTCGTTCGAGCGAAGGCCCTCCTGCGACGGGCTGCGCGTGCCTTCGGTCCGAAAGAGGCCGTGGCCCGCGCGCGGTGCGTCGTCGCCGAGGCCGACGTCGCGCTCGTCTCGCGCGACCTGGGCTGGCCGGCGAAGGCGCTCGACGCGGCACGGGCGACGCTCGAAGAGCACGGCGACCGGGTGAACGCCGCGTATGCGCGGTATCTCGAGGTCCGGCGCCTCCTCCTGATCGGGCGCATCGACGAGGCCGAGCGTGCGCTGGCCGAGCTCGACCCCGCGCCCTTCCCTCCCGCGTCGAGAATTGTCCACGAGCTGGTGGTCGCGGGGATCGCGATGCGGCGCCTCCGGACGAAGGCGGCGCGCGCGGCGCTCGCTCGGGCCGAGCGCGCCGCGCGCCACGCCCGGATCCCTGCGCTGACGGCTGAGGTCGAACGCGCCTGCCTCGTCCTGAACACGCCCGCGGCGCGCCTGATTGCGAGTGGCGAGGAGCGACTCCTCCTGCTCGAGGAGGTCGAAGCGTTGCTGGCGTCGAACGCGTTCGTCGTGGACGCGTGCCGTCATGTCGTACGTGACGAAGGCACGGTGGTCTCGCTGGCAAAGCGTCCGGTGTTGTTCGCGCTCGCCCGCGCGCTGGGCGAAGCGTGGCCGGGAGACGTCCCGAGGGACACGCTCGTCGCGCGCGCATTCGGATCGAAGCTCGCCGATGAATCGCATCGTGCGCGGTTGCGAGTCGAAGTAGGGCGGCTTCGCACGGTGCTTCGGACGCTGGCCGACGTGCGCGCGACGGAGCGAGGGTTTGCGCTGGCGCCGCGCCGCGCACGCGAGGTCGTGGTGCTGGCGCGGCCCGTCGAAGAGGAGCATGCGGCGGTGCTCGCCTTCCTGGCCGACGGTGAATCGTGGTCGAGCTCGGCCCTTGCGCTGGCGCTTGGAAGGAGTCAGCGCACCGTGCAGCGGGCGCTCGACGCGCTTGCCGCAGCAGGCAAGGTGCAGTCGTTCGGTCGCGGGCGAGCGCGTCGTTGGATGACCCCGGCGGTGGGGGGATTCACGACGACGTTGTTACTCCCCGCTCCTCTGCCGATTGACTAAGATGGAAGCATGAGTCGATCGACCGCCGAGCTCGTCCGGGAGTATGGACCCTTTTCGGGTGTCGACACCGTGCATGGAGTCACGTATGACGGTCAGAACGTCTGGTTTGCTGCGGGAGACACGCTGAACGCCTTCGATCCCGCGAGCGGGAAGATGCTGCGCTCGATCGAGGTCGCCGCGGATGCAGGAACGGCCTTCGACGGTCAGCACCTGTTTCAGCTCGCCGAGGATCGCATCCAGAAGATCGATCCGCAGACCGGCCGTGTGATCGCCACGATCCCGGCGCCCGGCGGCGGTGACTCGGGGCTCACGTGGGCCGAAGGGACGCTCTGGGTGGGGCAGTATCGGGACCGGAAGATCCATCAAATCGATCCCCAAACAGGGGCGATTCTTCGCACGATCGAGTCGAACCGCTTCGTCACCGGGGTGACCTGGATCGACGGAGAGCTCTGGCACGGCACCTGGGAAGGTGACGAGAGCGAATTGAGGCGGGTCGATCCTCGAACGGGAGAAGTTCTAGAGGTGCTCGAGATGCCGCGCGGAGTAAGCGTTTCGGGGCTCGAGTCCGATGGCGGCGATCAGTTCTTCTGCGGAGGAGGCAGGAGCGGAAAGGTGAGGACCGTCCGCCGGCCGAGGCGAGGCTCCGCGCGGGGCAGCGGCTCCGAGAGGCCCGTCGACTCCACGAGCAAGTAATCGAAGCGGCCCTCGCGGGCGCGCTTCGATACCTCGACGAGCAGATCCTTGAGCCCCTCCGTCAGCAAGATGCCCCTCATGGTGGTAGGGGAATCTTCAAGATATTGGAAAGGTCTTGGGCGCCCGCATGCAGTGCTCGAAGAGCACTCAAGGGGCCTTGACGCTTTCTTGCCACCCTCAACGTGAATCTTGATAGCAGCATGATATGGTCTCGGCTCACGCTGTCTGCCGGCGCGCTCGGAGGTGCGTCGAAATGTTTCGCATCGGAACGTCGAGGAGGGTTCTCCCGCAGCCTGGCCTGGACGACGCTCTATCTGGGCGGTGACGCTGGCTCTGATGCCTTGTGCGCTCGTGGAGATGCACGCCGTCGGCCCGTCGCTGAGCTACTGATGAAGGCGTGACGGTGACGAGGAGCAAGGGGTGATTCGCATCAGGGTCGGCCAGCAGGATCAGGACGCTCTCTAGCCCGGCCCCCACGGCTCTCCATGATCGAGCTCTTCCGGACTCTTACGACTTCATCGGCAAGCGCAAATGGACGTATGTCCTCTCCGCCTCGTGTGCCTCGCTCCAGCTTCCAGCGCAACCGCCGGATGCTGCGGGGGCAAGGTGCGGCTGATGTCGGACGCGGGCGAAGCCCGCGGGGAGCGGCGGTCGCAGCGCGGCGAGGCTCGGCGCACACACATTGGCCGTCTCCCGGGTATTGACGAGGAGAACGAGGCCGCGAATCATGTACTCTCCTCTCTTCTGATGGGCGACCGTTGCTCAAGGTCTACCGCGAACTCTGAACCGTTCATCTCTAGTCTTCACTCGCCCGGAGAGATCCTGACCTCGGCGACATCCACGAGCCGCTCGATCCTTCGGGCGATCTTTTCCGAGACGCTCCGCCGAGCTCGAAGGACAAGCACGATACGAACGAGGGCCCTGTCTTCTCCACGACTGATTGACGCGGACTCGATGGGGATCGCCTGGGCGGCGACCGGTCCGAGGACGCGGATCAGCAATACTGGGTCATCGTTGCCGCAGACGGTCAGCGTTGATCTCTCAACGGGATTCCCATGGAAGGTTCCTCCTCTCTTGTACGCTAACGTCTTGTACGCTAATCGGTTACCGGCCTTGTGGGCCACCTCTTACGAGGCGCCGATTGTCGGGTGGCGACAACACTGTGTCAAGCCGATTGCGACCCGTGAGCGAAGCCGGTCCACAGCTTGTCGCGCCGGCCGAGCCGGCCGACCTTTCCCCCTTAGCCCTGCGTGGACACCCTGCCGCGGACCCCCGAGCGCGGCGTGCGCGCGCATGTCCAGGAGGTGAGTCACCGCCTTCCGCGCGAGATGCTGTTCGGCCACAACGCGCGGGACAAGCGGTTCTCCGACCTCTATCGGGTCGTCGTGGTGACGCGTCCGTCCCGGCGGCTGTTCGAGAACATGGAGTTTGCCTGGCTCTTCACCGACGTCACATTTCAACTCCGGCTCGCTTCGCGATACCTCGCGGATGGCAGCCGCGAGTGGCTCGAGAGCGCCGGTCGAGCGGCGCCTGGGCGCTGTGTCTCCGCATTCCGATCGGCGACGCCCACCGGCGTCGAGGCGGCCAGCGCGAAGTCCAGGAGTTCACGGTCAGGCCGCCCACCCAGGTACGTGAAGCTGAAGCGCGAGACAACGACCGCCGCCGTCGGCCGCCCTTCGCGATCCGTAAACACCCAGCCCGGATTGCGATCGGCCAGGACGGACTCCAGCAAGCGCATCCGGTGCGAAGGAGATCGCCGCCTCCGGAAACGCCGCGTTGATCCGCTCGACCAGCTCGGCCGCGCTGAGGCTGAAGGCGGCGACGTTGTAGACCACCCTCGTCAGCGATTCGCCCGGGGCGTCCATCAAGGCCAGCAGGGCGGCCACGGCGTCAGGTATCACCATGAACGGGATCTGCGTGTCGGGGCGGACGAAGCACGAGTACGGTCGCCCCCGGGCGGCGGCATGGATCATCTCCGGGGCATAGTCGCTCGTTCCTCCGCTCGGTGCGGTGAAGGCGGAGAGCAGGCCGGGAAGGCGGATGGCCCGGAAGTCGACGCCGCTCGGGCCCGCCGCGGCGAGCTGACGATAGTGCCGGGCGAAATACCGGCCCAGATGCTCGCTGTGGAGCTTGGTACAGCCGTAGATGGTGATCGGAGCCAGCCAGGCGTCCTCGGCCACCTTGCCCGCGGCGTGCTTGGTCGCGATGTCCGGGAGGCCATACACGGCGATCGAGCTGGGGAAGAGGAACTTGACAGGATGGCCGAGCGCGCGGGCCTCCTCGACGGCCAGGTGGAGGAGGTTCAGGGTCCCTGCACATTGATCTCGTGCGCGCTCTCGGGGACGAACTCCGCCCGCGTCGACAGCAACGCGGCCAGATGGAAGACGATGGAGATTTCGAACTCGGCTCGCACCCGGTCCAGGAGGTGGCGGTCGAGGATGTCCCCAATCCGCACGGCCGCGCACCGCAGGGCGAGGTCGGGGTCGAGGGGGCGGACGTCGAGGGCCAGGACATCAAACGTCCCGCGTTCCGCGATCTCCTGGATCAGGCCGTGTCCGATCTCGCCACTGGCGCCCGTCACGAGGACCACCGGCTTGCGTGTGCCGTCAGGAGTGGATGGCGAGTCGACTGTGCCCTGGTCGGCGCATGGGGATCACGCCGAGGTTCGTGAGCCCGTGGACTTGGGCGAGGGACAACCTCAGGCTCACGCTCGCCCAGGCCCCGTCCTTGTTCGGCGGCAGTCGCCGCGCGCCCCTCGGCCGCGGCGGCTCAGTCCATGCGGTGGCGCGCGCGTCGCCGACGAAATTCGAGAGAGCTCACTGCCTGGCCGATGCACCGGCCCTGCTCGAGTCCACGAACGATGGCGGGGCGGTAGTGGATGCCGCCATACACCCGAGAGATGGCGGCCTCACGAGCCGCCTCGAAGAACGAAGTGAAGGACCTGGCCGGGAGTCCCCGGTCCTCGTGCGTCCGGTCGACAAAGGTGTAGCGGTGGCCGAAGAGGTCGGTCAGCACCTGCGCCGCTGCTCCCGACTGTACCGAGTGTCCCGAGGGGTATTCGGGAAACGGGGGCGTGACGAGGATCGGGAGCCAGTCGACGTCGATGAACGCCTGAATGTAGGTGACCGGGCGCAGCAGGTTGTAGCCGTACTTCGCGTCCCAGCACGCGATGAACGCGTCGGCCACGGCCATGCCCACCTTCGCGTACGTTTCTGCGCTCGTGTCGAGACGGGCGTCCATCGCTCTGAGCACCTGGGTCGCGATCGAGACGGAGTGCCCGGGCGGCGTGGCGGTGACGCCGGGGTCGTCCGCCCAGAAGAGCGCGATCGCTCGCTGCTCGTCGGTGAGGTTGTTCACGGCGGCGTAAACCTCGAAGGCCTCCGCCCCGAACGCCGACGAGGGATCCTCCGAATAGGGCGTGGGATCGCCGGGCGGGCACGCCGAGCCGTCCACGACGGCGAAGGTGCGGTTCGCCCCCCAGAACGGCTGTAGGGCCCGGAGGAATGCAGGTGGGGTGGGCTGCCACAGTCCGGGGCCCACGGGCGGGACGTACTCGACCGGGAAGCTGCGGAGGTAACCCTCGTGGCCGCCGTCGCCTTTCGACCAGGCGAAGACGAGGTCCGCCACCGCCGCGCCCCATTGCTCCGAGTGCCTGAGCACGTTCCGGGCGACGCTGCGCCGGAAGCCGTCACCGAAAGACGCGTCCAGGGCGTCGACGGCGGCGAGATCCTCCGCCGACGCGGTGGGAAACAGGTGGCGCAGGATGGCGCCGAGAGCAGCGTTGGCCACGACCGGCCAGTGGAGATCGGCGCGCCGTGCCCGTCGGGGCAAGCCCGGGAAGCCTGGCAGCTCACCTTCGAGCGATCGGTAGCCGGGCATGCCAGGCACCATCGCCTCGTACAGCGTGATGCCGGCGTAGGCCAACGCTCGTGAAGCGACTGGAGGCGTGAAGCCGGCCGTGGTCCTGACCAGGCGCAGTGCCAGGTCAAACCATGCCGTGGGAACCTGAGCGTCGAAGCGCCCGGCGGGCGGTGCCGAGGAGTTGTCGGACGCCAGCACCGGCGAGAGGCCAGCGCTGACCACCGCCCCGGCGCTGCCCAGCCCGAGCAAGAACTGGCGGCGGCTCACCGGCGCGTGGTCGGATCCGTGGTCTTTCATCGCATCCCTCCTTGGGCGCATTCGCACTCCTAGATACGGAGCGTCGAGCCTGGTGGGATGACCTCGGGCCCGAAATGCCGGGCTCTCGGGCGCGGCGGGCCGAAGTGAACAATGCGCGGCGTACTCGCGCGAGATATGGTGCGCCCGCGTGCGGCGCGATGCCGGCATCGATCCGCCGAAGGGCCCGCTGACGTGCGTCGCGGGTACGTCGATGCCCGCAGAGCCGGAGCCGCGGCGCGATTGACCATTGCCTGGCCCCCGAAACGAAGCGCCCACGATCTGGCCTCGATCATTGATATCGAACGCTGTGGTCGCATCCTCGGAAAGGCCCGGCGGCGCCTGGGCCCACGCCGGCCGGCACTGCACTGGCCAGAGCGAGCGCGGTGGCCACTGCCACGGCGGCAATGGAGGCCATCCTGCCATGGGGGACGCGAGTGCAGTATCGATGCCATGCTGGCCTCCTTCCTGTGACCGGATCGTCAGCCCTCTGGTGCAGTCGCCACGAGCTCATTGGCGTCGCGCGTAGAATGGCGGCGAACCGTATGCCGCTGAGCTCCGCTCACCGAAAACTTCCGACGATCTGGCCTCGGTCGTTGATCCGAACGGTACGGTACCGAAGGGGGTGGCGACGCGTCGGGATGATCGATCGCGGTGACGACGCCCTTCTTGTCCATCAGAAACCCCTGGACGATTCCCCCGGCATCGATGTAGACGTCCACCATCTGGCCGCGGTTGTTGATGCCGATGATCTGGGTCGGCCGGGTTCCCGAGTCGCCCGGGGACGTCGATCGTGGTGAACGCGCCTTTGTCCAGCAAGAACCCGTGGCCTGGTCCCACGGCATCGACGAAGAAGCCGACGATCCGGCCGCGGTCGTCGATGTCGAAGGCTGCGGTTCGCGAGGCGCCGGGGACGGCTGCCCTGGCCGGGTGGCTGGAGAACTATCAGAGGCGGTTTGCCGCCTTCGTGGACTGCCTGGGGGACCGGCTCCCGATGGAGCGCCGCCGGCTCTACGAGCGCGCCATCGGTTCGGCGTGGAGTCTGACGTCGCGATATCGCTCGCGCAAGGACCTCACGATCGTGCATGGGGACGCGCATGTGTGGAATCTGATGTATCCGCGGGACTCGGCGGCGGGTGGCCCTCGCCTGATCGACTGGGACGGGTGGAGGCTCGATCTCGCCGCGGAAGACCTGGCCTACATGATGGCCGTGCACTGGTACCCGGAGCGACGACGGCGCCTGGAGAGGACATTACTGCGTCGGTATCACGACGCCCTGGGAGCACACGGGGTGAGCGACTATCGCTTCGAGACGCTGTGGGAGGATTACCGGCTCTCCGTTATCTGGCAACTCGCCGTACCCGTCTGGCAAAGCGCACTGAAGCTCGGGCCGTGGATCTGGTGGAGCCACCTCGAGCGCATCCTGCAGGCCTTCGACGACCTCGGGTGTGAAGAATTCCTCGAGTGGCGCCTTCCGGGCGCCGGCTTGACCATCCCGGATCAGGCGCTCAGGCCCGGGACGGTTTGCTAACCCCAATCCGCAAATAAGCTCAGCCGCGTGCAGATGTTGGATGCGGGCGTAGAGGCCTTCGGTTGCCGGGTTTTGGGCGGTCCAGAGGACATGCCAAACTCCCGATCGTATCGAGAGAGTCAGCCCGCCACTGCCCGAACGAAGCGCTCACCTCGGACACGTCGTTGTCGTAGTAGTGCTGCTGGCGCGGACGAGCGCATCGAATCCGCGGGGGGCAGATCGAGCCGCGCGGGCGGGACTCGGTGTACATTGATGCTCATGTGGCCGAAGTTCATCCTCCGCCACAGGGAAGGACACCAGCATGACCGCAACAAAAGGCTTTGTTGTACCCGCGGGCGGCGGCAAGCATCTCGACATGACGGCGCCTGGTCGCTTCGCCGCGTTGAAGCTACTCGGCCACGAGACCAATGAGAGCATCATGCTGTTCGAGGAAACCGCGCCCATCGGCACCAAGAGCCTCTTCCATCTACACCGCGACAGCGACGAGGTTGCCTGGGTGCTAGCGGGCGAGATCACCTTTAAGATCGGCGACGAGGTTACCGTCGGCGGGCCCGGAACCTGCGCGTTCTTCCCGCGCAACGTCCCGCATGCTTGGAAGAGCACCGGCAGCGAAACCGGTCGCGTCTTGTTTCTCTACACCCCGGCCGCCGCCGGCGGCTATATCGAGGAGCTGTTGAAGCGCCCCGCCGGCCCGATCAACGCCGACGAAGGCAACACACTCCGTGAGCGTTACCGCTGGGAAGTCGTCGGCCCCAACCCGCTTTGAGGGGGCGCCCTTTGCGCGGGGCTGAATACCCCCATTGCCGCGTAGCGTGCGCAGGGGTGCCGCACGAATTTCGCGTCTTACGCCCGTAGCCGGCCCGCTCATCGACCGGAGGGGAAGCAGCGGATACCGAAGCGTCCACCCTACTATGACGGTGCTGCCGAGATGCTTCCCTACTGTTTCACGAAATCAACGCGGAGGTGGCGCTCGCGGCGTTGTCAGGCGGTTCTGAAGGTTTGGTTCCAGGTCGCGCGAACGCTGCGCAGGAGCGACGGATAGACGATCAACTTGCGGAACGGGTCGATGAGGGCCATATAAACCGGCGTCACGCGGCCGACGCGGCGCACGTAAACACCGAAATAGAAGCGGTAGGCATTGGCCGTTTCGACGAGGGCGCTCAGCGCTGCGGCGTGGGCGGTACGGTTGATCAGCTCGAGAAGCTGCTCGTTCTCGAAGCGGTACACGATGCGGAAGAGTCCCTCGCGCGTGCCCGCCGGCGCCAGGGATTTCGAGCGATCGGCGGTGGTCAGACGGGTTGCGAAGGTCTCCCTCCCCCTTGCGTCCGGCTCGCGATCCCAAGCGAGGAGCCGGCCGACGAAGAGACGGGTGCCGAGGAGCGCGCGCACGACCGGCGACGGTGTGAACGGATGCGCGCCGGCGGCCCGCAAGAACTCATCCAGCGTGATGCCGGAGCGCACCCGCGGCAAATCGATGGCCCACACGTCATGGAGCGGCACGCCGGCAAGAAAGTCATGAACTCGCAGGGGCAGCCGTTCGAACTCTTGCCTCGAGATCTGTGGCATCGGGCCTCCTCGTCGGGCCCGGCCGGCGCACGCGCGACCGACACTCCTCCCGGGGTCAAGCCGCGCCGCTGACCGACCGCGACAGTTACGGAGTGGCGCCGACTACCCGCACGAACTGACGCCAGTCCGCCAGCCAGGGGAAGTGCCGCGGTAAATGGACAATACGACGGACCGAGCATTCGACGAGAGCGGCGAGCTCGATGAGCCGCTCTCGGAGCGCGCTGATCTGCGCGCTGGAGCACGTCGTGTCGACGGCCCTGCGCCGCAGTCCTGCAACAGGATGTGCGCCACCAGGGTCAGCCGCACCCACAGCTGGTTGGCCCAGAACCCCGAACAACTGCTGCGGTCCAGCTCCAGCCCGTGGTGCAGCTCCTTGAGCCGGTTCTCGAGGTCCCCGCGCGCACACGGACGTGGTCTTCGCAGCGGCCCGGCGCATCACCGTCCTCCACCAGGGCTCGGTGAAGGCGACCGCGTCGACATCCTCGAGAAGGGCATGGTGCGCTATCACGGCTCGATGACGGAGTTCCTCGGCAACGAGGAGGTCCGCCGTACGCACCTCGCCGTGTAGAAGCATTGGTTCGGTCGCCCTGCCGGCTTTCGTGCCGTTCTTCCTCGTCTACGTCCTCGGCATCGCCCTCGTGATGGCGTTCCCGCAGCTCGCAGTGCGGCTGCCGGCAACGATGCGGGGAAGCTCGTCAAGCGCGAGGCGCGATCGCCTGGTGGGCGGCGAGCGAGCGCGTCGTTGCACGGACCATGATCCCACGCGAGCCCACGCCCGGCCCGTCGGAGTCTCCGCGCCTTCGCCTCAGCGCCCGAGCGGCACGAATGGCCGGTCTGAAGGAACCCCTCCCTGGAGGGCTCGCGCGGCCACCTTGCGTGCGATGACAAATCCATCGTCGACGTCAAAGCGGTAATGGATTCCCGCGTACACCCGCGACTCGCCGGCCTGTCGACCCATCGCGAAGTAGCGGCCGCCCTGGTCGCGGAACTGCTGGTCGAGGACGAGGCCGATTGCCCCCGAGACGCAGGCGTGGTTGCTCGGATACGACGGGTGGTTCGGAAGGCCGATCGTCAGGCGAATTCCCGAATCGAGCTGCGTCGGCCGTGGGACCCAGTACGTGTATTTGGTGTCGTGGCAGGCGATGAACGCGTCTACCGCGACCATGTGCACCATGGCGAGAACCCGCGCGGACTCGGGCTCGGAGAGGTCGTGCGCCGAGATGGCATTGCGGGCCACATCGTTCCAAAAGCCGGCGGTAAATGCGCCAGTCAGCTGTTCCCAGTACTGAGCGATCCGAAGCTGCTCGTTGGTCCGCTTGTCCGAAACCGCGCGTACCTCGGCCACCGCTGCCCGGAACGTCGGCGAATCGAAGGCTGGTGGCCCCGGAGTGCGAAAGTCCGCGCCGGTCGTCAGGAAAAACGGCCGCATCTCGCCCAGCCGTGGCCCGAGCGGCGGGCGCGGCGGCTGCACGTGGCTGGACCATTTGTCGGGGCCGGTCGGCGCCGGGCCGGACCAGGTGAGGCCGGCGCGGTCGGCCTTCGCGGCCGTGATGACGTCCGAGGCGACCGCACCCCCGATCTCGACACCGGCCGCGAAGTCCGAGCGGCCATCGGCCCCAAGCGCGGCCGTCTCGCCAGACAGGCGGGTGGCGATCGCCTGCTCGTCTTTCGGGAAGAGGTACGTCAGGACGGCAGCGGCGGCGCCGGCCGCGGCGCCGTCCGGCTTGCGTCCCTGCTGTCGGGCCACGACGATCGCGTTGTTGATCGCCAGATTCGTGTATGCGAGCGCGCGGGCAGCGGGAAACTGGCCGACCTGATTGCGCGCGATCAACTCACACGCATATTCGTTCCAATGCATCGTCGAGGTCGGCAGCGCCCATGGACTCGCGATCGGCTGCGACGAGCCTGATGCCGAGGCGTTTTCGCGCGAATGGGCGCAACCGCCCGCGAGCACGATCGCCAGCGCGGCATACAGTACGGGAGACACCAAACGAACCGTGGTCGTTTGACCCCGAGCGACCCAACTCCGCTTCATCATGGCTTTTCCCCTGTGATTTCGGCTTGGGTTAACGTCCTCGGCTTCACGCACATCTGCGGCAACAAGCGGGATGGACCGTTCACGGTGGTATTCCGAGTTCATGTCGTTAGGCGCCAGAGCGCGAGCCGCGCCGCGTAGCTCCCTCCCCGCTCGACGAACTCCCAGAATCCAGTGGACAGTGGTGGGCATGCTCGCCGCCTCGAGGGCATCCGAGTCTCCGGTCGCCCAAGCCTAGTTGAAGCGCGTGGCGCTCCCTGAGAGTGTCATGCGGATCTCCTCGCTGCGGTCGATGGGCAAGAGGGATGCCACGCTCGAACTCCAGTCAGCACGCGCACTTCTGCATCGAACGCCACGGACCAGGAGGTGGGATGGCGAGGAATCGCGGCGAAAATTCGGAGGCTGGCCACGGCTCCGGTGGCGGCAGTAGGATAGTCGCGACCATGGTCGGGACGGAGCTGATCGGGGACAGTGCTGGTGTCGCCTCGGTCCGCGAGCAGGTGCTCCGCCTCGTCCGGCGGCAGTCCGATTCGCGACGGCCGCCACCCGTCCTCATCCTCGGCGAGACCGGAACCGGCAAAGGGGTGACCGCGCGCCTGATCCAGCGGCTCGGGCCGCGCCGCGACGCCCCATTCGTCGACGTCAACTGTGCGGCGATCCCCGAGACGCTGCTCGAGGCGGAGTTGTTCGGCTTCGAGCGCGGCGCCTTCACCGATGCCCGGCAGGCGAAACCCGGACTCTTCCAGGTGGCCCACCGCGGCAGCATCGTCCTCGACGAGGTCGGACTTCTGCCAGTGGAGCTCCAGCCGAAGCTCCTGAAGGTGCTCGAGGACGGGGAGCTACGCCGGCTCGGCGCCACGCGCAGCGAAACCGTCGACGTCGCCGTCATCGCCGCGACGAGCGAACCGCTCGAGGGCGCGATGCGCAAGGGACGGTTTCTCGCCGCGCTTTACCACCGCCTCTCGGTCCTCACTCTCACGCTGCCTCCGCTCCGCGACCGCGGCGGAGATATTGTGCGGCTTGCCGAATACTTCTTGGGGCGCGCCTGCGCCGACCATCGGTTGCCACCGAAGACCATCGGCTCGGAGGCCCAGCAGGCGTTACTGCGCTATCGCTGGCCCGGCAACGTGCGCGAGCTGGCCAACCTCATGGAGCGCGTCGCCCTCCTGGGAGATGGAGACGACGTAACCGCCGCGATGCTCGGACTGCCCGAGGCCGACCGGGCGCCGTCAACCCGTCGCGGGGCGGGTGATCGCCCGGACGAGGCGGTCGCCCTTCGCCACGTCGTGGGCGATGTGGAGCGCGAGCATCTGCTCGCGGCGCTTCGTGAGACCGATTGGAACGTCACGCACGCGGCGACGCGACTGGACATGCCTCCTAACACACTGCGCTATCGCATGAAGAAGCATGGCCTCCAGCCCGAGGCCGGAACGACGAGACCCGACCGCCCACGAGAGCCGCGACTAAGAGTAGAACCGCCGCCGCCGGCCCCGCTCCGGTGGGAAGCACGGCACCTCGCGCTCCTGCGCGCATCCCTCACGACTTCGGGGGAGGACGCTTCGACTTCCGTGAGCCGCGCCCTCGAGGAGGTCGTGGACAAGATCCACAGCTTCGGTGGTCGCATCGAGGATCTCGGGCCGCGTGCCGTGGTGGCCGTCTTCGGGCTCGAGCCGACGGAGGACGCCGCGCGGCGCGCGGCTCACGCCGCGCTGGCAATCCAGAAGAAGGTGGCGCGGGCGCGCGTGGAGGAACGCCGCCCCTGGGAAGCGACGATGGCCGTCCATGCCGGCACGTTCCTGGTCGGTGCCGGGGCGACGCCCACCATCGACGTCGATGCCAAACGCGTCGCATTGGCCGTGCTCGAGGACCTGGTCCAGCGAGCCGCGCCCGACACCATCGTCGCGAGCGCGCAGGCGGCCACGTTCCTGGAGCGGCGCTTCGAACTGACTTTCGCGGGCGGGGCGGAAACTCCGGCGTCCGTGTGGCGCCTTCTCGGCGGCGATTCTGGCCTCGCTGCGCGGGCACGGCTCACTCCGTTCGTCGGCCGCGACGATGAGCTGCGAGTCCTCCGGCATCGGCTGACTCTCGCTACAGAAGGGCACGGTCAGGTGGTTGGGATCGTCGGGGACGCCGGGATCGGCAAGTCGCGTCTCCTCCTCCAGTTCCGGCGAAGTGGTGATGCGGCCTTTGTCGAGGGACATTGCTACTCGTACACGACGGCGCACCCGTACGTTCCCGTGCTCGAGATCCTCCGGCAGGCCTGTGGGATCGGCGAGGGGGATGATCACGTTCGTGTGAGGGCGGCTGTCCGCGCCGTCCTCAAGCGTGTCGGAGCTGATCCCGAGCGGGATGCCGTGTACCTGCTCCACCTGCTCGGGCTGCCGGAGACGGCCGCGCAGCTCGGGGACGTCGGGCCGGGGGTCCTGAAGGCCCGCACGTTCGAGGCACTCCAGCAGCTCTGCTTCGGGGGCGGGAAGCCCCCCGTGATCCTTGCCGTCGAGGACCTGCACTGGATCGACCGGGCCTCCGAGGAGTTCCTGAACGTCCTCGTGGAGCGCCTGCCGGCGGTTCCGGCCCTGATCGTCGTCACCTATCGCCCCGGCTACCGCCCGTCGTGGTCCGACAGGTCGTATGCCACCCAGATCGCGCTCCCTCCGCTCTCGGGTTCCGAGAGCCGCCTCATGCTCGAGGCGACTCTCGGGCACGGAGCGGTCCTCCACGCGCTCGCCCTGGCCATCCTCCAGCGCGCCGAAGGCAATCCGTTCTTTCTGGAGGAGATGGCGCAGTCGGTCGGGACCGAGCTGGCGGCCACGACTGCGGTCGAGGTTCCTGACACGGTCCAGAGCGTGCTCCGCGCCCGCCTCGACCGGCTGGCGCCCGAGGAGCGACGCCTCGTCCAGTGCGCTGCGGTGATCGGCAAGGATGTGCAGCTCTCACTGCTCCAAGCGATCGCCGACGAGCGCGAGGACACCCTGCACCGCAGTCTCGGCGAGCTTCAGTCGACCGAGTTCCTCTACGAAACGCGGCTCCTCCCCGAGCGCGAGTACACGTTCAAGCACGCGCTGACGCACGAGGTCGCCTACGGAAGCCTGCTCCACGACCGCCGGCGCGCGCTTCACGCCCGGATCGTCGAGGCGATCGAGCGGCTCTACGCGGACCGGCTGAGCGAGCAGGTCGAACGGCTCGCACATCACGCGGTCCGCGGCGAAGTCTGGGACAAGGCCCTCCGGTATCTCCGTGAGGCGGGGACCAAAGCGCTCATGCGCTCGGCCAACGCCGAGGCCATCGCGTTTTTCACGCAGGGGCTCGACCTCGTGCAGAGATTGCCTGCGACCCGCGAGCGCCTGCGGCAGGAGATGGAGCTCCTCTTGGCACTCGGGCAGGCACACCAGGCGGCCAAGGGCTTGGCGGCAGCGGAAGCCGAGAAGGCCTACTCGCGAGCGCGTGACCTGGCCGAGCGGGTTGGCGAGCGCACTGAGCTGTTCCGGGCCCTGTGGGGACTCTGGCTCTACACGAGCTGGCGGGGACGACTCGGGGCGTCTCGCCGCATCGCGGAGGAGCTTCTGGCGCTCGCCGAACGACAGGGTGATCCGGCACTCCTCCTCGAAGGGCACCACCCGATGTGGGCCACCATGCTCTGGCTCGGTGAGTTCGAGGCGGCACGAAGACACTTCGGGCAGGGGATGGCTCTTTATGATCGGGAGCAGCACCAGTCGCACGCTGTTCTCTACGGCGGCCACGATCCCGGCGTGTGCTGCCGAATGATGTCGGGGCTGACGCTGTGGATCCTCGGATGCCCGACAGGCGCCGTCGAGAGCGGCCAGGCAGCGATCGCTCTGGCCCGGGAGCTCTCTCATCCGCACAGCGTCGCCCTCGCCATGCACTGGGTAGGCATGATCCATCAGCTCCGAAGGGACGTCGAGACGACACGGCAGCTCGCCGAGTCAGTCGTCGCCCTTTCGGCCGAGCACGGCTTTCAGCAGTGGCTATTGGCGGGACAGATTCTCGACGGCTGGGTCCAGGCAGTCGAAGGGCGAGGCGCGGCCGGCATCGCTCAGGTCCGTCAGGGTATCGGCGAATACCGGGCGATGGGCAGCGAGCTCTTCGTCCCGTACTTCCTTTCGCTCCTGGCCGGGGCGCACTTAAAGCACGGAGAGGCCGACGAGGGCCTGAGCGCGGCCGTGGAAGCCCTGACCGTCGCCGCCGCGACCGAAGAGCGCTCCTGGGACGCCGAGCTCTATCGGCTCAAAGGAGAGTTACTGCTGGTGCGTGATCCGGCGAACGAGTCCGAGGCCGAGATCGCCTTCCGTCAAGCGGTCGAGATCGCGGGCCGGCAGCGCGCGACCTCGTGGGAGCTGCGCGCGGTGACGAGTCTGAGCGGGTTGCTCGCCCGGCAAGGCAAGCGATACGAAGCGCGACGACTGCTCTCCGATATCTACGGCCGGTTTACAGAGGGGTTCGACACCGCCGACCTCCAGCAGGCGAAGACTCTGCTCGACGAACTTGCGGCACCGTAGCGCATAGATAGGAGGGGATGGCTTTCTCCGGGGGCGGAATCAAGAGGCCGCGGCTGGCGGGCTGGTCCTGACCAGCAGGACGACTCAAAGGGACGGAAGCGGTAGCACGAGAACAGTAGGGTCCGTCCTGATGAAACAGGGGTTGACTAGCACGGCGCCGGCAAAAGACGCCGACGCGCGGAGGACCGGCATCTCTCGCCGCGCCGAGATTGGGGCGACGAGCCGTCGCCACCGTCACCCACGCCAGTGAAAGCAAGCGTCCGAACAACAGACATTGACCGAGATGGTCCCTGGCCGATGCTGCCCGATCCGGGCAGAGGGGTCGCCTCGATCACAGCACGTGAGAGTGGCCCCAGGCATTTCACTGAAAGTGAATGCCCATTCAGTACCGATTTTGACCGTTTCATACGCCGATTTTGACCGTTCGTACGATTCCCCGGCCTTGGCATCTCCGCCTCGGGCACCCTCCAGGCCACGGGAGGTTCGGCCATGGAACAGCATCAAGCACGTGGCGGGCGTGCGGCCCGAGGGGGCCAAAATCTGGGTCGAACGCCATCTCGTCGACGGTCTGCTCACGCGCACGGTCTGGGCGACGGGCCGGGCTTCGCGCTGGCGGAGGCGCCCGCCGGCCACGGGCTCGACACGCTGCGCGCCCAGCTCGCGGCCATCTATGGCGGCCAGGCGTGGCTCGAAGTGCAGCCCGAGAGCATCGGCACGCGCGTGGCGATGCGGCTGCTCGCGTGGAGCGCCGAGGGGAGGCTGCGATGAGTCCGGGCCCGCGCACCCATCTGGTGAACGACAGTCCCCGGAACAACCGGCGTCTGCTCCAAGAGACGGGCCGGCTCGAGATTGAGCTTCGGGTGGCGCGCGAGCAGGTGCGCGGCGTCAAGGAGCGGTTTGCTCTGAGGGTGGAGGTGCAGCGGTAGGGACGGGGATGGCCTCCAGCGTGGAGGCGTCTTTCCACGGAATGATTGGCCGGAGCGCCCAGATGCAGGCGCTCTTCCGGCGGATTGAGCGAGTGGCTCGAACCGACGCCACCGTGCTGATCCGCGGCGAACGCGGAACCGGTAAGGAGCTGGTCGCCAACTCGCTTCAACGACTGAGCCGCAGGAATGGTGCGGTCTACGTCAAAATCAATTGCGCCGCTCTCCACCGCGACCTTCTCGCCAGCGAGCTCTTCGGCCATGAGCGTGGCGCGTTCACGGGGGCCCTCGAACGGAGACAAGGGCTCTACGCCGCCGCGGACGGCGGGACGCTGTTCGCCGATGAGGTCAGCACCCTCTCATTCGAGGGCCAGGCGATGCTCCTCCGCGCGATCGAACAGGGCGAAGTACGGCCCGTCGGAGCGAAGCTACCGGCGCTCGTCGATGTCCGGCTGATCGCGGCCACCAGCAAGGATCTCGAGCGCGCGATCTCCGAAAGGGAGTTCCTTCCCGACTTGCACGACCGACTGACCGAAGTGGTTCTGCACGTGCCGCCGCTCCGCGCACGGCGCGAAGACATCCCGTTGCTTGTCGAGCACTTCGTCGAGGTCCATTGCCGCCGGCACGGCGTGAAGGTCCGCGGCGTGAGCCGCGAGGCCTGGCGCAGGCTCCAGAGCCATCACTGGCCCGGCAATGTCCGGGAGCTTGCCCACGCGGTGAGCCGGGCCGTGATCTTCGCCGCTGGCGAGTGGATCCGACCCGAGGATCTCCAGCTGCGCGATGTGGACACAACCGCATCGCCGAAAGGATCGCCGCTCTCCGGAGCGCGTGCCGTTGACCTCGACTTGACGCCGCGGCAGCGCGAGGCGCTCGAGCTCGCGACCAGCCACGGCAGTGTGCGGCGCGGCGATCTGGTTTCCCGGTTCGGGATTTCAGGCGAAGCAGCGCGCAGAGATCTCGTGACCTTGGTCATTGCGGGGCTGCTCCGGCGCCGCCGCGTTCACGGGATTTCGCGGTATGTCCTCGCGGATCGGCTGGCCGATCTCGTCCTGGGATGACGCGCAGTTGAGCCCGTCAATCTGAACGTCACGCCACGCATGACGCCGAACTGAACGTGACGCTGCGCATAACGCCGAAGGCCCCCCCCAACGATGTGTCGGCGATCGGCGCAACGCCACCCAAGTGTGGGGCGCGATCTGGACGTCGTTTCCGCTCTCGACGATCGCCATTACGGTGATCGTCGGTCCGTCCTGGATCCGTGCGCCAGAGAGGCGCGGCGATCAGCGAAGTCCTCTCCATTGCCGTTTGCCTTGAGCGGGGATCACCCGGCCAAAGACCACATCGGCAAAGTGGCCGTCGGCGCTGATGGTGGACGGATCCTCGAGCTCTGTCATCAGGCGATCCCGTGTGCGTCGGGCCAGGTTCGGGTCGATGTCGAACACGACGCCCCAATCCGCCTCGTCGAACTGGACGGGCAGTGCATCACGTCGCCCAGGATGATCGCGCGCTCAGCTCCCGAGGACACCACCAAGGACAGATGACCGGGCGTATGCCCCGGCGTCGCGAGCACGTTGACGCCTGGCGCGATCGCCTGCCCGTCGCCAATGAATTCCGTTCGGTTCGCCAGGGGCTGCCGGACCTCCTCGAGACTGGGTCCCACCGCACCGTGGACCTCGCCGGGCTCCGGGCCCGTCCAGTAGTTCCACTCCGACGACATCAGCAGATGCTTGGCCCTGGAGAACGTCAGCTCGCGGTTGCCGTTCACCACACGACTGGTCCAGCCGACATGGTCGAGGTGCAGGTGGGTGTACGCGACGGTGTCGATGTCCCGCGGCTCGAGACCAGTCCCAGCCAGGTGCTCCAGCAACCGCCCACCGACAAATGGACCGAATCCCGGGAACTCGGCTTCGTGCTCTCCGAAGCCCGTGTCCACCAGAATGTTGCGACCCGCGGTCTGAATGAGGAAGCCGCCCATGCTGGCGACGACCCGGCCCCGCTCATCAACCCACTCGGGATGTAGCCTCCATCCCTCCTCCGTTGTCCCCGGAAACATCGCGAACTTGTCGATCCTCCCGTGCCCGTCGGGGAGATAGGTGATCCGAATGTCGCCGACCGTAACCTGGCTCTTAGCGGCAGGCTGCGCCATGGTGTGTGCTCCTTCTGCAGTGTTCCTGTCCCTGCATGGACTTGACCGGGTATCGCCACAGCGAGGTCACTGAGCCTTGTGGCACAGTGGACATGTCGACCTGCTCATCCGAATCGGTGTGACCCGGTAGTCGGAGGCGAAAGCGAACTAGAGCTGAGGTGCTGCTCAATCAGGGCACTTAGACCGAGGCGCTCATCCCGCTCGCACGACAGGAGCAGCCCGGCACCGGAGGTCATCGCCGCAGCTGGAACTCGGCGCGGAGGAGGGAGAAAGACAGCCGAACCGTGTCACTCATCAGGTGATGCCTTTCCCGCCAGCATGGAGCAGCAGAGTTCCGTGCGGCGCGATTATTGGCCCGATTCTTTCCGGCTGTCAAATCGAAACCCGGCGCCGCTTGGTAAAGAGGCGGCTGACCGGCCGGCGGCGCTCGGGCTATCGTCACGGGCCGAGGTCTCCTCCAGTGACAAGCAATCGGTTGCCGCCGGCCCGAGCCGAAAATCCTCCTGCGCCTGTCGAGGCAACACCGATGGACGGACCTACTCCCGGACACGGCGCGCGCCGCGACGGCGCTCTTCGGGCCACGGTCGTGGCGTTGACTTCACAGTCGGGCCGGCCCGCGCAACTCCGTGTTCATCGTCCAGCGGCCGGGGGCGAGGAGAGCAGCAGCCCGTATGCGCCACCAGCAAACAAGATCAGGAGCGACAAGCCAAGGAGGAGAGTCTTGATCAGCGTCACCGCCGCGGCGAGCCACGCCAAGCTTGACTCCTGACCAGCGTAGCTCCATGCGAGATACGCGACGATGCTGTTCTCGACGAGGTCTGACAGCGCGGCGAACAGGGGGATCGTGACAAGCCAAGCCCACTGGGCGCGAGCCAAGGAGGCCGTCAGTAGGCAGAATAGAGATCCGTAAATCAGCGGAAACACGAGGTCAAGGGTTAGTTCGGTGAGCGCGTAGATGTTCCGTCCACTCTTCCCCAGGCGCTCAAACAGATTTCGAGCTTCAGCCGGGGTGTACCAGCGACGACACACGCGGTTCGCAACCTCGAGCGCGCCGGCGTGCCGCGGTCGGTGGCCATGAAGATCACCGGCCACCAGACCGAGCGTGCGTGCCAGCCGGCGCTACGCCATCGTCAGTGT